>NZ_CP075566.1:5774894-6128192 GCF_018502625.1 Pseudomonas hormoni
TGGCGGCCATTGCTGGCGATCACGGTGCATGAAGAGCTGGCGAGGGTGGAAGGTTTGCCGGTGCCGGCGCTGCGTCTGACCCTGATGTTGCTGATCGCCGTTGTGATCGCCGTGGCGATGAAAATCGTCGGGGTGTTGTTGATTACGTCGCTGCTGATCATCCCCGCGGCTGCGGCACAACGTCACGCCCGGTCACCGGAACAGATGGCACTGGGTGCGAGCCTGCTGGGCATGCTCGCGGTGTGTGGCGGGTTGGCATTGTCCTGGTTCAAGGACACGCCGGCGGGCCCGTCGATCGTGGTGGCCGCCGCCGCGCTGTTTCTGCTGAGTTTTGTCCTGCCCCGTCGAGGGGTGTAGACTTGCTCGTTTTTTGCGCAAATAGAGAGTCGCAGGAATGAAGCTGTTAGCCTCCCGTTATCTGCTCCTTGTTGCATTTTCGCTGCTACTGGGCGCATGTCAAAGCACGCCACCGGCGGCCACCGAGGCCACTGATGCGCGGGCAACGGCCATCGCACAGCTCGAGCAAAGCCTCGCCAGCAGCGAGCTGGCCACTGCTGAAGATCAACTGGCTGCCTTGCAGGCCGGGTCGCCAAACGACCCATCCCTTGTGCAGTACCAACGGCAACTCGCCGAAGCCTATCTGCAACGCAGCCAGATCGTGCTGCAAAAAGGCGATGTGAATGCTGCTGCCACCGCCCTGAGCCGTGCGCGGGCATTGATGCCCAAGGCTCCGGCGCTGACCGGTGGGGTCAACAACGCCATCGTCAATGCGCGCAAGGCTGAGCTCGATAGAGCTGAAGCAGCGCTGTTGGCTGCCGAGGCTAAACCACAGGCGAAGGTGATTGATCCGACCGCCGAGAGCACTACCGTCGCATTGAACCTCACCGATATGAGCAAACTTCGTCGGCAACTGGATGCGATCGCGGCCGATGTGGTGAATTACCAATGTGACGTGAGCATTCAGGCGCCGCGTACGCAGGATTATCCTTGGTTGGCCACGCTGCTGACGAAGAGGGTGAAGAAGCTGGATTCGGGGTTTGATCTGAATCTGCAGAAGCAGATCGTGCGCAACATTCCGGCGCAGATGGTCTTGAGTCCGCGTAAACCTTAAAAAGCTTCGCGGGCAAGCCTCGCTCCTACAGGTCATGCGCCGATGTCGCACAAATCCTGTAGAGCAAGGCTTGCCCGCGAAGGCGTCTTTCAGACCTACAAAAAGCCTTAAGCCGGAATCGCCTTGGCCTTAGGCTCCCGATCCCAAACCCGATGCTGCCCTATCGCTGCAAAAAACGCTTTGATCAACTTCGCGTCCGTCCCCACGATCAACCCCGCATCAGCCTCGAGCTTCAACACATCCAGCAATTGCTTCGCCTCGCCTTGCAACGCGATCGCCTTCAAGTGTTTGTACGCCTCCAGCACGTAATGCAGCGCCACGCCATCACCGCTCAACGCTTTGATGGATGCCGCGCCACCCGGCACAAAGACCGCATCGAAGGCGATGGATGGCATGCCTTCCATGGAGGCATCCACCGGCAGCGTCTTGCCATCGGCCGTTGTCACCGGGGCGGACGTCGGGCCGAGCAGTTTGGCGTGCGCGCCTTCTGCTTTCAGCGCTTTCTTCATGGCATCGATTGCAGCGCCATCGACACCGTTGGCCGCCAGGATCGCGACTTTTCGGGTTTTGATATCACCGGGCAACAAATTGGCCTGGCTCAGGGCCGGTGAGCGGTCCAGGGAGATTTTCGGCACATCGACCGTCCCGGCCTTCGGTGCCGGCAAACCAAGGTTCTGCGCCACACGCTTGGCCAGTTCCAGGTCGATGTTGGCGAGGATTTCATTCACTTCACGCGCGCGGATAAACTCCCGCTCAACCTTGCCCAGCTCAAAGCTGTAGGCCGAGATGATGTGTTCCTGCTCGTGTTTGCTCATGCTGTGAAAGAACAGCCGCGCCTGCGAGAAGTGATCGCTGAACGACTCGCTGCGCTGGCGGATCTTGTTGGCGTCGATGCGCTCTGGATAGGTCTCGAAGCCGCCATCTTGCGCGGCGGGCGGCGTTTCTTTCGGCCAGCCACCGTCGATGGAATTCGGTTCGTAGGACGCGCGCCCCTTGTCGATGGTGGTGCGGTGCATCGCATCCCGCTGGCCATTATGGAAGGGGGCCACCGGACGGTTGATCGGGATCTCGTGAAAATTCGGCCCGCCGAGTCGGCTGATTTGCGTATCGGTGTAGGAAAACAACCGACCTTGCAGCAATGGATCGTTGGAGAAATCGATGCCCGGCACGATGTGCCCCGGGCAGAAAGCGACCTGCTCGGTTTCGGCGAAGAAGTTGTCCGGGTTGCGGTTGAGCACCATCTTGCCCAGTGGCGTGATCGGCACGATTTCCTCGGGAATGATTTTGGTCGGGTCGAGAATGTCGAAATCGAAGGAATGTTCATTTTCCTCTTCGACGACCTGTACGCCCAGTTCCCATTCCGGATAGTCGCCCATCTCGATCGATTCCCAAAGATCGCGACGGTGGTAGTCGGTGTCTTTACCGGCGAGTTTCTGCGCTTCATCCCAGACCAGCGAGCAGGTCCCGGCGGAAGGGCGCCAGTGAAATTTGACGAACCTCGATTTGCCTTCGGCGTTGATCAGCCGGAATGTATGCACGCCGAATCCCTGCATGCTGCGCAGGCTTTTCGGGATCGCCCGGTCGGACATCGCCCATATCACCATGTGCGCTGATTCCGGCACCAGCGAGACAAAGTCCCAAAAGGTGTCGTGCGCCGAACCGCCCGTAGGAATCTCGTTGTGTGGTTCGGGTTTTACCGCGTGCACGAAGTCAGGAAACTTGATCGCGTCCTGTATGAAAAACACCGGCATGTTGTTGCCCACCAGGTCGAAGTTGCCTTCGTCGGTGAAGAACTTCACGGCGAAACCGCGTACATCGCGCACGGTATCGCCCGACCCACGCGGGCCTTGTACGGTGGAAAATCGTACGAAAACCGGTGTTTTCTTACCCGGGTCCTGTAAGAAACCGGCCTTGGTCAGTACGGAATGGTTTTCATAGGTCTGGAAAAAACCATGAGCGCCAGTGCCCCGGGCATGGACGATGCGCTCCGGGATGCGCTCATGGTCAAAGTGCGTGATCTTTTCACGCATGATGAAGTCTTCCAGCAACGACGGTCCGCGGGCGCCGACTTTCAACGTGTTCTGGTTGTCCGAAACTTTCACGCCCTGGTTGGTGCGCAAGGCTTGTTCGGTGGCGTCGGAGCGGAATTTTTCCAGGCTGTCGAGCTTGGTATTGGTGTTGCCGCGATCCAGTGTGTCGGTCCCGGCCAGTGCGCTTTTGGGTGCGGCAGGCTTTTTAGTACTCATCAGTCGTTAACTCCTCGTTGCGATTCCTGCCGTAGCCAGGACTCTTATGCATTCCCCTGGCACGGCACCGGGGGCGTTTTCGAGTTGCCTTATTAGTGACTGATGGGCTTTTTAGCCGTTCCTTTTTTATGACCTTTGATCGCGTTATTGCCAAATGAAAGGATGAATGCGGAATAAATGCTAATAACCTCTATACGGACAGGCTAAAATGCGCGCCCGGCTAACCGCTGATCCTTTTCTAACGCGCCCCACAAGGTTCGCTACGTGATCGAGTTTCAAAACGTCCACAAAACCTACCGCGTCGCCGGTAAGGATATTCCCGCCCTGCACCCGACCAGTCTGACGATTGAGAACGGTCAGGTCTTCGGCCTGATCGGTCATTCCGGTGCGGGAAAAAGTACCCTGCTGCGTCTGATCAATCGCCTGGAGAACTCCAGTGGCGGCAAGATCATTGTCGATGGCGAAGAAGTCACGGCACTCGACGCCAATGGCTTGCGCCGCTTCCGTCAGCAGGTCGGGATGATTTTCCAGCACTTCAACCTGCTGGCGTCCAAGACCGTCGCCGACAACGTCGCGTTGCCGCTGACCCTTGCGGGCGAATTGTCGCGCAGTGAGATCGACCAGCGTGTGGCCGAGTTGCTGGCGCGGGTTGGCTTGTCCGACCACGCGAAAAAGTACCCGGCGCAGTTGTCCGGCGGCCAGAAGCAGCGTGTGGGCATTGCCCGCGCGCTGGCGACCAAGCCAAAAATCCTGCTGTGCGATGAAGCCACCAGCGCCCTGGACCCGCAAACCACGGCGTCGGTCCTGCAATTGCTGGCCGAGATCAACCGCGAGCTGAAGCTGACCATCGTCCTGATCACCCACGAGATGGATGTGATCCGCCGCGTTTGTGACCAGGTTGCGGTCATGGACGCTGGGGTGATCGTCGAGCAAGGTTCGGTGGCCGAGGTGTTCCTGCATCCCAAGCACCCGACTACCAAGCGTTTCGTGCAGGAAGACGAGCAGATCGACGAAAGCGAACAGCGCGACGATTTCGCTCACGTGCCGGGCCGTATCGTGCGTCTGACCTTCCAGGGCGAAGCGACCTACGCGCCATTGCTGGGAACCGTCGCTCGGGAAACGGGCGTGGACTACAGCATCCTGGCCGGTCGCATCGACCGCATCAAAGACATCCCCTACGGGCAATTGACCCTGGCGGTCACCGGCGGCGACATGGAGGCGGCGTTTGCCCGCTTCACCGCGGCTGATGTCCACATGGAGGTTCTGCGCTGATGGAAGCCCTGACAAGTTTCTTCGCCAATATCGACTGGTTCGAAATCTGGCTGGCCACTGGCGATACCCTGCTGATGCTCGGCGGTTCGCTGTTGTTCACCGTGCTGCTGGGCCTTCCGCTTGGCGTGCTGTTGTTCCTTTGCAGCCCGCGTCAGTTGCTGGAAGCCAAGGGCGTATACGCAATGTTGTCGCTGGTGGTGAACATTCTGCGTTCGCTGCCCTTCATCATTCTGCTGATCGTGATGATTCCGTTCACCGTGTTGATCACCGGCACTTCGCTGGGTGTTGCGGGTGCCATTCCGCCGCTGGTGGTGGGTGCCACGCCGTTCTTCGCGCGACTGGTGGAAACCGCCCTGCGTGAAGTGGATCGCGGCATCATCGAAGCGACACAGGCCATGGGCGCGACGACACGTCAGATCATCACCAATGCCTTGCTGCCAGAAGCCCGCCCGGGCATCTTCGCGGCGATTACGGTGACAGCTATTACACTGGTGTCCTACACGGCGATGGCCGGTGTGGTGGGGGCGGGTGGTCTGGGTGACCTGGCGATCCGTTTTGGTTACCAGCGTTTCCAGACCGATGTGATGGTCGTCACCGTGGTATTGCTGCTGGTCCTGGTTCAAGTGCTGCAAACCGTTGGCGATAAGCTGGTCGTACACTTCTCGCGTAAATAAGTCATGAGCCGGCCATTCGCTGGCAGGCGCCATGCGCCTCACAAGGAGTTAGCTGAATGAAAAAACTACTCGTCGCGTTCGCTGCCGTTGCAGCCTTTTCCGCCCACGCAGACACCCTGACCGTTGCGGCGTCCCCGGTCCCGCACGCAGAAATCCTCGAATTCGTGAAACCAGCCCTGGCCAAGGAAGGCGTGGACCTGAAAGTCAAAGTCTTCACCGACTACATCCAGCCGAACGTGCAAGTGGCCGAAAAACGTCTGGATGCCAACTTCTTCCAGCACCAGCCGTACCTCGATGAATTCAACAAGGCCAAGGGCACCAATCTGGTTTCCGTGGCTGGTGTGCACCTCGAACCACTGGGCGCTTATTCCAGCAAGTACAAAGCGCTGACCGAACTGCCGGGCGGTGCCACCGTAGTGATCCCTAACGATGCCACCAACGGCGGCCGCGCGCTGTTGCTGCTGGCGAAGTCTGGCCTGATCAAGTTGAAGGATTCGAACAATATCCTGGCGACCATCAAGGACATTACCGAGAACACCAAGGACCTGAAGTTCCGCGAACTGGAAGCCGCGACCATTCCGCGTGTGCTGACCCAGGTCGACCTGGCGCTGATCAACACCAACTACGCGCTGGAAGCAAAGCTTGATCCGGCCAAGGATGCGCTGGTCATCGAAGGCAGCGACTCGCCGTATGTGAACATCCTCGTTGCCCGCCCGGACGACAAGGACAGCGAAGACATGAAGAAGCTGGTTGCCGCGCTGCACAGCCCGGAAGTGAAAGCCTTCATTCTCGAGAAGTACAAAGGCGCGGTAGTGCCGGCGTTCTGATTTGAAGCTGTAACGAAAAATGGGGCGCATTGAATGCGCCCCATTTTTTTATGCCTGAAACACAGACCCTGTAGGAGCCAGGCTTGCCGGCGAAGGCGATCTCACGGGCGCCTTCGCCGGCAAGCCTGGCTCCTGCAGGTATGGTGTCGTGTTTATTTGCGTTTGAGCATCACCGGCAACTGCGCCACCAACTTGGCATTGTTCAACGGCGCCCGAATAAACCCGCGCTGTGTCCCGTCCGGCCCGATCACCGCCAGGTTACCGCTGTGATCAACCGTGTAATTCGGCTTGCTGGTGTCCGCCGGAATGAACGGAATGCTCACCGCGTTGGCCAGCTTCTGAATGTCCTCGACCGAGGCCGCCGTCAGCCCCTGAAACTGCGGATCGAAGTAGCCCAGGTACTGCTTGAGCTGCTTGGGTGTATCGCGGTTCGGGTCGACGCTCACCAGGATAATCTGCAACTTATCCACAGCTTCCGGCGGCAGTTCGCTCTTGATCTGGCGCAACTGGGCGAGGGTGGTCGGGCAGATGTCCGGGCAGAAGGTGTAGCCGAAGAACAGCAGTGACCACTTGTCTTTCAACGCATTGACCGCCACCGGTTTGCCGTCCTGATCGGTCATCGTCACGTCTGGCAGGTTACGGCTTTGCGGCAACAGGATGATCCCGGCGTCGATCAACGCAGTCGGGTCACCCTGGCCTTTGCCGGACAGCACTTTGTTGATAGTCAGGCCCAGGACCAGCGCGATCAGGGCGACGAGGATGAAGACGGTTTTCTGGGTTCGAGTCATAGGTTCAACAGTAGGTAGTGGTCTACGAGCAGCGCGATAAACAGCAGGAACAAGTACCAGATAGAGTACTTGAACGTGTTGATCGCCGCGTGCGGCCGAGTGCCACGGTACAGCACGACGGCCCATTGCAGAAACCTCGCACCCAGTCCGACAGCGCAAATCAGGTAGAGGACGCCGCTCATGTGAATCACGTACGGCATCAGGCTCACGGCCAGCAACGCGAAGGTGTAAAGCAGGATGTGAATTTTGGTGTAGTGCTCGCCGTGGGTCACCGGCAGCATCGGAATATCGGCCTTGGCGTATTCCTCTTTGCGATGGATCGCCAGTGCCCAGAAATGCGGCGGGGTCCAGGCGAAGATGATCAGCACCAGCAGCAGCGGTTCGGCACTGACGTGACCCGTGGCGGCGGTCCAGCCGAGCAGCGGCGGTGCGGCACCGGCCAGGCCGCCGATGACGATGTTCTGTGGTGTCGCGCGTTTGAGGAAACCGGTGTAGACCACGGCGTAACCAAGCAGGGAAGCCAGGGTCAGCCACGCCGTCAGTGGATTGGTGAATGCCAGCAACAACGCCTGCCCCAGCACTGCCAGCACCAATGCGAACGTCAGCGCAGCCGTCGGTGAAACCCGGCCTTCGGCCAAGGGACGCTTATGGGTGCGGGCCATCACCGCATCGATCCGCCGGTCCACCACATGGTTGACCGCCGCCGCCCCGCCGGCACACAACGCAATCCCCAGGTTGCCGAACACCAGCACCGTCCACGGCACCCCGGCGCGAGTCGCGAGGAACATGCCGACCAGCGAGGTGATGAGCATCAGCACCACCACTTTCGGCTTGGTCAGCTCCAGGTAGTCACGCCAGATTGCCTGGCTGTGACGTGCGCCGATCAGAGTCGCCATGGCATCTCTCCTTTTATTGTTATGGGCCCGGCTGAATGTCTGCGCGGGCTGAAGCGCCAGCGTGTCGGTTGTTTGACCCGAACCAGACTGGTCCGGGCGTGGTAATTGACCAGTACCATCGTCAGCAGCAGCCCTGCGCCGCCGGCGTTATGCGCGACGGCCACCGGCAGCGGCAGGTGAAACAGCACGTTGCTGATGCCGAGGGTGATCTGTACGGCGAGGGCGATCAGCACCAGCCCCGCCAGGCGCGTCATGCCGACGACTTTGAGTTGCCACGCCAGACCAAGCAGCGCCACCGTGACCAGCAATGCGCCGATGCGGTGGGTCAGGTGAATCGCGGTGCGAGCATCGCTGTCGAGCTGCCCGCCCAGGTAATTGGGGCCAATGTGTTGGGTCAGGTGAAAGCCGTTGGCGAAGTCCGCCGGGGGCAGCCACTGCCCATGACAGGTCGGGAAGTCGATGCAGGCCACCGCTGCGTAGTTGGAACTGACCCAGCCACCGAGGGCGATTTGCAGGATCACCAGCAGTAGCCCGGCCGTCGCCCAATACTGCAAACGCCGTGGCACCGTGAGCGCGGGCAGCACGCCGGACAGGCGCAAGGTCAGCAGAAACAACAGGCTCAACGTCGCGAACCCCCCGAGCAAATGCCCGGTCACCACTTGCGGCCAAAGCTTGAGCGTCACCGTCCACATGCCGAACGCCGCTTGGGCGATTACCACCGCCAACAGAAACAACGGCAGCTTCACCGGTTGCCCCGGATGCCGACGATGCACCCAGGCGCGCCCGGCCAGTACCGAAATCAACAAGCCCAGCGTACCGGCGAAGTAGCGGTGGACCATTTCGTTCCAGCCCTTGTGGGCTTCGACGGGCGTATCGGGAAAATGCAGTTCGGCATGGGCCAGCTGAGCTTCGCTTTTCGGCACGCTGATAAAGCCGTAGCAGCCCGGCCAGTCCGGGCAGCCGAGGCCGGCGTGGGTCAGGCGAGTGTAGGCGCCGAGCAACACCACTATCAGTGCCAGCAAGGTGGCAAACAGCGCGAGGCGAAATCCAGGTTTGGCCATGACGATGCCCTTATCCGATGTTCGACAGTTTCAGCAGATGGCGCAGGTCGTTAAGCAGCTCCTTGCCCTTGATCGACGGGTCGTAGCGCAGCACCAGATTGCCGTGGGGGTCGATGATCCACAGGTGCGGCGTGTCATTGCTCTGAGCGCCTTTGGTGTAGGTCGGCAGGTCCAGTGAATAACGCTGCAACTGCGGGTACTCGCGTTGAAGTTTAGTCTCGTAATCGCTGTTCAGCGGCTGCGCGGTGGCGATGGCATGACTGGCGCGGGACGCATCGCGACCGAGGCCGATCTGGATTTGTCGCGCCAGGTACACCAGTTGCTGGCAGTCCGCCGAACACTCCTTGGGCGCGGTGACCAGCAATTGCCAGCGGTCCTCCTGCGCCTGCACGCCAAGGTCGGCGCGGGTCTGGCCGTTGCCGATCAGCTCGCCGTGATAGCTGCGACCTTCCGGCACCCAGAACTGCAATTTGTACATGCCGGTGGCGAGGATCATCGGACCGATCACCCCAAGCAGGATCAGCAGCAACTGCAAGCGACCCTTGCGCCGGTTCGCCGGCGTTTTCGCCTCAGACATGCTGGGTGGATTCATGGCCGCTCCCATGGTGTTTCTCCTTTGCGTTGTGCCAACCGAGATAGAGATAGAGGCCGAGCAGGGCGATCGACATGGCGAACCACTGCACGGCATAAGCGATGTGTTTTTCCGGCCCGGTGGCCACCACCGGCCAATCGGCCTGGTAGGACGCGGGGCCGGTTTCTGCGCGTACTTCGTAGGCAAAACCTTCACGGTCCAGCGCCGTCCAGAGCTTTGAAGGCTCGACGGCAGTCACTAACCGAGGCCAGGCCGTGGTGCTCGGATCGGCCTGCAGTTGAAAGGTCGCGCCGGGTGAAACGTAGACCCAGGCATCCAGGCTCAATACCTGAGTCGGCGTGGTGAATTGCGGCGGTGTGCGCCGGTCTGGCCAAGGCAGCCAGCCGCGATTGACCAGCAGCCACAGTCCGGTCGCCTGATCCTGAAACGGTTGCAGCAGCTCGACGCCAACCTTGCCGTCGCGCTGACGGTTATCCAGCAACAGGCTGTGCGCTGCATCGAACTGGCCGTGGAGGCGAACCCGGCGAAAGGCCGGGTCTAAGGTGTGTTGCAGCTCGGTGCTGGCCATCGGTGGGGCGGCACGGCGCTCGGCGTAGGTGTGCAGCAGCGCGCTTTTCTCCGCGCCCCGGCTCAGTTGCCAGAAACCGAGCGACACCAGCAGCGGCAGCAGGATGGCGACCACCAGCGTCGGCACGATGCCCGGCCGAAAGCGCTTCATGGCGTCGCCAGAAAGTCGGTAGTCGCGATAGCTATACTCAAGTGCATCGCCTTTCCCCCGGAGTTCCACCATGCTCAAAGCAGCCATCGTCCTGATGCTGATTGCCACGGTTGTCAGCCTGTTCAGCGGCCTGTTTTTTCTGGTCAAGGACGACAGCAGCTCGAACCGCCTCGTCATTGCCTTGAGTGTTCGTGTGGCCCTGGCCGCCATCACCGTCGGCTTGATCGCCTGGGGTTTTTTCAGCGGCCAGCTGGTGTCGCATGCGCCCTGGTAAGCCTCAGAGCACGTAGACGAAAACGAACAGCCCGATCCACACCACGTCCACGAAGTGCCAATACCAGCTCGCCGCCTCGAAGCCGAATTGGTGCTCGTTATCGAAGTGCCCGCGCAGGATCCGCATCAGCATCACGAACAGAATGATCGTGCCGATGGTCACGTGAGCGCCGTGGAAACCGGTGAGCATGAAAAAGGTCGCACCGTAGATGCCCGAGCCCAGGGTCAGGCCCAGTTCGTGGTAGGCGTGCAGGTACTCTTCGGCCTGGAAGCCGAGGAAGGCACAACCCAGCAACACGGTGATCGCCAGCCAGACTTTCAGCGCGCCGCGATGGCCTTTTTTCAAAGCGTGGTGGGCGATGGTGATGGTGACGCTGGAGCTGACCAATAGAACGGTATTGAGCAGCGGCAGGCCCCAGGGGCTGATCACTTCCTTCGGTGGCGGAAACAGTTTCGAGTCGGGGTTGTTCAGCAGGGGCCAGACGAATTCGAAGTTCGGCCAGAGCATATGCGCGATGCCTTTGGTCCCTTCACCGCCGAGTGCCGGACCAGAAACGTGGCGCACATAAAACAGCGCACCGAAGAAGGCGATAAAGAACATCACCTCCGAGAAGATGAACCAGCTCATGCCCCAGCGAAACGAGCGATCCATCTGGGCGCTATATAGCCCCTGACGACTTTCCTTGATCACCGTACCGAACCAGCCGAACAGCATGTAGGCCACCAGCAGGCCACCGACGAAAAAGATCAGCGGGCCGTGGGATTCCGGCCGCGCCGCTTTCAGATCGTTGAACCAGGTGGCCAGGCCGAACACGGTGACGAACATGCCGACCGTGGCGATGATCGGCCACTTGCTCTGGGCCGGTACGTAATAATGTTCATGAGTTGCCATTTATTGTTCTCCTTATCGGGCACGCTCAGCCGCCAGTATTTACAGCCACCGGTGGATGTCGGGCGGTGATATCGAACAGCGTGTAGGACAGCGTCAGGTGCTTCACATCCTTGGGCATGTCACGGTCAACGATGAAACGTACCGGCATCTCGATCCGTTGACCGGGCTGCAGCACTTGCTGGGTAAAGCAGAAACATTCTGTCTTGTGGAAATACGCCGCCGCGTTGCTCGGCGCGATGCTTGGCACCGCTTGCGCACTCATCGGCTTATCAGTCGGGTTGTGCGCGATGAAGATCATCTCGTTCACTGCGCCAGGGTTGGCCGTCAGCTCGTCGCTCTTGGGGTAGAAATCCCAGGACATGTCAGCCGAGTTGGTCGACAGAAACTGCACGCGGACCTGCCGCGAGGTATCGACGGTTTGCTCGCCTTCATACTGCCCGGCGGTCTTGCCATTGATGCCGAACGCCTTGCACATCACGTCGTAGATCGGCACCAGGGCAAATCCGAAAATAAACATCGCCACCACCACCAGTAACAGACGGGTGACCAGCTTCTTCATCGAAATCGAGTCAGCCATGGTTTCCAACTCCTACGCATGACCCTGTGGGAGCGGCCCTTTGTGGCGAGGGAGCTTGCTCCCGCTGGGTCGCGAAGCGGCCCCAAAAGCTTTGCGTCTGCTTCGCAGCCGAGCGGGAGCAAGCTCCCTCGCCACACAGGCTCGCCCCCACAAAGGTCACAGTGTTCATTTCACTTCCGGCGGCGTGGTGAAGGTGTGATACGGCGCCGGTGACGGGATGCTCCACTCCAGGCCTTCGGCCCCATCCCACGGTTTGGCCGGTGCTGGCGGGCCGCCGCGGATGGTCTTGATCACGATGAACAGGAAGAAGATCTGCGTGGCGCCAAACATGAACGCGCCGATCGACGACACCATGTTGAAGTCGGCGAATTGCAGGTTGTAGTCCGGAATCCGCCGCGGCATCCCCGCCAGCCCCACGAAGTGCATCGGGAAGAACGCCATGTTCATGCCGATGAACGAGAGCCAGAAGTGCAGCTTGCCGAGGGTTTCGTCGTACATGTGGCCGGTCCATTTCGGCAGCCAGTAGTAGGCCGACGCGAAGATCCCGAAGATTGCCCCCGGCACCAGCACGTAGTGGAAATGTGCGACCACGAAGTAGGTGTCCTGGTACTGGAAGTCTGCCGGGGCGATGGCCAGCATCAACCCGGAGAACCCGCCAATCGAAAACAGGATCACGAACGCCACGGCGAACAGCATCGGCGTCTCGAAGGTCAGCGAGCCTTGCCACATGGTGCTCGCCCAGTTGAACACCTTCACCCCGGTGGGCACCGCGATCAGCAGCGTGGCGTACATGAAGAACAGCTCGCCCACCAGCGGAATGCCGACCACGAACATGTGGTGCGCCCAGACGATGAACGACAGGAACGCGATACTCGCCGTGGCATAGACCATCGAGGTGTAGCCAAACAGCGGCTTGCGCGAAAAGGCCGGAATGATCGAGCTGACGGCACCGAAGGCCGGCAGGATCATGATGTACACCTCGGGGTGACCGAAGAACCAGAACACATGCTGGAACAACACCGGGTCACCGCCACCGGCGGCACTGAAGAAGCTGGTGCCGAAGTGGATGTCCATCAGCATCATCGTCACGCAACCGGCCAGCACCGGCATCACCGCAATCAGCAGGAACGCGGTAATCAGCCAGGTCCAGACGAACAGCGGCATTTTCATCAGCGTCATGCCGGGGGCGCGCAGGTTGAGGATGGTGGCGATCACGTTGATCGCGCCCATGATCGAACTGATCCCCATCAAGTGGATGGCGAAGATGAAGAACGTCACGCTTTCCGGTGCGTAGGTCGTCGACAGCGGGGCGTAGAACGTCCAGCCGAAGTTCGGTCCGCCGCCGGGGGTGAACAGGGTCGACACCAGCAGGATGAACGCCGCCGGCAATAGCCAGAAGCTGAAGTTGTTCATCCGTGGCAGGGCCATGTCCGGCGCGCCGATCATCAGCGGGATCATCCAGTTGGCGAGGCCGACGAACGCCGGCATCACCGCACCGAACACCATCACCAGACCGTGCATGGTGGTCATCTGGTTGAAGAATTCCGGCTGGACGATCTGCAGCCCCGGCTGGAACAGTTCGGCGCGAATCACCATCGCGAACGTACCGCCCAAGAGGAACATGGAGAACGCAAACCACAGGTACAGCGTGCCGATATCCTTGTGGTTGGTGGTCAGCACCCAGCGCATCAGACCTTTGGCCGGGCCGTGGGCATGATCGGTGTGGGTCTGAACATGGTCATCGATTACAGTAGTCATGTCCTGTCTCCTGCAAACAGATGGGCTGGGCGGGCCGGGGCGCATTGCCCCGACCGGTTCCTGGTGCACGCAATAGACCGGGTCATTTGCTTTCCGCCTGTTTCAGCTCCAGCACTTCTTTAGGAGTGACCATGTCGCCTTTGTTGTTGCCCCAGGCGTTACGTTCGTAGGTCACGACCGCCGCGATATCGACTTCCGAGAGCTGCTTGCCGAACGCTGCCATGGCGGTGCCAGGCTTGCCGTGGAAAACAATGCTCAAGTGATCCTTGATCGGGCCGGTGGCGATTTTCGAGCCCTTGAGTGCCGGGAACATCGGCGGCAAGCCCTGGCCTTCGGCCTGGTGACAGGCCACGCAAGTGGTGTGATAGACCTTGTCGCCACGCTCTTTAAGCTCGTCGAGGGTCCATTCCTTGCTGGTCAGCTCTTTGAGCTGCATGGCCTCGGCCTTGCGCTCGCCCAGCCATTTTTCGTAATCGGCCTTCTCCTTGACCTCGACCACGATCGGCATGAAGCCGTGGTCCTTGCCGCACAATTCGGCGCACTGCCCACGGTAGAGGCCAGGCTTGTCGACGCGGGTCCAGGCTTCATTGACGAATCCCGGAATCGCATCGCGCTTGACTGCGAAGGCCGGCACCCACCAGGAGTGAATAACGTCGGCGGAGGTCACCAGGAAGCGCACTTTGGCGCCAATCGGCAGCACCAGTGGCTTGTCGACCTCCAGCAGGTAGTGCTCGCCCTTGGCTTCCTTATTGTGAATCTGGTCGGCGGGCGTGGCCAGGTTGCTGAAGAACTCGACGTCCTGGCCCAGGTATTTGTAATGCCACTTCCACTGATAGCCGGTGACCTGGATATCGATATCCGGCTCACTGGCGTCGTACATCTTGATCAGGGTTGCCGTGGCAGGAACCGCCATGGCCACCAGGATCACGAAGGGCACGATGGTCCAGAGGATTTCGACGGTGGTGCTTTCATGAAATTTTGCGGCCACCTGCCCGGTCGAGCGACGGTGGAGGATCATCGACCAGAACATGGCGCCGAAGACGATGATGCCGATCACTACACAGATCCAGAAAATGGTCATGTGCAGGTCAAATACTGCGTGACTGATTTCAGTCGCTCCCGGCGCCATATTCACAGTCCAGGCGGCGTGCGCCTGACCGAAAATCGACCACAACAGGAGGCCCATCCAGACGTGTGGATGTCGCATCATTGCGGGTTCCCCTTATCGTTCTTTTTATCCCGCCGGCTTTCACCTGCGGCAAGGGAGCGGCATTTTCAGACTACGAACTTGAATCGCCGGGCCTTGCTGCGTGTGCAGTCGGGCGTCATCAGCTAACTCCATTCCCACCCGAGTATAGACAGCGACTGCCACCTCGCAACGTGACGGCGTAAATGATCTGAAACAGCTGGGACTTGCGTTCTAGGTCTCGAATGGAGAAGGATGCGGACGAGTGGTGGCAAATGGATATAACTGTGATGTCTCAAGGATGAAATAATTATGACAAATGCGTCTTAGCCTTTTTCGTATGCAAGCTAAGTTATGTCTTCCCTATTTCATTGCCTTTGTTTCCTGGAGTTTTCATGAACACCGCCGCATTGCGCGAGCAGATCCAAAAAGCCCAACAACACGAGGCCGAGACCGGCCTGTTGACGCGTCAGCTGGAAAGCAAACTGCCTCATCTACACCCGTCGATCCAATTGCCGGAGGCGGATGCCAACGGCGTGCTGACGCGTTTTGTCGCCGCCTACATTGATGAAGTTCCTGATCTGCTGGATGCAGCCAATGAAGTCGCCAGGGAAGCGGGTATCGAGTCACAGATCAAACCGGTGCTGAAAATTGCCGAGCAGTACTTCCTTCAGCCGCCGGCGCTTATGGCGGGTCACATCGGGCTCGACAGCCTGCTGGACGAAGCCTATCTGGCACACCGGTTTGTCGAAGAGGTCAACGACCTGTACATCAAGCACTTTGGCCAGCCACTGATCCCCTTGGACATGACTGTCGCCAACCTGATTGCTCACCAACTGATCGGTGAGGAGTTTGCCAACCAACTGGATGAGGCGGTGCATCACGCCGTGGACGAGATGCTCGACGACGAAAGCTTTGCGCTGGAGTCGGTGGAAGCCTACCGAGAGAAGCTCAGCAGCCCGGATACCGGCGCTGCGTGGAAGCGCTGGCCGTGCATGTCACGCCGGTTGGGTGTAGGGCTGGAACTGGATCAGCCCGCCGCCTGATTCTTTGGAATCGACACCATCCCCTGTGGCAGCGAGCCTGCTCGCGATAGCGTTGTATCAGTCGACATTAATGTTGAATGACACACCGCAATCGCGAGCAGGCTCGCTCCCACATTGTTGGTGTTTTATGCCGTGGAACCTACACCGGTGTTGGTCCGCAACCGCCCCTCCAGCCTGCGCTTCAACCCCCGCGCTTCAATCAACAGCGTCGAACCCTTGGCCGCATTGGCCCGACCCCATTCCTCAAGCAACTCCAGGCACGAGTGATCGATGTAGCTCAGGTTATTGAGCGGCACATGCACTGTCGCACCGGCGGGAATGGTCCCCAACACCTGAGTCAACGCCGGCACTTTGAGAAAGGTCGCAGCCCCAATCAACCGCAACTCCATTTCGCCGTCCTTGGGCAGATCGATCAGGCTGATCTTCAACCGCGAGGCTTTCCATGCAAGCTTGGCCAGGGTCAGGCCGAAACCGATCAGCACGCCGGTCAACAAGTCGGTGAAGACAATCGCCAGCGCCGTCGCGGCGTAGGTGAACATCGGCATCCGGCCATAACGGCCCAGACCGCGGAAGGCCTTGAGGTCGACCAGCTTGAAACCGGTGTAAACCAGCACCCCCGCCAAACTCGCCACCGGAATGCTTTGCAGCACGCTCGACAACAGCAACACGAACGCCAGCAGCCACAGGCCATGGAATATCGCCGACAGTCGCGTGGTAGCGCCAGCCTGCACGTTGGCCGAGCTGCGCACGATCACGCCGGTCATGGGCAACGCACCGAGCAGGCCGCAGAGCATGTTGCCGACACCTTGAGCCGACAATTCCCGGTCGAAGTCCGAACGTTGACCGCTGTGCATGCGGTCCACCGCAGCGGCAGACAGCAAGGTTTCGGCACTGGCGATGAAGGCGACAGCGAAGGCAGCGATCAGCAAGGTCGGGTCGGCGAGATTGAGCAAGTCCCCCGGTTTCAGCCAGTCGATGGCTTCCGCCAGATTGGCCGGTACTTCCACGCGTTTGACCTGCAAGGCGAGCATCAGGCTGGCGACGGTCGCCAGGCCTACGCCGAGTAGCGCTCCCGGAATGAAGCGCAGGGAATGTGGGCGGAGTTTTTCCCACAGGTACATCACCGCTATGGTTGCGAGCCCGAGCAGACCGGCCTGCCAACCAAAAGAAGGCAAGGCTTGCGCCACGGCAGCCGGAAAGGCCGCCAGGTTATCCAGCCCCGACGGTTTGGGCACGGCGTCGAGCATCACATGCACCTGTGACAACACGATCAGCACGCCAATCCCGGCGAGCATGCCGTAAACCACCGCCGGCGCTGTTACCCGAAACCAGCAGCCCAGCTTCAAACGTCCGGCGACCAATTGCAGAAAACCCGCCAGCAGCAGTATCGGCCCGAGCATGGCGATGCCGTGCTGGCGCACCAGTTCGAACACCAGAACGGCCAGACCCGCCGCCGGACCGCTGACTTGCAGTGGCGAACCCGCGAGCCAACCCACGACCAGACCACCGATGATCCCGGTGATCAGGCCTTTGGCCGGTGGTAATCCAGAAGCAATGGCGATGCCCATACACAAGGGCAGGGCGACCAGAAACACAACCACTGAAGCCAGCAGCTCCCGTGGCAGAACAGCTTTAAGTTGAGCAGCACGCATGGTGACTCTCCCGAAGTTTTCTTCAGGCATGGCAAAGCCGGGCTGCTGATCAGCAGCCTCGGTAAAACCACACAGGGATTTTTAGAAGCGCGCTTTGGGCGTCGCCACCGGAATCGGATGGCTGCCATCGAGGGGCAGGAAACAACCCTGATCCGCGTCGTAAGCTCTGATTTCGCTGGTTTCGATGTTGTAGATCCAACCATGGATAAACAGCTGACCATTGGCCATGCGCGAGGCTACCGACGGGTGCGTGCGCAAATGTTGCAGCTGAGCAATCACATTCTCCTCGGTGAGGACGTGCATGCTTTCGTTTTCGTCAGCGCAATGGCAGTTTTCCTGGACCATGGTTTTCGCTACCTCGGCATGACGCAACCAGGCTTTGACCGTTGGCATTTTCTCCAGGCTCTGCGGGTTGAGCACCGCGCGCATGGCGCCGCAGTCGGAGTGTCCGCAGATGATGATGTGCTGCACGCCGAGCGCGAGCACGGCGTATTCGATGGCGGTGGAAACGCCGCCGTTCATTTGCCCATAAGGCGGCACAACGTTACCGACGTTGCGGGTTACGAACAGGTCGCCGGGGGCGCTTTGAGTGATCAGTTCAGGAACGATGCGCGAATCGGCGCATGCAATGAACATCGCTCTGGGGCTCTGGGCCGTGGCGAGTTTTTTGAACAGTTCTTCCTGCTGTGGAAAAACTTCGTGATGAAAATGCAAAAAGCCGTCAACGATATGCTGCAGTGCTGCATCGGCGGTTTCTGCCTCCGGTTGGGCTGAAGCCGACGCAGCCAACGGCTGTTTATCCTTGTCACTCATGAATTCATCCTCATTGGCGGAGTCAGGGAATTTTCCCGTTTTGTCCGGTGTGAAGCCAGTGGCTGTTTAAAAAACATCCAGGTTATGAATCTCGACCCATCAGTCACTCGATGAACAAGGTAGCTGCCGAAACTTAACTCAAACTGAATCAACCGCTCTAAAACGTGTGTTACAGGTCACAAGAAACGTGACCAGCCTAAATATGTCACACATTTACGACTACTCAACCATAGGCCAATTGTCCTCAAATCAACGACATCTGGCGACCCGGCGGACAAAAGGCGTCGCAATCCAGATTGAAACCTTCCCGGCGATTGAGTCCCAGGCGTTTGATTGTTTTGGCAAAGCGTTGCGCCAGTAGATCGGCAAACGGGCCTTCGCCACGCATTCGGGCGCCGAACCGACTGTCGTAAAGCTCGCCGCCGCGGCTCTGTCGGATCAGGCTCAACACGTGAGCAGCACGTTGAGGATAGTGGGCCGCCAGCCATTCCTCGAACAACGGCGCCACTTCCAGTGGCAGGCGCAGCATCATATAAGCCGCACTCTGTGCACCAGCAGCCTGCGCCTCGGTCAGCAGGCTTTCGAGCTCGCTGTCGTTGATCATCGGAATCATCGGCGAACACAGCACACCCACCGGAATCCCGGCTTCACGCATCACACGGATCGCCCTCAGGCGGGCCTTGGGCGCAGCGGCTCGCGGTTCGAGGATGCGCTTAAGTTCATCGTCCAGGGTGGTGAGGCTGATCATCACCGCTACCAGCCGTTGTTCGGCGAGTTCAGCCAGCAGGTCCAGGTCGCGCAGAATCAGTGAGCCTTTGGTGATGATCGTCACCGGGTGACGGTAGCGCAGCAGCACTTCCAGGGTTTTGCGGGTGATCTTGTGTTCCCGTTCGATGGGCTGGTACGGATCGGTGTTGGAACCCAGGTTGATCGGTGCGCATTGATAGCCGCGTTTGGACAGTTGCTCCTCCAGCACATCGGCGGCGTTGGTCTTGGCAATCAGTTTTGTTTCGAAATCCAGCCCTGGTGACATGTCCCAATAAGCGTGGCTGGGTCGCGCGTAGCAATAAATGCAACCGTGCTCACAGCCGCGATAGGGATTGATCGAACGATCGAAGGGCAGGTCTGGCGAGTTGTTGCGGGTAATGATGGTTTTCGCGGTCTCGATGCGCACCTCGGTGCCCTGGGTTATCGGCGCTTCCTGATACCAGCCATCGTCCTCCGCCACTGAGCGGTTCGGCGCGAAGCGGTTGTGCGGGTTGGTGGCGGTGCCGCGACCTCGCGGCGGCAAGGGAGTGCTCATCGATCAATACTCATCGCTGTATGTGCATACAGTATCGGAGGTTGAGCGAGCCGGCCAGTGCCGTTCGGCGTTCTGGTGGAGCTGTCTATTTTTTTGACGACGGATTTTTAATCGGGAAGTACAACTTTGCGCAATGCCGGGAAACATATAACGGTTAGCCTGGAAGTAAGCCTTGTAAGTACTATTCGCGGCACACGAAGTCTTCGTGAATTACTCATTAAAAGGAATTAATAATGTCGATATTAAATCAGCGCGGTATCTTTTTACAATTGTTGGCTCCCAGTGTTGTCAATCCACGGGAAGCACAAGTGTCCATGCAACTTGCTCGCAAAGAGTCGGGTTGGGATCCCGTAAATCAAAAGCCGACAGAGGCACTTGTGGACTCTGTCTACGTGACGGCGATCTCGAGTGATGGTGGTCGGTCCTTCAACATCAAAGCAGTAAAGAGCGATGTGGACGGTGACGGCGATATCGACAGCGATGACAAGGAAAAATTGCTGACTCTGGCAAAAGCTTATTCCGGTATCGTCAATCCGTAAGTGTGTTTTTGAACTAAACCTGTGTGGATATACATGCAGGTTTAGTTGTGAGCGGGCGTCAAATCAGTAGTCGTAGTGTTGTTGAAGAGCCAGGGAGCTGATTCACGATTCTTTGACAGATGGCTCACGGGTCTTTGACCGTTCAAGGCTCATTGTGGCGTCGTCACCCCCGCCTCTCAATACGGTCGCCAAGCATGTCCCCACGTCTTATCCCTGCGATGTGTTTGTCGCTGGTTGCACTGTTCAACCTGACGTTCGCCCACGCTGACGAGACAATCGTGCCCCGTCCTGCGGAGTGGGCTCAACCGGTCGAGGTTCAGTACAACCTCTTTCAGATGTCCCCGACCCTCTACCGCAGCGCATTACCCGACCGCGGAGTGGTCCCTTTGCTGGAAAAACTCAAGGTCGCCACTGTGATCAACTTCCTGCCCGAGTCCGATTCAAGCTGGCTGGCCACGCCCGGTATTGAGCAGGTTCAGTTGCCCTACCGCACCAATCATGTGGATGATGCGCAAGTCCTCACTGCCCTTCGTGCCATTCAGAGTGCCGAAGCCAAAGGCCCGGTGCTGATGCACTGCAAACATGGCTCGGACCGGACTGGCCTGATGGCCGCCATGTACCGGGTGGTCGTGCAGGGGTGGAGCAAGGAGGACGCCTTGAACGAGATGACTCAGGGCGGCTTTGGTGACAGCACGCACTTCAGGGACGGTGTTCGTTACATGATGCAGGCCGATGCCGAGAAGCTGCGCACTGCACTGGCCAACGGGGAGTGCAGCACGAGCCCGTTCGCCGCGTGCTCGATGAAAAGCTGGTTCAAGTCCGCCCACGTCGAATAAACAGCACCTCCCACGGCATTGCGCCCTGGGAGGTGATCACTGAACTCAGTGCTGTTCGTCAGGCTTTTTCTTCAGCTTCGGGTTCGGGAAAAACTGTACGGCCTGAACCTTGGCGTCCGGCACCTTCAGCGCCGAAACATTGACCCGCGTCCCCAATTCCTTGGGCACGGACAGGCCTTGTTCATTGAGCGTATCGGAATAGCCGCAGCCCACGCATTCGCGATGCGGGACATCGTCTTCGCTCCACATCATCAACTTGTCCGGCTCACTACAGGCCGGGCAGACCGCCCCGGCGATGAAGCGTTTTTTCGTCTTCACAGGCCCCTCGCTCATGCTGCCGCGACCTCACTCAGGCCGCTGTGGCGCAAGAGTGCGTCAATCGACGGCGGACGTCCCCGGAAATCGACGAACAGCACCATCGGCTCCTGAGAACCGCCGCGTGCCAGGATCGCTTCGCGGAATGCGCGACCGGTTTCGGCATTGAGCACGCCGTCCTCTTCGAACTTCGAGAATGCGTCGGCGGACAGCACTTCTGCCCATTTGTAGCTGTAGTAACCCGCCGCGTAACCGCCAGCGAAGATGTGGGCGAAGCTGTTCGGGAAGCGGTTGTAGGCCGGCGGGCGCATGACGGAGACCTCGTCGCGCACGCCTTCGAGCACTTGCAGCACGCTGCGGCCATCGCCGTGGGTGGCATGCAGTTCGAAGTCGAACAACGAGAATTCCAGTTGGCGCACCATCATCAGGCCGGACTGGAAGTTCTTCGCCGCGAGCATTTTTTCCAGCAGATCCTGAGGCAGTGGCTCGCCGGTTTCGTAATGACCGGAGATCAGCGCCAGGCCTTCCGGCTCCCAGCACCAGTTTTCCATGAACTGACTTGGCAGCTCGACCGCATCCCACGCCACGCCGTTGATGCCGGACACGCCCGCGTGTTCGACGCGGGTCAGCAGGTGATGCAGGCCGTGACCGAATTCGTGGAACAGGGTGGTCACTTCGTCGTGGGTCAGCAGCGCAGGCTTGCCGCTGTCGGCCGGGGTGAAGTTGCACACCAGATTGGCCACCGGATTTTGCAGTGACCCTTCAGCGGTGCGGCGACGGTCGCGGGCGCCGTCCATCCAGGCGCCGCCGCGCTTGTTGGCGCGGGCATAGAGGTCGAAGAAGAAGCGGCCGACATGCTCGCCGTTTTCCTTGATCTCAAACAGGCGAACGTCCGGGTGCCAGGTGTCGAAGCCTTTCTGCTCGGCGATTTCGATGCCGTACAGACGTTGAACGATGGCGAACAGACCGCTCAACACTTTATCAATGGGGAAGTAGGCGCGCAGGGCTTCCTGGGCAACGCTGTAACGTTGTTCTCGGAGTTTTTCACCGTAGAAACCGCTGTCCCAGCTTTGCAGGTCCGGGCAGCCTTGTTCGGCGGCGTAGGCCTTGAGCTGTTCCAGATCCTGGGCGGCAAACGGCTTGCTGCGCTTGGCCAGGTCGCGCAGGAAACTCAGTACCTGATCGCTGGATTCGGCCATTTTGGTGGCCAGGCTCAACTCCGAGAAGCTGGCGAAGCCGAGCAACTTTGCCAGCTCCTGACGCAGGTCGAGGATTTCTTCCATCACCGTGCCGTTATCGTTCTGACCGGCATTCGGGCCCTGGTCCGACGCACGGGTGCAGTAGGCGGCGTAGACTTCTTCGCGCAGGGCGCGGTCGTGGGCGTAGGTCATCACCGCGTAGTAGCTCGGGAATTCCAGGGTGATCAGGAAGCCTTCCAGCCCCTTGGACTGGGCAGCGGCGGCCATTTGCGCCTTGGCCGAATCGGTCAGGCCGGCGAGGACGGCTTCGTCGGTAACGTGCTTGGTCCAGGCTTGGGTCGCGTCGAGCAACTGGTTGGAGAAGCGGCTGCCCAGCTCCGACAATTTGCTTTGCACTTCGGCGTAACGTTTTTGCTCGGCTTCAGGCAGGTCGATACCCGACAGACGGAAGTCACGCAGGGAGTGTTCCAGGATAGTTTTCTGCGCCACGTCGTAACCGGCGGCTTCCGGACTGCTGGCCAGGGCTTCGAAGGCCTCGAACAATTCGCGGTTCTGGCCCAGCTCGGTAGAGTAGGCACTCAGGGCGGGCAGGCAGGATTCGTAGGCTTCGCGCAATTCGGCGCTGTTGCACACGGCATTCAGGTGGCTGACCGGGCTCCAGGCAGCGCCCAGACGATCGTTGAGTTCGTCCATCGCCAGCACCAGGCCGGCCCAGGTCGGTTGTTTGCCCTGGGTTTTGAGGATCTCGATAATCGCGGCGCGGTTGTCAGCCAGGATCTGTTCAATGGCCGGTTGCACGTGTTCGGCACGGATCGCCGAGAACGGCGGCAGGTCGTAGGACTGCAGAAGAGGGTTGTTCACGCTCACGGTTGGCACCTTGGCTGGAAGAAACATTGCCCCATCTTAATTACAATCGACGCTCACCGCAGCTATCGGCAACAGAGAGAAACCCTATCGTGACCCTTCGCAAGTATCAGAACCACACGCCTCTGCTGGGCAAAGGCGCTTTTGTCGACAGCTCGGCGGTGGTGATCGGCGACGTCGAAATCGGCGATGACAGCTCCGTTTGGCCGCTGACGGTGATCCGCGGCGACATGCACCGCATCCGTATTGGCGTGCGCACCAGCGTTCAGGATGGCTGTGTGTTGCACATCACCCACGCCGGGCCGTTCAACCCTGATGGCTTTGCGTGTTTGATCGGCGACGATGTGACCATCGCGCATAAAGTCATGCTTCACGGGTGCAGCGTGGGCAGCCGGGTGCTGATCGGCATGGGCAGCATCGTCATGGACGGCGCTGTGGTGGAGGACGATGTGATCATCGGCGCCGGCAGCCTGGTGCCGCCGGGCAAACGCCTGACAAGCGGCTTTCTGTATGTCGGCAGCCCGGTGAAACAGATCCGTCCACTGACTGACAAGGAGAAAGCCTTTTTCACCTACAGCGCGGCGAATTACGTGAAGCTCAAGGATCTGCATCTGGCTGAAGGCTACGACCAGCTCTAAGACTTTAGTAACGGAAAGCGTCTTACTTGCTCAGGAATTTTCATGCATTACCAAACTGTTTTGTTCGACCTCGACGGCACCCTGACAGACCCGCGCGAGGGCATCACCCGCTCGATCCAGTTCGCCCTGAGCAAACTGGGGATCGATGAACCTGACCTGACCAAACTGGAACACTTCATCGGCCCGCCGTTGTTACAGGCGTTCATGCAGTTCTACGACTTCGACGAACCCAAGGCCTGGGAGGCGGTGAATTTTTATCGCGAGCGCTTCAAGGTCACCGGCCTGTATGAAAACCGCGTGTTCGATGGCGTTACGCCGCTGCTGGAAACCCTCGGCGGGCAAGGGCGCCAGCTGTACATCGCGACTTCCAAGCCGTGGATCTTCGCCCGGGAAATCGCCCGGCACTTCGACTTTGCCAAACACTTCAAAGTCATTTACGGCAGCGAACTGGATGGCACGCGGACCAACAAGGTCGAGCTGATTGCCCACTTGATGGCCGAAGAAGGCCTGGACCCGGCCAACACCCTGATGATTGGCGACCGCAAACACGACCTCATCGGCGCGCGCAGCAACGGACTTGATGCCGCGGCGGTGGGTTATGGTTTTGGCAGCCAGGAAGAGCTGAGCGCAGAAGCGCCGACGTATCACTTTGAAACGCTGGATGAGATGCATCAGGCGTTTTTGCGGCGCTGATGAATATGCCTTCGCGGGCAAGCCTTGCTCCTACAGGGAAATACCGAACCTGTAGGAGCGAGGCTTGCCCGCGAAGAGGCCCGTTCAATCGCCGGAAGTCTTCGATTCCGCTAATGCTTTCAATGCCGCTTTCCGATCACCTACGGGCAATGCGCCAAGCGTTTCCACCGCCGCATAAAACTTCAACCAATCACCACCCACTTGCCGGAACAACGCCGCAAACGCCGGCACCCATTGGTCGTACAAACCAAACGGCAACAGCCGTGCATTGTTCATCGGAGCGTTGATCCAGGCGTCATAACGTTTGTCCCCAGACCATTGGCTGTCGCGTAACTGCCGGTATTCGGCGCGCAACCGGTCGAACTCAGCGGCTTTGCGTTGCTTCATCTGCTCGGTTGGCAGTGGCAGGGCGTAAAGTTTTTCAAGCCGCGAGCGGGTGTCCAGCACCAACTGAATAAACTGATCCCGCCGCTGCGCCAGGGCGCCATTGTCCGGCGCCAACCCGCGATGGGCACGCCATTGCCGAGTGCCTTCCTGCTCCACAAAAGTGGCGAAAGACTCGTTGAATTCAGTGTCGTCCTTCACATAAAAGCGCTGGTGCGCCAACTCATGGAAAATCAACGTCGCCAACCGTTCATCCCCCCAACCCATCATCGAACTGATGATCGGATCGTTGAACCAGCCAAGCGTCGAATAAGCCTCGACACCGCCGATCGACACGTCCATACCTTGCAGTCGCAGCACTGCTGCCTC
Organism: Pseudomonas hormoni; assembly: GCF_018502625.1. Classification (NCBI taxonomy): domain Bacteria; kingdom Pseudomonadati; phylum Pseudomonadota; class Gammaproteobacteria; order Pseudomonadales; family Pseudomonadaceae; genus Pseudomonas; species Pseudomonas hormoni. The sequence continues at coordinate 5,800,417 of NZ_CP075566.1, forward strand.
GCCACGGGCCGCGCTCTGGCTGTAATAGCCGCGATAGGCCACGCAACCGGCGACGGGGAAACAATGGTTTTGCGGTATGAGGGAAAATTCCGGCGTGGCAAACACGTTCCAGACTACGAACGGTCGGCCAATGTCAGCGTACAAACGGTAGCTCTGGTTATCCGGCAGGTGCAGCTGCTGGCTGGCGAACGTTCGTGCCTTCTGCGACTGGGCCAGATGCGCACGCAGCTTCTGATCCCGAGCAGGATCGGCAATCACGTCGGAAACCGGTTCCCGAGCCCGCAGCAGTTTCAACTGACCACTGGCCAATTGGCCGTAGTAGCTGACGCTGGCGCAACCATTGAGCAACAAAAACAACACACCCGGAAACAAAACGCGCAAAACGCGATCAAGTAACCCAAGGCTTGGAAGCGGCCTGATCAAAATAAAATCATCCCTGGAGAGTCTGCCCGCAAGACTATCCCGCCTGACTGGAGCTCCGCTATGCGCAAGATGATGCTGACGGGAGGCCTGTTGATGCTGACAGGCTGTGCAGGATTCGGATTACCTCACCATGATCCCGCTCAAGCGTGGATCGATCTCGACTCACAGCATGAAGACACTACGCTGCAGGCGCTGGAAGTCGATAACAAGGCCTCCACCGACAAGCGCTATTTCGAGGTTCAGCCCGGCAGCCATGAGTTGACCGTGCGTTATCAATTCCCGGTCGAGCCGAGCAACATCGGGCCTGACGCCGAGCCGCTGTGGCGCGATTGCCAACTGAATGTGAAATTCAACAGCTTCAACGCCGGTGAGAAATATCAGCTGCAAGCAGGGAATATCGGTTTTCGGCCGTGGGCCAAGCTCTATGATCGACAGCGAAAAGTGATAGGCCAGGGCACACCGGCGGGCTGCCAACGCACTTGATCGGCGTTATGCTGAATGACCAATCCACGGGACATTCATCATGCGCAGGTTGTTGCTATTGCTCGCGGCAGTCGCCATCGCCATCGCCGGTTGCCAGAGCCCGCTGCCGGCGGTCAATCCACAGATGGCGTGGGTCGAATTTTCTACGCCATTCCCCAACGATAAGTTGCTGATGGCGGAACGACTGGACAAGCAGCGATTACGCGATGGGCGTTTCTTCCAGGTGACGCCCGGCAGCCATGAGCTGATCGTTCGTTTCGACTTTGAAGTGCCCGGTGGCGGGGGCTTGGGTGTGATGAGCGGTCCCTCGGAACGGTTGTGCTACCTGACCATCAACTACGATCATTTCGAAGCAGGCCAGCGTTATGTCCTGGAAGGCCGTTCGATAGCGTTCACTCCCGGCGCTCGGTTGTACAACGCCAAGCGGGAAATCGTCGCTGAAGACCGAGAGTCCTATTGCCTCATGTGAGGCGTATCAGCGGTCGTTCTTCTGGTAAATGATGGCTTTGGTGCCGTTGTCGCAGGTGCCGACCACCATGGCGGCATCATGCTTGTCGGCCTCTTCCTTCGACACGATTTCCAGTGTGTAGGAGGGCACGGCATTCGCCTGAATCTTCACTTCGATCTCATTCTTGAGTTCTTCACAGGATTTCGGTGCCGCGAGGGCTGATGTGGCCAGCGCGCAACAGATAACCATCAAGGCAAAACGTTTCATGGTTGAAACTCCACTGAGGCAGCACGCAGGTTGATGCGTTTTCGCTGCTGTCATTTATTCGACCACAGTCACGCCAGCCGGGTTTTGTTTCAGCGCAAAAAAATCGCAGCCTGCGCAAGGCTGCGATCATTTATCGCGACAACGCGGATCTAGCTGACCAGTGTGGCATCCAGACTGATCTTCGCATTCAACACTTTGGACACTGGGCAGCCTTCTTTGGCTTTATTGCTCAGCTCCTCGAATTGCGCCTGAGTCGCACCAGGGATTTTTGCCTTGAGGATCAATTTCACCGCCGTGATCGCGAATCCGCCGTCCACCTGGTCCAGTGTGACCTCGGCATTGGTATCGATGCTGTCAGCCTTGAGACCGGCATCGCCGAGAATCATCGAAAATGCCATGGAGAAACAACCGGCGTGGGCCGCGCCGATCAGTTCTTCCGGATTAGTGCCTTTACCGCCCTCGAAACGGGCTTTGAAGCCGTAGGGCGCTTCTCTGAGAACACCGGTTTCCGTGGAAATCGAGCCGATGCCGGTTTTCAGATCACCTTCCCAATGCGCCGATGCTTTCTTGGTAATAGCCATGTCTGCCTCCTCAGGATCCGGCGCGAAGCGTCGCGCCTTCGTGGTTTTCGGTTGCTAGGGTTCTGAGGATAGACGGTGGTGCAAAGTTCACCTGATCTCATTAATCCTACCGTTTTCGTAGGATTTTTTGCCTTGGCTATTGAAACTCGGGTATATGCCCTCATTGCATGAAACACGCTTATGGATTCGGCAGGTTTTCGTTTTCAAGAAAAAACCTGCGTCCTCAATTTGGAGAAGCAGGTTTATGAAACGACTGTCCGATATCAAATTCTCGACCCTTGATCTGGTGCCTGTGCGCGAGAATGGCAGCGCAGCCCAGTCCCTGCGTAACTCTCTGGACCTGGCGCAGCACGTCGAAAAATTCGGCTACAACCGTTTCTGGGTGGCCGAGCACCACAACATGGACGGCATCGCCAGTTCGGCGACTTCGGTGTTGCTTGGCTATCTGGCCGGCGGCACGTCCACCATTCGGGTCGGCTCGGGTGGCGTAATGTTGCCCAACCACGCACCGCTGGTGATCGCCGAGCAGTTCGGCACCCTTGAAAGCCTTTATCCGGGTCGGATCGACCTCGGTCTGGGCCGCGCCCCCGGTTCCGATCAGATGACCGCCCGCGCCCTGCGCCGTGAGCGCTCCGGCAGCGCCGACGATTTCCCTGAAGATGTGGCGGAGCTGATGCGCTACCTCGGCCCACGCACGCCGGACCAACGAATCATCGCGATGCCGGGCACCGGCACCAATGTCCCTGTCTGGTTGCTGGGTTCGAGCCTGTTCAGTGCACAACTGGCGGGTGAGCGCGGTTTGCCCTATGCCTTCGCTTCCCATTTCGCACCGCGTTTCATGCATGAGGCGATTCGCGTCTATCGCAATCACTTCAAGCCTTCAGCGGTATTGGATAAGCCCTACGTGATGCTGGGCGTTCCGCTGGTAGCGGCTGACACCGACGAGCAGGCCGAGTATCTGGCAACATCGGTCTATCAGCGCATTCTCGCGTTGATGCGTGGCCAAAGCCTGGTGCAACGTCCGCCGGTGAAAACCATGGATGGCCTGTGGCTGCCTCATGAGAAAGACGCGGTCCATGATTTCCTCGGGCTGGCGATGGTCGGCAGCCCGCAAAAAATCCGCGCCAAGCTGGACGTGTTGATTGAGCAGACCCAGGCAGACGAGCTGATTTTTACCTGCGACCTGTACGAACATGCCGATCGCGTGCACTCCTACGAGCTGCTGGCGCAGGTCATGAAAGGCTGACGCTGAAACAGCGCGCACAAAAAAGCCGACGCCATTGCGTCGGCTTTTTCATTAACGATGGAATCAGCCTACCGCTTGTAGACGATTTCCTTGGTGCCTTTTTCACAGGTGCCGACGATTTTTCCGTCAGTAGGAGTGCCTTTATCGACGATCTCCAGCGAATAACCTGATACGCCCTTGGCATCAAGTCCCGCAGCAATCTCGGCTTTGAGCTCTTCGCACGACTTGCCTTCAGCAAAGGCTGTCCCCGCAAGGCTCAACAAACCTACCGCCAACATAAACTTCTTCATCGGTCGCACTCCCTGGTCGGATCAAAGGGAGCATCCAGCCATCAGCCGGATGCACTCACGTAGCGCTTTGCCATTCCTTATGGCACTCGGCCAGCGCGCAAGTTCAGGAGAGTAGCTCAAACTCAGCTGCTGGCAATCCGGAACCCGACTTTGAGCGTTACCTGGAAATGTGCTGCCTTGCCGTCCTTGATGTGCCCGCGGGTTTCGGTCACTTCAAACCATTCCAGGTGCTTGATGCTCTTGTTGGCTTCGGCCAGCGCGTTGTTGATGGCGTCTTCAATGCTGGTGGTGGATGAGCCGACAAGCTCGACTTTCTTGTAAGTGTGATGGTCAGTCATGGGCGTTCTCCTTGGGGTGTGAAATACAGCCTAGCAGTGATTTTTCGTATTACTTCTGTCGGTCTATCCAACACAGAAGTTCAGATTTACTGCACTTTCTCGAACCCCCGAAGTCCCAACCAACACACGCCACTCATCATCAATGCAGGAGAGCCACCATGGCCAACACCTCTTTACGTAAAGCCTCATTGCAAAGCATGGAAGCCGAGATCGAGAGTTTGCTGAAGTCTTTGGAAAACCTGAAGGACGACGCCTCGGACGAGTCGCGTAAAACCCTCAAGGCCTTGAAAATCAACGCCGAGAGCGCCCTGAAACATTCGCGTCATCTGCTCAGTGATGCGTACGAAGAAGTCAAAGTCAAAACCCGTGAAACCGGGATTGCCACTCGGGACTACGCCCAGGAACACCCTTGGACCACAGCCGGTGTCGCTGTCGGTGCGCTCGGTCTGCTCGCGGCTTACCTGCTGTTTAAACGCGGCGACTAATCCGTCTGGCGCAGCTCATTTTTGAGCCACTGCGCCAGTTGCCGAGCGCGCCCGTCCGCGGCGCGCTTGGGCAGCCACAACGCCAGTTGCGCCGGGGTCTCACTGAAACCCCACGGCGCAACCAGGCGACCGGCCTTCAAGTCCTCGGCTACCAGCGGTTCAGGGGCGATCGCCACGCCCAGACCGGCGACCGCGGCCTCCAGCAAATAATACAAATGCTCAAAACCCTGCCCGTACTTCAACGCACTGGCGTCGAGGCCGCTTTGCTGTGCCCAGCTTGGCCAGGCCTGCGGACGTGAGGTGGTGTGCAACAACGGCTCGCTCAACAGCGCGCTTGCCGGTGCTTTTTCGAGTCGGTCGTAACCGGCGATGCGTGGGCTCATGACCGGGCCGATACGTTCGCTGGCCAATTCGTAGACCTGCATGTCCGCTGGCCAAGGCGGCTCGGCAAACACCAGCAACGCGTCCAGCCCCGGTCGACGAGGATCGAGATCGCCTTCTCCGGCCGACAGGTGCAGGCGCAGGTCCGGCAAGTCAGCATTCAATCGCCCCAGGCGTGGAATAAACCAGCGCGCCAGCAGACTCCCCGAGCAGCCGAGCACGAACGGTGCGTCGGCAGTGCTTTGTGTCAATTCGGCGCAAACGGTGCGCAACCGTTCGAACGCTTCACCGCTGGCGTCGCGCAATCGCACACCGGCATCTGTGAGTTTAAGGCCGCGCCCATCCTTGATGAACAGACTCACGCCGAGATGCTCTTCGAGCACTTTCAGTTGCCGGCTCACTGCTCCGTGGGTGACGTGCAGCTGTTCGGCGGCCTGACTGACGCTGTTCAGGCGGGCAGTGGCTTCGAAGGCGCGAAGGGCGTTCAGCGGGGGAAGGTCATGGCTCATGGTATCTGTGAGTTTTCCTGACAGGTTGCGGCGATCTTATCGGTTTTCAGCCTGGGGCGTCAGGGGTAGAGTTAAGCCCATTGTCATCTCACGCATTCAACCGGAGCGACCCATGACCCAGACTAATCTGCGCAACGGCCCCGACGCCAACGGCCTGTTTGGCGCGTTCGGTGGCCGCTACGTCGCCGAAACCCTGATGCCGTTGATCCTCGATCTGGCCCGCGAATATGAAGCGGCCAAAGAAGATCCGGCATTCAAAGAGGAATTGGCCTACTTCCAGCGCGACTACGTCGGACGTCCGAGCCCGCTGTATTACGCCGAACGCCTGACCGAGTTCTGTGGTGGCGCGAAGATTTATCTGAAGCGTGAAGAGCTGAACCACACCGGCGCGCACAAGATCAACAACTGCATCGGCCAGATCCTGCTGGCTCGGCGCATGGGCAAGAAACGCATCATCGCCGAGACCGGCGCCGGCATGCACGGCGTGGCAACCGCCACCGTGGCCGCGCGTTTTGGCCTCGATTGCGTGATCTACATGGGCACCACCGACATCGAGCGCCAGCAAGCCAACGTATTCCGCATGAAACTGCTGGGCGCCGAAGTGATCCCAGTGGTCGCCGGCACCGGCACTCTGAAAGATGCGATGAACGAAGCCCTGCGTGACTGGGTGACCAACGTCGACAGCACCTTCTACCTGATCGGCACTGTCGCCGGTCCGCACCCTTACCCAGCCATGGTTCGCGACTTCCAAGCCGTTATCGGCAAGGAAACCCGCGATCAACTGCAGGCTCAGGAAGGTCGTCTGCCCGACAGCCTGGTGGCGTGCATCGGCGGTGGTTCCAACGCCATGGGCCTGTTCCATCCGTTCCTCGACGACAAAAGTGTCGAGATCATCGGCGTTGAAGCGGCCGGTCACGGCATCGAAACCGGCAAACACGCCGCCAGCCTGAACGGCGGTGTACCGGGTGTGCTGCACGGCAACCGCACCTTCCTGTTGCAAGACGACGACGGCCAGATCATCGACGCTCACTCGATCTCCGCCGGTCTCGACTACCCGGGCATCGGCCCGGAGCACGCTTGGTTGCATGACATCGGTCGCGTTCAGTACACCTCGGTGACCGACGATGAAGCCCTCGACGCATTCCATAAATGCTGCCGTCTGGAAGGGATTATTCCTGCACTGGAAAGCGCCCACGCCCTGGCTGAAGTATTCAAGCGAGCACCGAGCTTGCCGAAAGATCACCTGATGGTGGTCAACCTGTCCGGCCGTGGCGACAAAGACATGCAAACCGTGATGCACCACATGGAACAATCCACGCAGGAGAAACACTGATGAGCCGCCTGCAAACGCGTTTTGCCGAACTCAAGGAACAGAACCGCGCCGCCCTGGTGACCTTCGTGACCGCCGGCGACCCGAGCTATGACACTTCGCTGGCGATCCTGAAAGGCTTGCCCGGTGCTGGCGCCGACGTGATCGAGCTGGGCATGCCCTTCACCGATCCAATGGCCGACGGCCCGGCGATCCAGCTGGCCAACATTCGCGCCCTGGGTGCCAAACAGAACCTGGCGAAAACCCTGCAAATGGTGCGCGAGTTCCGTGAAGGCAACAGTGATACGCCGCTGGTGCTGATGGGTTACTTCAACCCGATCCACATGTACGGCGTGCCACGTTTCATCGCCGACGCTAAAGAGGCCGGTGTGGATGGTCTGATCGTGGTCGACCTGCCGCCCGAGCATAATGGTGAACTGTGCGACCCTGCCCAGGCTGCGGGTCTGGACTTCATCCGACTGACTACCCCGACGACCGATGATGTGCGCCTGCCGACAGTCCTGAACGGCAGCTCCGGTTTCGTCTACTACGTGTCTGTGGCCGGTGTGACCGGTGCCGGTGCGGCAACGCTGGAGCATGTTGAAGAGGCAGTTGCGCGTTTGCGTCGCCATACCGATCTGCCGATCAGCATCGGTTTCGGTATTCGTACACCGGAGCAAGCGGCGGCCATCGCGCGTCTCGCCGACGGTGTGGTGGTGGGTTCGGCGTTGATCGATCACATCGCCAATGCATCGACGCCAGAACAGGCGATTGATGGCGTGTTGAGTCTTTGTTCGGCGCTGGCTGATGGCGTGCGTAAGGCCCGCGTCAGCTGAAGGTAAAGTTCCTGATACAGAGGAATTAGAGCCTCGCGGCACAGACTAAACAGCAAGACCGAGGGCTTCAGGACTACGTTCTGAAGCCCTTTTTGCTGTAGGTGCAGTGAGGAAAGCCCCGATGAAAATGCCGAAACGTCTGATTGCAAGCCTGGGCGTGCTGATGCTCAGTGCCACCCCGTTGCTGCACGCCAGCGCCGATCAGCGCGACGATCACGACCGCGGTGGCCAGCAACAAGGCCATTACGACAACCACGGCGATGACCACCGTGGCCCGCAGGACAACCATCGCGGCGGCCCTCCGCCACGGGACTTTGGCCCGGTACGCCAGACGATCCACGACAATCATGGCTATTTCGTACGCGGTGCGCCGCCACCTCCCGGCATTCATCTGGAACGTGGTCGGCCGTTGCCGCGCGGTTATTACGGAGAACGCCTGGATAATCGCGCGCTAAGTCGGCTGCCGTATTACCCGGGTTATGAATGGCGGCGCGCGGGTGGCGACATTGTGCTGATCGCCGTGGGTACCGGCATCGTCTATGAAATTCTGGAAGGGGTTTTGTAACGGTCCACTTTTCAGGGCGAGGTTGTGGCGAGGGAGCTTGCTCCCGTTCGGCGGCGAAGCCGTCGTCTGCGGTGTCTGGCCGATTTGGGGGACCGCTTCGCGCTCCAGCGGGAGCAAGCTCCCTTGCCACGGAGGTTCTTTGTGTCTTCAGAGGTCTGAAGTTTCAAGGCAATTCCAACCCGCCCGCCGCTTTATGCAATTTCCGCAAATGTTCGCCAACCTGCTTCAGGTTGGCTTCGTTGGCGGCCATCTCCGCTGCTCGGCTTGGTTCGAGCAACGCTCTCACTTCCTTGTCCAGATCACCGGTCAATGCCTGAAGCTGTTTCTGCCGCAGGCTGCTTTCCGATTCCAGGCGTTGCCATTCGCTGGGTTGGGGCAATCCATAACCGCCGGTGCCGAGCAGCTCCGCCGGACGGCTGAGGAAGCCGCTGTTGGCGAGAATCTGCTGCAAGGTCGCGTTGGCCTTGTCCATGCCGCCGTTCTTCAACTCCCGAGCGCCCAGATAGCGTTGCTTCACTTCGTCCTGGGCCAGCACCAGTTGTTGCCGGAAAGCGGCCTGTTCCAGCAACAGCAACGCCGCGCTGGTGCGCAAGTCAGCCTGGTCAATCCACTTGCGACGTTCTTCAGCCTTCAATGCCAGCCAGTCTTCGACCTTGTCCTGTTTGATCGGCAGGTGCTTCTTCAGCACTTCGAACATCGCTTGATAGCGATCACGGAAAGAGTCGAAGCGATAGCCAAGCCGCAGCGCTTCGCGAGGATCGTCCAGCACGCTGGTATCCGCCAGTCCGCGTCCCTTGAGCACTTCCAGCAAGCCGTTGGGCATGATGTTGTCCAGCCCGACCAGTTTCGCGTTGTTGGTGCCGCTGCGTAGCAACTTCAAACCTTCAACCGCGCAGTTGTTGGACAGGAAGAAGTAATTGCCGTCGTAGCTCCAGTGCATCTCGGCGGCGTGTTCCACCACGTCTTCGATCTCGTTGCGCGACAAATTCAGCGGCACCGAGGCGAGGCTGCGCAATTCGGTCTTGGTGTACTCGTCGATGACCTGGGCCAGGGGTAGGACGAACAGGCGCGATGGGTACTTGCCTACCAGTCCGTCCCAGCTCGACAGCTGTACGTCACCGACAAAGGCGCGATAGGACAACACCAGGTGCTGATCCAGATCCAGCCGGCAATCCGGCCCACGTGGCCGGCCCGGGGCGCAGATCACCAGGCGCAACATGCTGTGGCCCCAGCGGCTGACCCAGTTCTGGTTGGCTTCGGCCAGCAGATAGTCCACGGCATACACCCGTTCCGGGTCGACCTGACCCAAGGGCTGTTTGGCGAAGTCATTGCCGGCGTTGAGAAATGCGAAGGATTTGCCGCAGGTGTCTTTGGCAGCGGGTGCCCAGCCGAAATGTTCTTTGTAGTAGCGGTACAGCGCAGGGCGGCGACAGGCGTAGCTCGGGTCGAGGAGGAAATACTCCATGTTGACCGCGACGAACTCTTTGGGACTGCTCGTTTCGTAGATGTCCGGGCTGCGGGCGACCTGTCGGTTGTACTGTTCGCGTTCGCCACGACGGCCGACGTATTGCGGCCAGCCAGCGAGGTCGAGCAGGCGCGGGTCATCGCTGAGGGTAAAGCGTCGGGAGGATTGGCCACGGCATTCATCCGGAATGCCGATCAGCCCGGAGCTGTTGTTGCGTCGGGTGCAGCGCTGGATCAGCGTGCGTTCGGCAACTGGCCAAAAACGCGAGCGGTCATAAATGTGGGTGAGTTCGTGCAGCACCGTGGCCAGCATTTCGCGGCGGACGGTGCCGTGAGGGCGATACGTCTTTTTGGTTGCAGCGCTGCCGTCGGTGAGGCTGGCAAGCAGGTTGCGGTTGAGGTCAAGCTCGGACACCAGCGACGCCTGGCCGTAGGCGTTGCTCGGCATGTCATCGGTCCAGCCGACGTCGATGCGCCGGTCGAGTTGCTCGATGAACCGCGGTGGCAACGCCTGCATGGTTTCATCAAGCAGCGCCTGGCTGGCCTGTTGTTGCGCAGGGCTCAAACCTTCTGTCTTGAGATGTAATTGCAGACCGGCCTGGGCCGTATTGCCGAGCAGCAACACGACCCCGGCCAGGAGCCAGGCACCTAACGACCTCACAGTGCGAGGATGGCTTCGGCGAGTACCTGATCACTGGCGTCCCGGGCTTCCGGTACGCGGGTGCGCAATGTGTTGAGGGCGGCTTCCAGGTGCGCGCCACGAATCTCGCCATCGCTGGCGACGAAACTGGCTGCATCGTCATGGGCTTCACGAACGATTTTTGAATCACGGATAGACGTGGTGGTGTCGGACGTGAAATTGAGTGTGCGTTGGGTGGCGTTGATGATCATGTTACTGGTGGCAACCAGGGTGTGTGCCTGGGCCAGATCGGCCAATAACAGAAGGCCAAGGGTGGCGACAATCAGTGGGCTACGCATGGAACGACTCCGGACGAACGAGGATAACTATTGGACGAGAATAGCCTGCGCCAGTTCAAGATCGCTTGCATGAAGTTTTGGCTGGGCCCTACGCAGGTAAACCAGCGCGGATTCCAGTTGTGCTCCTCGCAATTGTCCGTCGCTGGCAATGAATGACGCGGCGTCATCCCGGGCGGCCAGCAGCAGCTTACGGTCGAAGGGGGCGGAGGTCACCATGCTTGTGGCGTAGCCAGTGGCGACGAGACCCTGCGTCGTCAGGTCAAAGGCATGGGCCGGGCCAGCCCAGCAGGCTGCCATGAAAACCGGTGTAATCAATAGATGTGTAGGAAAACGCATGGGACTCGACAGTTGAAAGCGAGTCCAAAGGCTAGCGCAACGCCCGGTTTAGAGCCAGCGCCGAAACATTGGGACACGTTGGACGTGTCCCACGTCAGAGAAGACGCTTAGATAGTCAGAATAGCCTGAGCCAGTTGAGCGTCCGTTGCGTTCAACCCTGGCACCTGATGGCGAATGTGGTCGAGTGCGCTTTCCAGTTTCACGCCACGAATGGCGCCTTCGCTGGCGACGAAGCTGGCGGCGTCGTCACGGGCGGCGCGGACGATTTTGTCATCGCGAAAGGACGACGTGACATCGGAAGTGGCGTCGGACGTTGCCTTGAGCGCACCGACGACGGCATCGGTGGTCACGATGAAGCTGGTGGCGTGGGAATTGGCAGCCACGGCAAGCAGGGCTGCAGCGCTGAGCAGACGAAGACGGGACATGGTGTAACTCCTTTGGGTAAATCAATTGAGAGGTGGCGCGGTATCTGTTGAGTCAGACGCCTGTCGCGCAGTCATCGCCACTTTCTGAGTTGATATTAGGCCCGTAGGCAACGGTTCGCACTGTCCCGTCTGTTGAAGCGGACATCAACGCCAGAACGGTTTATCCAGTTCCCTGACACGATCGGACTGACTGATGCCCAAGTCCGATAGCTGCCTGCCATCGAGTTGCGCCAGTAACCGACGGGTTCTGGCCCTCTCCAGGCTGTCGGTGAAGCCTCTGATCAGACGTCTAAGCGAAGTAAACCGAGGTTTGGATTGCGAGGTGGTAGCGGCAAGATCCAGTAAGTGATCCATGTGCAGTCCTTTTGCTGGCAGGTCGGGACTTCATGATGATCCCGACTGACATCTCGAGACAGACACACTCAAGTGAAATTGTACTGGTTCAGTTTGGTATTCTTGATAACTGTACCTGTTCAGGGTTGTGATTATTGTTTTGAGGATTCCGTGGCCCAAAACGACAAAACCCGTCGTGGTTTCCCACGACGGGTCTTGTTTATTCAATTCGGGTGCTGGCGGTTGACCCTACAGGTCAGAGCCAGCGACGCTAACTTAGCGCCAGAACGGCTTGCTCAGCTCTTCGTAGCGTTGTGCTTCGCTAATCCCGGCGTCAGCCAGCAGACGCGAATCCAGACGAGCCAGTTGATGGCGGCTGGAGATGCGGCGCTGCCACAGCATCAGGTTGGCGATAACGCGAAGAGGCATGGAAGCCTGGGTTTTTGCAGCGGTGTCTTCGAAGAACAGATCGGAACTGAGTGTACGTTCCATGGTTTTCATCCTTCCGCTTGTGGCGGGATTAGGTAGTGGTTTAACTGATGCCAATGATCCTCTCGTTTGGCCAGTCTCTCTAGATACAGTTCACCTGTATTGTGAGGGACCAGTTAACTGTTAAAGAGTGGTGTACTGGTCAAAATTGAGGCAACTGTACCTATCTGCACTTATGTGGTGCATTTATTAGGATTAAGGTCGGTAAGGTAGGCAAATACGGTAGGAAATGACCGGTACAGCAGTACAGTTTTAAGCACTTTTCTGCCTGGCAATAGCAAGCTGACGAAACTGTGTTTGCGTCAGCCGCTATCTGTACCAATTACACGGCGAGCATCCGCCCGGTTTCTTCCAGATTTATGTGCCAGCTCAGTGCGTCACGCAGGATATGCGGCGTGTGCCCGCCGAGTGCGCAGGCGGCAGTGAAGTAGCCATCCAGGGCTTGGCGGTAATCGGGATGCACGCAGTTGTCGATGATGACGCGAGCCCGTTCCCGCGGCGCCAACCCGCGCAAGTCCGCGAGGCCGACCTCGGTCACGAGGATGTCGACGTCATGTTCTGTGTGATCGACGTGGCTGACCATCGGCACCACGCTGGAGATCGCGCCGCCCTTGGCGATCGACTTGGTCACGAAAATGGCCAGGTGCGCGTTGCGCGCGAAGTCGCCCGAGCCACCGATACCGTTCATCATCCGCGTGCCGCACACGTGGGTGGAGTTGACGTTGCCGTACAGATCAAACTCCAGCGCGGTGTTGATGCCAATGATACCGAGCCGGCGCACCACTTCCGGGTGGTTGGAAATTTCCTGCGGGCGCAGGACCAGCTTGGCCTTGTAGCGCTCCAGGTTACCGAACACATCGGCGTTACGACGGCTCGACAAGGTGATCGAGCTGCCTGAGGCAAAACTCAGCTTGCCGGCGTCGATCAGGTCGAAGGTCGAATCCTGTAGCACTTCGGAGTACATGGTCAGGTCTTCGAACGGCGAGTCGATCAGGCCGCACATCACCGAGTTGGCGATAGTGCCGATGCCGGCCTGCAATGGGCCGAGTTTGTTGGTCATGCGCCCGGCCGCTACTTCCTGCTTGAAGAAGTCGATCAGATGGTCGGCAATGGCCTGAGTATCAACGTCTGGCGGCAGCACAGTCGACGGCGAGTCGGACTGATTGGTAATGACGATTGCGACGATTTTTTCTGGCGGGATCGGAATGGCGGTGCTGCCAATGCGATCGTCGACCTTCACCAGCGGAATCGGCGTGCGGGTCGGGCGATACGTCGGGATATAGATGTCGTGCAAACCCTCGAGGTTCGGGTTGTGCGCCAGGTTGATCTCGACGATCACGTGTTTGGCGAAAATCGCGAAGCTGGCCGAGTTGCCCACCGAAGTGGTCGGTACGATGTGGCCTTGTTCGGTGATCGCCACGGCCTCGATCACTGCGATGTCGGGCAGTTTCAGCTGCTGATTGCGCAGTTGCTCCACGGTTTCCGAGAGGTGCTGATCGATGAACATCACTTCGCCAGCGTTGATCGCCTTGCGCAAAGTGCTATCGACCTGGAATGGCATGCGTCGCGAAAGAACGCCGGCTTCGGTGAGCTGTTTATCGAGGTCGTTGCCCAGGCTGGCGCCGGTCATCAATGTGATTTTCAGCGGGGTGACTTTGGCGCGTTCGGCCAACGCGTGAGGCACGGCCTTGGCTTCACCGGCGCGAGTGAAACCACTCATGCCGACGGTCATGCCGTCCTTAATCAGAGCGGCAGCATCGGCGGCGCTCATCACCTTATCCAACAACGAAGGCAAGCGAATACGATCACGGTACATGGGTTGTTATCTCGGGTAACGGAAGCAAGGTGTGCAGTCTAGTGGCTTGAAAAAAATCCGTCCCGCTACCATGGTCGAATGCCGAGCCCTGATTTAGAGCCTTTGGTCGGGTTTCACGGGGAATAAAAAAACCCCAGCCTACTAAAGGCTGAGGTTTTGGGTATTGCGTTGGAGCATTTTTTACTCGACGGCTTTGACCATGTCTTCGATGACTTTCTTGGCGTCGCCGAAGACCATCATGGTTTTATCGAGGTAGAACAGTTCGTTGTCCAGGCCGGCATAACCGCTGGCCATCGAACGCTTGTTGACGATGATGGTCTTGGCTTTGAACGCTTCGAGAATCGGCATGCCGGCAATCGGAGATTTCGGATCGTTCTTCGCGGCCGGGTTGACCACGTCGTTCGCACCGAGCACCAGCACCACGTCGGCCTGACCGAACTCGGAGTTGATGTCTTCCATCTCGAACACCTGGTCATAAGGCACTTCGGCCTCGGCCAGCAAGACGTTCATGTGACCAGGCATCCGACCGGCCACCGGGTGAATCGCGTATTTCACGGTCACGCCGCGGTGGGTCAACTTCTCGGTCAGCTCTTTCAGAGCATGCTGCGCCCGTGCTACCGCCAGGCCGTAACCCGGAACGATGATCACGGTATCGGCATTGGTCAGCAGGAAGGTCGCATCGTCAGCCGAACCGGATTTCACCGGGCGGGCTTCCTTGGCGCCAGCCGGGCCTGCTTCAGCCGTATTGCCGAAACCGCCGAGCAGCACATTAAAGAAGGAGCGGTTCATCGCCTTGCACATGATGTACGAGAGGATCGCACCGGACGAACCCACCAGCGAGCCTGCAATGATCAGCATCGAGTTGTTCAGCGAGAAGCCGATACCCGCTGCTGCCCAGCCGGAGTAGCTGTTGAGCATAGATACCACCACCGGCATGTCCGCGCCACCGATCGGGATGATGATCAGCACGCCCATCACGAAGGCCAGCGCCAGCATCAACGCGAAAGCGCTGAGGTTACCGGTCATCATAAAGGTGATGCCCAGCGCGAGCGTCGCCAAACCCAGCAGCAGATTCAGTTTGTGTTGACCGCTAAACTGTACCGGTGCGCCCTGGAACAGACGGAACTTGTACTTGCCAGAGAGCTTGCCGAACGCGATCACCGAACCGGAGAAGGTGATTGCACCAATCGCAGCGCCGAGGAACAACTCCAGGCGGTTACCGGCAGGAATCGAATCACCCAGTTGTTTGACGATGCCCAGCGATTGCGGCTCGACCACCGCCGCAATGGCGATGAATACCGCGGCCATCCCGATCATGCTGTGCATGAAGGCGACCAGTTCCGGCATCTTGGTCATTTCTACGCGCTTGGCCATGATCGAACCGGCCGTGCCGCCGACCAGCAGGCCGACGATGACATATCCGATGCCGGCGGTGGCAAGCTCTGCGCCCAGCTTATAGATGAGGCCTACGGTAGTGAGGATCGCCAACGCCATGCCGAGCATGCCGTACAGATTGCCGCGCCGCGACGTGGTCGGGTGCGACAGGCCTTTCAGGGCCTGGATGAAGCAGATGGACGCGATCAAGTAGAGCGTCGTGACAAGGTTCATGCTCATTACTTGGACGCCTCTTCTTTTACCGCTTTCGGGGCTTTCTTCTTGAACATCTCAAGCATCCTGCGAGTTACCAGGAAGCCACCAAAAACGTTCACCGCCGCCAGAGCCACCGCCAGGGTGCCCATGGTTTTGCCCAGAGGCGTGACAGTCAATGCCGCCGCCAGCATGGCGCCGACGATTACGATCGCCGAGATGGCGTTGGTCACGGCCATCAACGGCGTGTGCAGTGCAGGTGTAACGTTCCAGACCACGTGATAACCGACATAAATCGCCAGCACGAAGATGATCAGGTTGTAGATACCGGGGGAGATAAGCTCTTCCATCGTCTGAATCCCTGCTTAGGCGTTTTTGCGGATGACTTGGCCGTCGCGGCACATCAGGCACGCGGCGACGATGTCGTCTTCGAGGTTCACTTCGAACTGGCCTTCTTTATTGAAGACCAGCTTCAGGAAGTCCAGCAGGTTGCGTGCGTACAGGGCCGAAGCATCTGCCGCGACCGCGCCGGCCAGGTTGGTCGGGCCACAAATGGTCACGCCATTCTCGACCACCACCTGATCCGCCACGGTCAGCGGGCAGTTGCCGCCCTGAGCCGCTGCGAGGTCGATGACCACGGAACCGGGTTTCATTTGCGCGACGGTTTCCGCGCTCAACAGTGTCGGTGCCTTGCGGCCGGGAATCAGTGCGGTGGTGATGACGATGTCAGCCTGCTTGGCGCGCTCGTGCACGGCCAGGGCCTGACGCTGCATCCAGCTTGCTGGCATTGGACGTGCGTAACCGCCAACACCGACGGCGCATTCACGCTCTTCATCGGTCTCGTAAGGCACATCGACGAACTTGGCGCCGAGGGATTCGATCTGCTCTTTAACCGCAGGACGCACGTCAGACGCTTCGATCACCGCACCCAGACGTTTCGCCGTAGCGATTGCCTGTAAACCGGCTACACCAGCGCCAAGAATCAGCACGCGTGCCGCTTTAACGGTACCCGCCGCGGTCATGAGCATCGGCATGAAGCGTGGATAATGGTGAGCGGCCAGCAACACGGCTTTGTAGCCGGCGATGTTGGCCTGGGAGGACAGCACATCCAGGCTTTGGGCGCGGGAGGTGCGCGGCGCAGCTTCCAGTGCGAACGCGGTAATGCCGCACTCAGCCAGCTTGGCAATGGTTTCATTGCTGAACGGGTTGAGCATGCCCACCACAACGGTGCCGCTTTTAATCAGCGTCAGCTCGCTGTCGCTGGGGGCGACCACCTTGAGAATCAGCTCGGCGCCAAATGCATCGTTGGCGCTGCCAATAATTGCGCCAGCCGCTTCATAAGCACTGTCGACAACGCTGGCGTTAATGCCGGCGCCGCTTTGCACAGTGACCTTATGACCCTGGCCGATCAGCTTCTTGATGGTTTCAGGGGTTGCAGCAACCCGTGTTTCACCGGTCTGGGTTTCGAGAGGAACACCAATGTGCACGTCAAATCTCCT
Organism: Pseudomonas hormoni; assembly: GCF_018502625.1. Taxonomy (NCBI): domain Bacteria; kingdom Pseudomonadati; phylum Pseudomonadota; class Gammaproteobacteria; order Pseudomonadales; family Pseudomonadaceae; genus Pseudomonas; species Pseudomonas hormoni. The sequence goes on from NZ_CP075566.1 coordinate 5,817,505, forward strand.
GCGTGATCTTATTGAGTAAACCCAGGCACTTCGGATGGTGCGGCTGGGGGCGGCCGATCAGCACGATCCCGCCAAATCTGGGCGGGGCGCGGCATTTTGCAGGCGAACTTTGTGCCCTTCAAGGGATTATGACGGGTGACGGAAAATTAACTACAAGTCACCCCGTGACCGAATGTCGCAACCGACCGCCTCAATCCCTTGCAGGCCGTGCCTTGTAAGGATTTTGGCCGAATTTCAAGAATTTACACATCGGCACGGTGAATGAGGTGGTATTGCTGCTCAATAGCGGCTCAAGGCCACGTCTTCAGGCGCTTGTGGGACGTTTGTACCGCTTTTTGGTACAGTCTGCGAATATGCGACAAATACTTATATCTGTAGGGCTTTCAATTTGCTGACTACGGGGTCAGTTAACGGCGCTAAGCCTCTATCCTTCTAGGCTGTAGCTCTGCGCCTGATTCACCAACCAGTCTCGAAATGCCTTCAAGGACGCAGATTCGACCTTTCGCTCAGGGATCATCAAGTAATACGCCTTGATGCTGGACAGTGCCTGAGCGTTGGCAATCACCAGTCGCTTCTCCGCCAGTTCGCGCTGAATCAGGAACGGCGGGATCAAGGCTATCCCCATGTCGTGCATCGCCGCTTGGGCAAGCATGGAGAATAGCTCGTAGCGCGGTCCTGTCATGTCGCGCGGGATATTTAGGTTTTGTGAGTTGAACCATTGACGCCAGGCGTAGGGGCGGGTTGTCTGTTGCAGTAGTGGCAGTTCGGCAATTTCAGCGGGTGTGAGGTTTGTCTTTTTGCCCAGTAGGGTGGGGCTGCACACGGGCATCGGATTTTCGCCCATCAGCCTGTGGGATTCAGTACCCGACCAGTCTGCATCGCCAAAATAGATCGCCGCATCGAAGACGGTGTCGGCAAACAGGAAGGGGCGGGTGCGGTTGGTGAGATTGACGGTCACTTCCGGATGTCTTTGCTGGAAATCCTTGAGTCTTGGCAACAGCCATTGGGTGCCGAAGGTGGGCACGACGGCCAGTTCGATCACGTTGGCGCCTTGCTGGCCCATGACCGACAACGTGTCGCGCTCAACGGCGTCCAGTTGGGTGGCGACCCTGCGGCTGTAGGAAAGTCCTGCTTCCGTCAGCTTGACCCCGCGCCGGGAGCGTCGGAACAGTTCCACGCCGAGGAACTCCTCAAGGCTGGCGATCTGTCGGCAAATCGCGCCTTGGGTGAGTGAAAGTTCCTGGGCTGCCTTGGTAAAACTCTCGTGGCGTGCAGCCGCTTCAAAGCTGATCAGGGCTGTTGTGCTGGGAATTTTTCTGCGCATGTACATCAACCTCACTAATACATCGCACAAAAGCTTTTTCGCGACGTTACGGAGTGAGAAATTAGCACAACAGTATGCAAAATCCTCGTTTGCCGTGACGCCGAACCGGGCCTAGGATCAGTCCACGTTATTTGACCCGATTCGAGAGGACACACTCATGGGCGGTAAAGCTAGCTTCAATTGGATTGATCCCCTGCTGCTGGATCAACAGCTCACTGAAGAAGAACGCATGATCCGCGACACCGCCGAGCAGTTCGCTCGGCAAAAGCTAGCGCCGCGTGTTCTTGAAGCATTCCGTCATGAGAAAACCGATCCGGCAATCTTCCGCGAGATGGGCGAAGTCGGCCTGCTGGGCGCAACCATTCCTGAGCAGTATGGCGGCAGCGGCCTGAACTACGTCAGCTACGGTTTGATTGCCCGTGAAGTCGAGCGCGTCGACTCGGGTTATCGCTCGATGATGAGCGTGCAGTCCTCTTTGGTGATGGTGCCAATCAATGAATTCGGTACTGAAGCCCAAAAGCAGAAGTACCTGCCAAAACTTGCAACGGGCGAGTGGATCGGTTGCTTCGGTCTGACCGAGCCTGACCACGGTTCCGACCCGGGCTCGATGATTACTCGTGCACGCAAAGTGGAAGGCGGCTACAGCCTGACCGGCAGCAAGATGTGGATCACCAACAGCCCGATCGCCGACGTGTTTGTGGTCTGGGGCAAGGATGATGCGGGCGACATCCGTGGCTTCGTTCTGGAAAAAGGCTGGAAAGGCCTGAGCGCTCCGGCGATCCACGGCAAGGTCGGCCTGCGTGCGTCCATCACCGGTGAGATCGTCATGGACAACGTGTTTGTCCCTGAAGAAAACATCTTCCCTGACGTCCGTGGTTTGAAAGGCCCTTTCACTTGTCTCAACTCTGCGCGTTACGGCATTTCCTGGGGCGCCTTGGGCGCTGCGGAGTTCTGCTGGCACACCGCTCGCCAATACACCCTGGATCGTCAGCAGTTCGGTCGCCCGCTGGCCGCTACACAGCTGATCCAGAAGAAACTGGCCGACATGCAGACCGAGATCACCATGGCGCTGCAAGGCTGCCTGCGTCTGGGTCGCATGAAAGATGAAGGCACGGCGGCGGTCGAGATCACTTCGATGATGAAGCGCAACTCCTGTGGCAAGTCTCTGGACATTGCCAGGATGGCGCGCGACATGCTGGGAGGTAATGGTATCTCCGATGAGTTCGGCGTGGCCCGTCACCTGGTCAACCTGGAAGTAGTGAATACCTACGAAGGTACGCATGACGTCCACGCGCTGATCCTCGGTCGTGCGCAGACCGGCCTCCAGGCGTTCTATTAATAGGAGAACGACCATGGGCGCGCTTTCGCATCTACGGGTACTGGATTTATCGCGGGTGCTGGCCGGGCCCTGGTCCGGGCAGATACTGGCGGACCTTGGCGCCGAGGTGATCAAGGTCGAGCGTCCCGGCAATGGCGATGACACGCGCGCCTGGGGGCCTCCGTTCCTTAAAGACGCCTATGGCGAGAACACCAGCGAGGCCGCCTATTACTTGTCGGCCAATCGCAACAAGCAATCCGTAACCATCGACTTCACGCGCCCGGAGGGGCAGAAGTTGGTGCGTGAGCTGGCGGCCAAGTCGGACATCCTGATCGAGAACTTCAAGGTTGGCGGTCTGGCGGCTTATGGGCTGGACTATGAGTCGCTCAAGGCCGCCAATCCGAATCTGATCTACTGCTCGATCACGGGGTTTGGTCAGACTGGCCCTTACGCCAAGCGCGCGGGTTATGACTTCATGATCCAGGGCTTGGGCGGCCTGATGAGCCTTACAGGTCGGCCGGAAGGAGATGAGGGGGCGGGGCCGGTGAAAGTCGGAGTGGCGCTAACGGACATTTTGACCGGGCTTTACTCGACTGTGGCGATCCTTGCAGCACTGGCTCATAGGGATCATGACGGTGGCGGTCAGCATATCGATATGGCGTTGCTGGATGTTCAGGTGGCCTGTCTGGCCAACCAGGCGATGAATTATCTGACGACCGGCAATGCGCCGAAGCGTCTTGGTAATGCGCATCCGAACATCGTGCCTTATCAGGACTTTCCTACGGCAGATGGCGATTTCATCCTCACTGTGGGTAATGATGGGCAGTTCCGCAAATTTGCGGAAGTGGCCGGACAGTCGCAGTGGGCGGATGATCCGCGCTTTGCGACCAACAAGTTGCGGGTGGCGAATCGGGCGCTGCTGATTCCGTTGATCCGCCAGGCTACGGTGTTCAAGACCACTGCTGAGTGGGTGTCGCAGCTGGAGCAGGCAGGCGTGCCGTGTGGCCCGATCAATGATCTGGCTCAGGTGTTTGCCGATCCTCAGGTGAAGGCACGCGGGCTGGCAATCGAGCTGCCTCATGTTCTGGCTGGAATGGTGCCGCAGGTGGCGAGTCCGATTCGTTTGTCCGTGACTCCTGTGGAATACCGCAATGCGCCTCCTTTACTGGGTGAGCATACGTCGGAGGTATTGCAGCGGGTGTTGGGTCTGGACGCTGGTGTGGTAGCTGCTTTCAAAGAGGCTGGGGTGCTCTGAGGATTCCTTCTATATAGGGGGGAGTGGTTTCCCTCTCCTATATAGAGGGAAACAGGCTGTTTCCTGGCTTTCTGCAAGTTATTGATAGAAAAGCCAAATCAGGGGTTGACGGCAGATTCTGGAAGTCTATAATTCGCCCCACTTCCGGCGCAGTCGAAACGGAAAACTCCTTGGTAAACAAAGAGTTACGCAGTTTTCGGTAGCGAGTTGCTTCAGTTCATCGAGGCCTGGAAGGAGTTGAAAGAGCGGTGTTGTTGGGCTCTTTTGACGGTTCGATCGTCTCGGTCGAAAGCGGAGAAAAAGAGGTGTTGACAGCAGCGAACAACGCTGTAGAATTCGCCTCCCGCTAACGAGAGATCGGAAGCGCAAGTGGTTGAAGTTGCAAAGGAAACTTTGAAAACTTCTGAAAATAACCGCTTGACAGATACAGAGGACGCTGTAGAATGCGCGCCTCGGTTGAGACGAAAGATCTTAACCAACCGCTCTTTAACAACTGAATCAAGCAATTCGTGTGGGTGCTTGTGGAGTCAGACTGATAGTCAACAAGATTATCAGCATCACAAGTTACTCCGCGAGAAATCAAAGATGTAACCAACGATTGCTGAGCCAAGTTTAGGGTTTCTTAAAAACCCAAAGATGTTTGAACTGAAGAGTTTGATCATGGCTCAGATTGAACGCTGGCGGCAGGCCTAACACATGCAAGTCGAGCGGTAGAGAGAAGCTTGCTTCTCTTGAGAGCGGCGGACGGGTGAGTAATGCCTAGGAATCTGCCTGGTAGTGGGGGATAACGCTCGGAAACGGACGCTAATACCGCATACGTCCTACGGGAGAAAGCAGGGGACCTTCGGGCCTTGCGCTATCAGATGAGCCTAGGTCGGATTAGCTAGTTGGTGAGGTAATGGCTCACCAAGGCGACGATCCGTAACTGGTCTGAGAGGATGATCAGTCACACTGGAACTGAGACACGGTCCAGACTCCTACGGGAGGCAGCAGTGGGGAATATTGGACAATGGGCGAAAGCCTGATCCAGCCATGCCGCGTGTGTGAAGAAGGTCTTCGGATTGTAAAGCACTTTAAGTTGGGAGGAAGGGCAGTAAATTAATACTTTGCTGTTTTGACGTTACCGACAGAATAAGCACCGGCTAACTCTGTGCCAGCAGCCGCGGTAATACAGAGGGTGCAAGCGTTAATCGGAATTACTGGGCGTAAAGCGCGCGTAGGTGGTTTGTTAAGTTGGATGTGAAATCCCCGGGCTCAACCTGGGAACTGCATTCAAAACTGACAAGCTAGAGTATGGTAGAGGGTGGTGGAATTTCCTGTGTAGCGGTGAAATGCGTAGATATAGGAAGGAACACCAGTGGCGAAGGCGACCACCTGGACTGATACTGACACTGAGGTGCGAAAGCGTGGGGAGCAAACAGGATTAGATACCCTGGTAGTCCACGCCGTAAACGATGTCAACTAGCCGTTGGGAGCCTTGAGCTCTTAGTGGCGCAGCTAACGCATTAAGTTGACCGCCTGGGGAGTACGGCCGCAAGGTTAAAACTCAAATGAATTGACGGGGGCCCGCACAAGCGGTGGAGCATGTGGTTTAATTCGAAGCAACGCGAAGAACCTTACCAGGCCTTGACATCCAATGAACTTTCCAGAGATGGATTGGTGCCTTCGGGAACATTGAGACAGGTGCTGCATGGCTGTCGTCAGCTCGTGTCGTGAGATGTTGGGTTAAGTCCCGTAACGAGCGCAACCCTTGTCCTTAGTTACCAGCACGTAATGGTGGGCACTCTAAGGAGACTGCCGGTGACAAACCGGAGGAAGGTGGGGATGACGTCAAGTCATCATGGCCCTTACGGCCTGGGCTACACACGTGCTACAATGGTCGGTACAGAGGGTTGCCAAGCCGCGAGGTGGAGCTAATCCCAGAAAACCGATCGTAGTCCGGATCGCAGTCTGCAACTCGACTGCGTGAAGTCGGAATCGCTAGTAATCGCGAATCAGAATGTCGCGGTGAATACGTTCCCGGGCCTTGTACACACCGCCCGTCACACCATGGGAGTGGGTTGCACCAGAAGTAGCTAGTCTAACCTTCGGGAGGACGGTTACCACGGTGTGATTCATGACTGGGGTGAAGTCGTAACAAGGTAGCCGTAGGGGAACCTGCGGCTGGATCACCTCCTTAATCGACGACATCAGCTGCTCCATAAGTTCCCACACGAATTGCTTGATTCATTGAAGAAGACGATAAGAAGCAGCCCGAAATTGGGTCTGTAGCTCAGTTGGTTAGAGCGCACCCCTGATAAGGGTGAGGTCGGCAGTTCGAATCTGCCCAGACCCACCAATTTTTGTGTGGGATCCTGTAGCAATACGGGGCCATAGCTCAGCTGGGAGAGCGCCTGCCTTGCACGCAGGAGGTCAACGGTTCGATCCCGTTTGGCTCCACCACTACTGCTTCTGATTGTATAAAGCTTAGAAATGAGCATTCCATCGTGATGGTGATGAATGTTGATTTCTAGTCTTTGGCTAGATCGTTCTTTAAAAATTTGGGTATGTGATAGAAAGATAGACTGAACGTTACTTTCACTGGTAACGGATCAGGCTAAGGTAAAATTTGTGAGTTTAATCGCGAATTTTCGGCGAATGTCGTCTTCACAGTATAACCAGATTGCTTGGGGTTATATGGTCAAGTGAAGAAGCGCATACGGTGGATGCCTTGGCAGTCAGAGGCGATGAAAGACGTGGTAGCCTGCGAAAAGCTTCGGGGAGTCGGCAAACAGACTTTGATCCGGAGATGTCTGAATGGGGGAACCCACCTAACATAAGTTAGGTATCTTAAGCTGAATACATAGGCTTAAGAAGCGAACCAGGGGAACTGAAACATCTAAGTACCCTGAGGAAAAGAAATCAACCGAGATTCCCTTAGTAGTGGCGAGCGAACGGGGACTAGCCCTTAAGTTGATTTGAGATTAGCGGAACGCTCTGGAAAGTGCGGCCATAGTGGGTGATAGCCCTGTACGCGAAAATCTCTTATCAATGAAATCGAGTAGGACGGAGCACGAGAAACTTTGTCTGAATATGGGGGGACCATCCTCCAAGGCTAAATACTACTGACTGACCGATAGTGAACTAGTACCGTGAGGGAAAGGCGAAAAGAACCCCGGAGAGGGGAGTGAAATAGATCCTGAAACCGTATGCGTACAAGCAGTGGGAGCCCACTTTGTTGGGTGACTGCGTACCTTTTGTATAATGGGTCAGCGACTTATTTTCAGTGGCGAGCTTAACCGAATAGGGAGGCGTAGCGAAAGCGAGTCTTAATAGGGCGTCTAGTCGCTGGGAATAGACCCGAAACCGGGCGATCTATCCATGGGCAGGTTGAAGGTTGGGTAACACTAACTGGAGGACCGAACCGACTACCGTTGAAAAGTTAGCGGATGACCTGTGGATCGGAGTGAAAGGCTAATCAAGCTCGGAGATAGCTGGTTCTCCTCGAAAGCTATTTAGGTAGCGCCTCATGTATCACTGTAGGGGTAGAGCACTGTTTCGGCTAGGGGGTCATCCCGACTTACCAAACCGATGCAAACTCCGAATACCTACAAGTGCCGAGCATGGGAGACACACGGCGGGTGCTAACGTCCGTCGTGAAAAGGGAAACAACCCAGACCGTCAGCTAAGGTCCCAAAGTTATGGTTAAGTGGGAAACGATGTGGGAAGGCTTAGACAGCTAGGAGGTTGGCTTAGAAGCAGCCACCCTTTAAAGAAAGCGTAATAGCTCACTAGTCGAGTCGGCCTGCGCGGAAGATGTAACGGGGCTCAAACCATACACCGAAGCTACGGGTATCACTTAGGTGATGCGGTAGAGGAGCGTTCTGTAAGCCTGTGAAGGTGAGTTGAGAAGCTTGCTGGAGGTATCAGAAGTGCGAATGCTGACATGAGTAACGACAATGGGTGTGAAAAACACCCACGCCGAAAGACCAAGGTTTCCTGCGCAACGTTAATCGACGCAGGGTTAGTCGGTCCCTAAGGCGAGGCTGAAAAGCGTAGTCGATGGAAAACAGGTTAATATTCCTGTACTTCTGGTTATTGCGATGGAGGGACGGAGAAGGCTAGGCCAGCTTGGCGTTGGTTGTCCAAGTTTAAGGTGGTAGGCTGGAATCTTAGGTAAATCCGGGATTCTAAGGCCGAGAGCTGATGACGAGTGTTCTTTTAGAACACGAAGTGGTTGATGCCATGCTTCCAAGAAAAGCTTCTAAGCTTCAGGTAACCAGGAACCGTACCCCAAACCGACACAGGTGGTTGGGTAGAGAATACCAAGGCGCTTGAGAGAACTCGGGTGAAGGAACTAGGCAAAATGGCACCGTAACTTCGGGAGAAGGTGCGCCGGTGAGGGTGAAGGACTTGCTCCGTAAGCCCATGCCGGTCGAAGATACCAGGCCGCTGCGACTGTTTATTAAAAACACAGCACTCTGCAAACACGAAAGTGGACGTATAGGGTGTGACGCCTGCCCGGTGCCGGAAGGTTAATTGATGGGGTTAGCTAACGCGAAGCTCTTGATCGAAGCCCCGGTAAACGGCGGCCGTAACTATAACGGTCCTAAGGTAGCGAAATTCCTTGTCGGGTAAGTTCCGACCTGCACGAATGGCGTAACGATGGCGGCGCTGTCTCCACCCGAGACTCAGTGAAATTGAAATCGCTGTGAAGATGCAGTGTATCCGCGGCTAGACGGAAAGACCCCGTGAACCTTTACTATAGCTTTGCACTGGACTTTGAATTTGCTTGTGTAGGATAGGTGGGAGGCTTTGAAGCGTGGACGCCAGTTCGCGTGGAGCCAACCTTGAAATACCACCCTGGCAACTTTGAGGTTCTAACTCAGGTCCGTTATCCGGATCGAGGACAGTGTATGGTGGGTAGTTTGACTGGGGCGGTCTCCTCCTAAAGAGTAACGGAGGAGTACGAAGGTGCGCTCAGACCGGTCGGAAATCGGTCGTAGAGTATAAAGGCAAAAGCGCGCTTGACTGCGAGACAGACACGTCGAGCAGGTACGAAAGTAGGTCTTAGTGATCCGGTGGTTCTGTATGGAAGGGCCATCGCTCAACGGATAAAAGGTACTCCGGGGATAACAGGCTGATACCGCCCAAGAGTTCATATCGACGGCGGTGTTTGGCACCTCGATGTCGGCTCATCACATCCTGGGGCTGAAGCCGGTCCCAAGGGTATGGCTGTTCGCCATTTAAAGTGGTACGCGAGCTGGGTTTAGAACGTCGTGAGACAGTTCGGTCCCTATCTGCCGTGGACGTTTGAGATTTGAGAGGGGCTGCTCCTAGTACGAGAGGACCGGAGTGGACGAACCTCTGGTGTTCCGGTTGTCACGCCAGTGGCATTGCCGGGTAGCTATGTTCGGAATAGATAACCGCTGAAAGCATCTAAGCGGGAAACTAGCCTCAAGATGAGATCTCACTGGGACCTTGAGTCCCCTGAAGGGCCGTCGAAGACTACGACGTTGATAGGTTGGGTGTGTAAGCGCTGTGAGGCGTTGAGCTAACCAATACTAATTGCCCGTGAGGCTTGACCATATAACACCCAAGCAATTTGACTACTCGAAAGAGCATCAGATTGCGGTGTGTGAAGACGAAACGAACCGAAAGTTCGAGAAACAAACACACAAACTATCGCATACCCATTCGCTGGAGCGTGAACCGCAAGGTACACGAGCTGGCTACCGAATTTCTTGACGACCATAGAGCATTGGAACCACCTGATCCCATCCCGAACTCAGCAGTGAAACGATGCATCGCCGATGGTAGTGTGGGGTTTCCCCATGTGAGAGTAGGTCATCGTCAAGATTAAATTCCGAAACCCCTATCTGCGTATGCAGGTAGGGGTTTTGTTTTAGTAGAAGTCACCAATTTTGCTGGCACGTTACCGCGTAACGGGCTGGTCACAGAATTTCTTGACGACCATAGAGCATTGGAACCACCTGATCCCATCCCGAACTCAGCAGTGAAACGATGCATCGCCGATGGTAGTGTGGGGTTTCCCCATGTGAGAGTAGGTCATCGTCAAGATTGAATTCCGAAACCCCTATCTGCTAACGCAGACAGGGGTTTCGTCGTTTCGGGCTCGTTAAAAACCTGATAGTCCGCCTCGGAGAAACAAAAAAGCCAGCCCTTGGAAATCAAGGGCTGGCTTTTTTGTAGGCCGGGTATTTAGAACTGGTAGCTAATCGTAGCGGCGACGTTGCGTTCTTCGCCCAGGTAGCAGAAGTTCAGGCTGGCACAGGAGGCCACGTAGGACTCGTTGGTCAGATTGTTGGCATTCAGGCGTACGTCAACACCCTTCAGGCCCACCTTGCTCAAGTCATAACCAACAGACGCATCGAACAAGGTGTAGGACGGCACCTTCATGGTGTTTTCAGCATCGGCCCAGCTGTAGCCGACATAACGCACACCACCGCCGAGCCGCAAACCATCAAGTGCCGCGCTGTCGAACTTATAGTCAGCCCAGACCGACGCCATATGCCGTGGTGCCTGGGTTGGCGAGTTGCCCTTGTTCTCGATCACGTTCGTAGGTGTGCTCAAAGTGCTGATCATCGACTTCGAGTATTCGATGTCCGTGAAGGTGTAGCTGCCGAGCACTTTGAGGTTGTCGGTCAGCTGCAAGTGCGCTTCCAGCTCCAGGCCTTGAGAGCGCACGGCGCCAACGGCGCGATAGAAGTTTTCCTGAGGCAGTTTCGTCGCCAGGTTTTCCTGATCGATGCGGAACAGTGATGCCGTGAACAAGTTGTCGGTACCCGGCGGCTGATACTTCAGGCCGACTTCCCACTGTGTGCCATCGGTGGGTGCCAGTGGATTACCGGCGCTGTCCGCGTAGGAGTTTGGGTTGAAGGACTCGGAATAGCTGATGTACGGCGCCAGACCGCTATCAAACAAATAAAGTGCACCTGCACGCCCCGTCAGCTTGGTTCGTTTGTCGCTGATTTCAGTGCCCGCTGGGCGCCCGGTTTCAGCCAGCCGATTCTCATCCGAGGTTTCGACCCAGTCCTGCCGCAGGCCAAGGGAGAAGCGCCACTTATCCATCTCGATCAGGTCTTGCAGGTAGACGCCCGTTTGCTCCAGGCGTCGCAGATAGCTGGTCGGACTGTAGAAATCGATGTCCGAATTGCCGTACACCGGATTAAACGAATCAATCGGCGCAAGCCCGCCGCTGGACCAATCGACCACGGTTTTGCGGCGCTGATAATCCGACCCCAACAGCACGGTGTGCTTGCTTGCCCCGGTGAAGAACTCCGCTTGCAGCATGTTATCGACAATGAAGGCGTGAAGCTTTTCATCACCGCCGGTGTAGTAACGGTTCAACTCATTACTGGTCGGAGTCGTCCAGCCATAGGCGTAGACTTGATCGATCTTCACCTTGGAGTCGAGATACCTGAAGTTCTGCCGCGCGGTGAAGACGTCATTGAAGCGGTGTTCAAACTGATATCCGAAGGATTGCTGATCACGCCGGTAACCATCAATGCCCGGCTCGCCTTCGAAGAAGTGTGGCGAGATACGGTTGCCATTGCGTTGGTGCAGGGTGCCGTCGGCCGGCACGCCACCGTGATAACCACCCTCCGGATCGTGTTGCAGATAGGCCTGTAACGTCAGCGACGTATCTTCGGTGAAGTCGATACTCACCGTCGGTGCCAACGCGAAGCGCTTTTCCTTGTTGTGGTCGAACTGTGTGTCGGACTGATCCGCCAACCCCGTCAGGCGATAGGCGATGCGTTTGTCATCATCCACCGGGCCACTGAAGTCGAAACCCATGCCGCGCTGGCCCTGCGTGCCCGCCGTGGCTTGAACCTGATGATAGGCCTCGTAGAGCGGCTTCTTGCTGGTCAGCGCCACCAGACCGCCCGGTGAACTGCGGCCGTAGAGCACCGATGACGGTCCCTTGAGGATATCGACGCGTTCGAGGAAATACGGGTCTACCTGCATGGTGCTGTAGGTGCCGCTGTCACCCATGGATTTGAGGCCATCGAGGTAGATGTTGTCCACCGAGCCGTCGTTGAAGCCGCGCATCGCCACATAGTCATAACGATGGGTAGCGCCGTAGGGATTGGTCAGCACGCCGGGGGTGTAGCGCATGGCCTGGGCAACGGTTTGCGAACCCTGGTCGTCCATTTGCTCGCGAGTCACCACCGACACACTTTGCGAGGTTTCCAGCAGCGCGGTGCTGGTTTTGGTGGCGATCTGGCTGTGCGTCGCGTTGTAGCCGTCCATGCTGCCCAGTGCGTTACCGAGGGCAAAGCCTTTGATGTCGGTCGTAGGCAGTGCCAACGCTTCGGTGACGGAGCGCAGCACGTAGCTGCTACCATCCTGACTCACCGCCTCCAGGCCCGAACCGCTGAGCAAGTGGCTTAGCGCCTGATCCGCTGAGTACTCTCCTTGCACGCCGGGGGACTGAAGTCCCGCCGTTTGCGAAGGCGTGGTCGATAACGTAATGCCCGCCTGACGCGCAAACTGATTGAGTACATCGCTCAATGGCCCGGCGGCAATGTTGTAGCGATGGCTGCTGACCGCGCTGCTCCCTGCTGCCACAGCGGATATCGGCAATAGACCCACACCCAGCGCGGTAGAGAACAACGCTGCGCGAATGGCGTGACGCAAGGCGCCGGAATCCGCGGCGAAATTAGGAAGGTTCTTACTGATGTTGCGGACAGACATTGTAGGTTTCCGTAGGAAGTCGCTGAAGTCAGAGTTGAAGTGCTTACTGACTAAGCCGGCCTTGCACGGAAAACCCGCCAAAAAAATTCATGCCTGCCGCTCCAGCGTCACCCACCAGCGTGTGCGGTAACGCAATTGCACCGGTAAGGTTTGCGGAAGGATGGCCAGTAGCTTGTCGGTGTTTTCCAGGCGGAAAACACCGGACAGGCGCAGGTCGGCAATGTCCGCTGCGCACGTCAGATATCCGGGCCGATAGCGTCCGACCTCCTGCAGGAAATCGCCCAGACGCATGTTGCGGGTGATGATCAGACCATCGACCCAGGCGCCGGCATCCATGCTCAGCGGTGGGGCCGGGCGCGCCCGCTGGTGATCGATCAGATAGCTCTGTCCGGCATGAACCTGAGTAGGCACGCCATCGGCAGGCATTGGCGAGTGGATTACCACCATGCCGCTGGTCACACTGAGCCGCGTGCAGTCCGCTTCCTGGCGGAGGATGAAACGTGCCGCCACACCCTCATACACACCTTGTCGACTTTGCACCCGTAGCGGTCGATCAAACGAAGCTCCTTCATCGGCACCGCCGCACGTCACGATGATTTCGCCGCGGGCCAGTTTGATCAATCGCTGGTGCGCGGTGTAGTCCAGATCCACCGCGCTCGCCGTATTCAGTTCCAGCCGCGTGCCGTCCGGTAGCTGGAAACCACGACGCTCGCCAGTGGCGGTGGCGAAATCGGCGGTCCACTGCTGCCAGCCGGTCACATCCCTGCCCAACCATGCAGCCGACCCCATCAGCACTGCGCCGGATAGCAGCTTCAAGGCCTGGCGTCTGCCCAATCCTTGAACACTGTTTTCCAAGGTGTTGAAGGCGACGTGAGCACCGGGCACCGCACGCAGGTTGCTGCTCAGTTCGGCCTGCAGGGATTGCACCCGTTGCCAAGCCACCTCGTGCTCATGGTGTTCCGCCCGCCAGACATCGCATTGCTGACGCAGCCGGGCATTGTTCGCGTTGTTTCGCAGGCGCAGCAGCCAGTGGATGGCTTGTTTGACCACCTGTTGATGAGGCTCGCCACGGCGGTTCACCGACAGATTATCCACAGGCATCATGCTTCGTACCGCAGCAGGTAGCAGTGAAACAGGGCGTCGGCGACGTAGCGTTCCACTGAACGGAGAGACAAGCCCATCTGTTCGGCAATCTGTTTGTGAGTCAGCCCTTCGCACTGTGCCAGCAGAAACGCCTGACGCACTTTTGGCTTCAGTCCTTCAAGCATGCGCGCGATGCTTTCCAGCAATTCAAGCACCAGCGCCCGGGCTTCCGTGCTCGGCGTTTCGGCCTCTGGCAAATGGGCGATGGTTTCCAGGTACGCGCGCTCGATTTCTTCGCGGCGCCAATGATCGATCACCAGGCCGCGAGCAATCGTTCGCAGAAACGCGCGAGGGGCCTTGAGTTCCAGGCGTTCGGTTCTTTGCAGCAGGCGTACAAACGTGTCCTGGGCCAGGTCCGCCGCATCGGCGGCGTTGCCCAGTCGCGCGCGCAGCCACGTGTTGAGCCAACCGTGATGGCTACTGTAAAGCGACTGTACAGCAAACTCAGGTGAGGACATGAACGCGACAGCCCGGACGTCACAAATGATAATTAGTCGCATTGTCATCAAGGGTTGGGGAATTTGCAACCGCCGCTCGCACAACCGTCATCACGGAAATGCTACTCAGGCGCTCTAGCACGCCGTTCGGCGGGTATCTGACGGAAGTGCCGACCATTTCGTACATGTCCCTAAGATTAATCCCGTTTGTGCCGACAGACTGGTGAGACATGCGTGCACCAAAGTAGAGCGGCCACAGAAGCCACTTGAGCTTTACATGGAATGTTGCAACCCGGAACGCATCCCCACTTTCTGCATAGAAGTCCCATGAAATGAATCTTAAGTTCAGCCATAAAATCCTGTTGGCCGCCTCCGGCGTCGTGGTGCTGGCTTTTGCGTTGTTCACTTTGTACAACGACTATCTGCAGCGAAATACCATTCGGCAAAACCTCGAATCCTCTGTTCAACAGGCCGGCGACCTGACCGCCAGCAGTGTGCAGAACTGGATGAGCGGCCGCGTACTGGTGCTGGAAAACCTCGCGCAGAACGTCGCTCATCAGGGCGCCAATGCCGATCTGCCGGGCTTGGTTGATCAGCCGGCCTTCACCTCGAACTTTCAGTTCACGTACGTCGGCCAGACCAATGGCGTGTTCACCCAGCGCCCCGACGCGAAGATGCCGGACGGCTACGATCCGCGTCAGCGTCCCTGGTACAAGCAAGCGGTTGCCGCTGACAAAACCATGCTGACCCCGCCTTACATGGCCGCCGTCGGCGGCTTGGTCGTAACCATCGCCCTACCGGTGAAAAAGAACGGCGAATTGCTCGGCGTGGTCGGCGGTGACCTGAGCCTGGAAACCCTGGTGAAGATCATCAACTCGGTGGATTTCGGCGGCATCGGCCATGCGTTTCTGGTCAGCGCCGACGGTCAGGTGATCGTCAGTCCGGACATAGACCAGGTCATGAAAAACCTGAAGGACATCTACCCTAACGCAGGCCTGCGCATCGAGAAGGGCAATCAGCAAGTCACCCTGAACAACCAGGAACGCATCCTCTCGTTCACCCCGGTCAACGGGTTGCCGAATGCGGCGTGGTACATAGGTCTGTCGATCGACAAGGACAAGGCCTACGCACCATTGAGCCAGTTCCGCACCTCGGCGTTGATCGCGATGTTCATCGCCGTGGCCGTGATTGCAGTGCTGTTGAGCCTGTTGATCAATGTGCTGATGCGACCGCTGACCACCATGGGTCGAGCGATGCAGGACATCGCCCAGGGCGAAGGCGACCTGACCCGTCGTCTGGCCGTTGAAAGCAAAGACGAATTCGGTGAACTGGGCGGTTCTTTCAACCAGTTCGTGGAGCGGATTCATGCGTCGATTTCAGAGGTGTCGTCGGCCACTCGCCAGGTTCATGACCTGT
The DNA here is from genome assembly GCF_018502625.1 of Pseudomonas hormoni. Classification (NCBI taxonomy): domain Bacteria; kingdom Pseudomonadati; phylum Pseudomonadota; class Gammaproteobacteria; order Pseudomonadales; family Pseudomonadaceae; genus Pseudomonas; species Pseudomonas hormoni. Next base: position 5,833,095 of record NZ_CP075566.1, read on the forward strand.
CGCAACGGGTGATGGCATCGTCCAACGCCTCGATCGTCGGCTCTGACGAGCAAAGTGCGCGCACCAACAGTGTGGCGGCGGCGATCAACCAATTGGGCGCCGCAACCCAGGAAATCGCTCGCAACGCCGCCGATGCCTCGCAGCACGCCAGCGGCGCGAGCGAGCAGGCGGATGACGGTCGTCAGGTGGTGGAAAAAACCATTCTGGCCATGACCGAGCTGTCGCAGAAAATCAGCCTGTCCTGCACGCAGATCGAAACCCTCAACGCCAGCACCGATAATATCGGGCACATTCTCGATGTGATCAAAGGCATCTCTCAGCAGACCAACTTGCTGGCGCTCAACGCGGCCATCGAAGCGGCCCGTGCCGGTGAAGCCGGGCGTGGTTTTGCCGTTGTGGCGGACGAGGTGCGCAACCTGGCCCATCGCACGCAGGAGTCGGCCGAGGAGATTCACAAGATGATCACTTCGCTGCAGATCGGCTCACGCGAAGCGGTGACCACCATGAACGCCAGTCAGGTCTCCAGCGAAGAGAGCGTCGAAGTGGCGAACCAGGCCGGTTTGCGTCTGGTCAGCGTGACCCGGCGTATAGGCGAAATTGACGGCATGAACCAGTCGGTGGCCGCTGCGACCGAGGAGCAGACCGCGGTAGTAGAGACCCTCAACGTTGACGTCAACCAGATCAACCTGCTGAACCAGCAGAGCGTGGCCAACCTCAATGAAACGTTGAAGGATTGCGATGCGTTGTCGTTGCAGGCGAACCGGTTGAAGCAGTTGGTTGATAGTTTCAAGATCTGATTCAGGTCAGATCTACCGCGTTATCGTTCAATCGCGAGCAAGCCCGCTCCCACATTCTGACCGGGTTCCTTCAGTAGGAATGCGATCGAATGTGGGAGCGGGCTTGCTCGCGATTGCGGTGCATCAGTCACCGCCAAACGACAGTCCTACACAAACAGCTTCAGCACATTATTCATCGCATCATCGGCAAACCCCTGCACAAAATCCTTGAACCCTGGCAGTGCCTCCGCGCCGCCCTGAGCCGGTTCAGCGATGATGGTCCACGTCGCTCGGGACTTGCCTTCACCCAGCGCTTCAACCCTCATCGCCGCCCACAAATTAGCCACGCCCAGCGTGTTGTAAATCGTGGTCCAGGTCATGCTCAATGCCTGGTCATCCCGCGAGTTGAGTTGCTCAACCACCAGGTTGCCATCCTTGAAGAATTTCTTGCGCAGGGACGACACGCCTTCGCCAGTCATCTCGATGTGCGACAGCGCCGGGATGAAGCGATCGAAGCCGGCAAAGTTGCCGACCACCGCCCAGACTTTCCTGGCCTCGGCCGGCACGTCCACCGACGACACGACATGGCAGCCTTGAGGGTTTTTGATCAGGGTATCGGGTTGCAGGGTTTCCATGGTTTTGCTCCGGTTGAGTGAATCAGATGAAGTTGATTTCTTTGAGGTAGTCGCAGCCGCGACGCAGCAGTGCCGGGGATTTTTCCGGGTAGTGCGCGCCCATCTGCCGCACGCCGGCCTGGGCGTTGTCGTGGCCGATCATCGAGATGTCGCCGATGTCTTCCTCGAAGCCGTTGAGGTAGAAACCGAGGACGCCGAACAGCGCGTTGTCGCTGTCGACCCGGCCCAGTTGCTGCTGCCAGTCGGCAACGCTGACCATGGAGAATTTGCGACCCGCTTCACGGAACGAGGCGACGTAATCGTCCCAACTCAAGGGTTCGGGGTTGTGCAGGTTGAACACCGCTTTTTCCGCTGAATAACGGCTGGCGTGGAACGCGATGAAACGGGCGAGAAAATCCACCGGCATCAGGTCGAAATTCAGGGCGAATTCCGGCACCTGACCGAGCTGGATCGAGCCCTTGAGCATCAGCATCAATCGATTTTTATGTGGCTGGCAGACACCCGTGAGGCTGTTGAAACTGATGTTGCCAGGGCGATACACATTGACCCGAACCCCACGCTCCCGCGCCCGCTCGAGGATGCGTTCACCGACCCACTTCGACAGGTTGTAGCCGTTCTTGATATAGATCGGCGGGGTCTGTGCGGCGGGCAATTCAAGCACCCGGCCGTCGTCGGAAATCGTGCTCGACGCGGACAATGTCGAAACGAAATTGAAGATCTTTTTACTGCGCCCTTCGCACAGGCGCAGGCACTCGAAAATCGGCTCGACGTTGTCCCGCGCCAGCGACTCGTAATCGAGCACGTGATTGACGTTGGCGGCGTTGTGCACGAGTGCGCCGAACTCGCGATCCAGGCGCTCGTAAACCTCCACTGCGAGCCCGAGTGAGGGCCGTGTGATGTTTGCCGCGTAAACCCGCACCCGGCTCAGATCCAGATGCTCCAGACGGTTCTCGCGCAGTGCATGAGCAAAGCGCTCGGCCGCCGATTGCCCGCCGCCATCGCGCACCAGGCAAGCCACTTCGCTGGCACCCCAGGCCAGCAACGCCTCGACGATGTGCACGCCGACAAAACTGTTGGCGCCGGTGACGATGACCTTGTGTACATCGCCCATGCGACTGACTGGCAACGGCTGCACATCCAACTCACGGAAGGCATCCGCCATGGCCTGCACACTCAGTACCTCTTCGGTGCCGGAGCCGCGCACCAGCGTCGCCAGTTTTGCGATGGTGGGCAGTTCGATGAAGCGGTTAATCGAGATGCTGCGCCCGAACTCTTCACGCAGACGCAGCAGCATGCGCGACAGCAGGATCGAGTGGCCGCCCAGATTGAAGAAGCTTTCGTCGGTGGAAATATCGCTGGCCGGCAGCTCCAGCAGTTCGGCCCAGATTTCCAGCAGCAGCGCTTCATCGGCGCTGGCGGGTAAACGCCGTGACGCGTTTTCGGCAATGCTGACCGGCAGCTCCAGCAGCGCTTTACGGTCAACCTTGCCATTGCTGGCGAACGGCATGCTCGCCAGTTCGGTCCAGGCGGTGGGCTGCATGTAGTTCGGCAGAAAGCGAGTGGCGTGCGCCCTCAGCGCTTCGCGTGCGGCGCCGGGTTGATCCTCCTGAGGCTGGGCGAGGAAGGCGAGAATCCGCCGTTGGCTGTCGATCACCACTGCGACCTGGCGGTACAGCTGACTGTCGCGCAGGCAGCGTTCGATCTCTTCCGGTTCGACGCGAAAGCCGCGAATCTTTACCTGATTGTCCCGACGTCCGCACAGCTCGATGCCTGCGCCGGTCCACTTCGCCATGTCGCCGGTGCGATAGGCGCGCAAGCTCTCACCGTTCGGCAGGCTCAGGTTCATATAACGTTCGGCGGTCTGTTGCGGGTCGTTCAGATATCCCAGGCAAACGCCCGGTCCGACGATGTACAACTCACCGACGGTCTGTTCGGCTACCGGTTGAAAATCTTCGTCGAGAATCAGTACCTGACTGTTGGCGATCGGCGCGCCGAGGGTGCGATTGCTGTCGCCGGCGCGCAGTGGCCGCGCGGTGATCAGCACCGTGGCTTCGGTCGGGCCATAGAGGTTGTAGAGATTGCTATGACGGATGAGTTGCTCGATGACGTAGGGTTCGCAGACATCGCCACCGGTCATCACGTGGTCCAGCACCTGCAACTGATCCAGCGGCAGAATGCTCAGCAAGGCCGGTGGCAAAAACGCATGGCTCAACTGTTGGTGCCGGATCAGTTCCACCAGTTGCAGCGGGTCACGGCGTTGATCGTCGCTGGGTACGATCAGCTCGGCGCCTTGTAACAGCGTCGGGAAGATGTCGATCAGAGAGGAGTCGAAGCTCAATGACGAAAACTGCAATACGCGGCTCTGTTCAGTCAGTTGCACATAGTCGGCGTACCACGCGGTGAAGTGCGCGAGGTTGGCCTGGCTGAGCAACACGCCTTTGGGATGACCGGTGGTGCCCGAGGTGTAGAGCGCCATGCACGGCGCATCGAGGTCCGGGCGCTGGCGCATCAACGCTTGATCGACATGCACGTGCTCGATGTCGATTGCGCTGATGTCCAGGCTGCGCATCTCGGACGCGAGCGGATGCTGTCCGTCGTGCAGCAACAACACGGCGCCGGCATTCGACAAAATGTATTGTTGGCGCTGCAACGGATGGCTCGGCTCAAGCGGCAGGTAAACTGCGCCGCTGCCAAGAATCGCCAGAATCCCCGCATACAACGCGCTGCATTTTGGCAGGCAGATGCCGACCACCAACGGCTTGTCGTGCTGTTCGAGCAACGGTTGCAGTCGCTGCGCAATGGCGCGGCTATGAGCATGCAGTTGGCGATAACTGAGGGAGGTGCCGGCAAGGTTCAACGCCGGTCTTTCGGCGGACTGAATGAAGCGCTGCTCAAGGCGCTCGATCATCGGCAACTGAGCGAGTTGCAGCACGCCGGGGTTAGCGGTTGCGTTGAGTCGGTGGACGAAGGCCAGGCTTTCTAAAAACAGCAGACTTTCCACCTGTTCGAAATCAACGGGAGTCACCGGTTCGACGAGCAGAAAATAGTCCGCATCCCGGGAGAAGCGACTGACCAGCAAGGCTGCATGATCCACCAGTTGCGCCACCGCTCGCAGACGCAACGCCTGGCCGTTACCCGAAGGTTCGTCGGCAATCGGCACGCGGGTGAGCAGCGTCGAACCGTACAGGCACAGCAGGTCCAGCGGCGGCAAACCTGAATCACCCCGGACTCCGACACCCAGGCTCAACGTCAGTCGCGGTACATCGCCCAACGGCTGGTACGACAGGCTGGCATCGTCGATCAGTAAGTCAGCATTGCCCGACGGTGGTTGGTCGAGGGCCGTCAGCCGCGTCAGTGAATGACCGTGTTGTTCAAGTTCCAGCGCCAGGTCGGTCAGGGCCTGGCTCTGCCCAATGAGCAGAATGTCGAGACGTCTCATGATGTGCTCCTCGTTAAACCAGGTAGTTGCTCAGGGCTTCTTGAACACACGGCGAATCGAGCAGCGAACTGCTGTGGAAAAACCGCACGATGTTGGCGACCAGCGGGTGATGGCGGTTGATCGGGAAGGCCAGCCCCGACACTTCGCTCTTGAGTGCGCGGCGCGCGGAATCGCTGATCTGCAAGGACTCGATCAAGCGGAAGTCGAAGGATTTCTGGATGTCGTTGGTCAGGTAATGGCCGATGAACACCGGCAGAATCTGCGCGATGCACTGACGGTCGTCTTCGCTTGCGGTGTGCCAGTAGATGCGCACCAACCGCGCCCAGAATCCGGAGTGACGACCCTCGTCGAGCAAATGATCAGCCATCAGACCCTTGATCGATTGCTTGACCGTGTCGTCCTTGGCGAATGCCGCCACGTCGCCGGTCACGGTGTTCTCAGCGATGGCTACGCAGATCAATTCCACGGCGCTGCGCAAATGCTCCGGTGCCAGCGCAACAGCCGCCGGAATCGACCGGCTCAGCTCGATTTCATCCGGCAGCTTGATCGGTGTGATGCCCGTCATGGCGATGGTTTGCTGCATGAAATCCATCGCCACCAGCGCGTGGTAATCCTCGTCCACCACGACGGTCATGGCGTCGTAACGGCAGGCGAACGGGAAGGCCACGGCGAAGCGATTCTTGGCGATGCTGCGCGCGGTTTTGTCGACGATCTCGGTTTCGAAAATCACCACGTCGTTGATGAATTTGTAGAGCGTCTGCACCAGGGCGAAATCCCGTTGCTCGGGGCATTCGCGCAGAAAGGTTTCGCTCAACACCAGCGGCTGACGACTGAGCGGATAGATCAGCTTTTCGTCGTTCTCCAACACGCGTCGCGGGCGGGTGCGAATGGTCGCGCGGCTTTCCCAGGCGTCGGCGAAGGATTGGTAGTCGGCGGCGTTCATGCGTTCACCTCCGCCACCGGTTCGCTCATGCTCAGGCGCAGGCCGTCCCACAGCGCGATGCGACTTTCCACGGCCGCCAGGGCGCTGGCGTAGACGTCTTCTTCCCGTTGCGGATCGCCATCGACCAGCCGCGCGAGGAGTTTTTCCGCTGCCGGACCGTGGTCTTCGGAATCGACTTCGATGTGCCGCTCCAGGTAGTAACGGAAGGTCGGCGCCTGTTCAAAACCGATGCCCCAATCGTCGAGAATGCGCTGGAACATCTGTGGAATAACGCTCTCGCGTCCGTGCAGAAACGCCGCCGCCACGCTGTGGCCGGGCGCATGCAGCGCGGTGTGCAAGGTGTGGCGCACGAATTGCGCAGCGGCCGGGTCGACGTCCACGCTTTGCAACGCCACGTCGTAACTCACGCCTTCTTGCTGCAGCGCCACGAAGCGCTCGATGGCGACGGTGCTGGCACCCACCTCGCGCATCGCATCCAGGTACAACTCGAAATGGCTGTAATGACCGTGGGCCGGACGATCATCGGACTCTTCACCCAGCACAATCTCGTTGATCAGTCGGGCAGCCTGCGGATCTCTTGGCGGCAGCCAGGGCAACTGGACGCAGGTCAGCTCCTGTTGCAGGCGCTTGGTCAGCGACATGAAATCCCACACCGCAAAAACATGGGATTCCATGAAGCGTTGGAGTACTGAAAGCGAATGTATTTCAGAAAAAATCGGGTGCGCACTAAGTTCTGCTTTCTTCTGATTAAGACGGTCTTTAGTCGATTTCATGGCGAGCCTATAAGTGATCCGGAATGAGGTGTAATCAGTAATTAATGGCGATTTAAATATTTTGATGGCGAGCAAGTACCTCAAATGAATTGATTGTTATTAGTTGCATATAAGTCGTGTGGTCGCGGCGTGCGGCCTCGCCCAGTAGTGGCGGAGAAAAACTAATACACGAATAAAGTTCCGGGCAAGTTATTTTTATACTATTTTCAAGTTCGGCTTTTCCGGGCGTGACAAGTTTCAATAAGACTTTTGATTAAAGTTTTATTTGGGCGTAGTTGCTCCTTCCGGCTTATATAAGTCGAAATTGAAGTAAAGAGTGAATGCCTCACTCGAAGCAACTTTCCAAGGGTGATCGTTAATGTGATTTGAGGGGTGGAAGTTGGCCGGGATGCCGATGCTTCCTTTCCCGTGGCAAGACTCCTTCCGTAGGTTCTTGATGCGGGGACTGCGCCGCTCATGCGGTACGTCACCCGTTTATTATTTGTTGGCAGGCCAAGAGTGAGCGTAAATCAAGGCAGCCGCTATCACCGACACGTCATACGGTCGATGCAATGGTCTGACTTGGGATAACAGAAACGCAGGCGCGGCAAGCGCAGGCGAGCAGGTTGATCTGCTCGCTCCGGTTGCCGATATGATTTATTTCGAGGTTTTTCTGCTTTGTGCTTCGGGGCTGTTGAGGTAGTTCGTGATGACCTCGACGCCCCGGTTGAGGTGATGTTCGAGCAGCTTCACCGCGTGCTCGATGTCGCGGTCTTCCACTGCGCGCAACAGCGCACGGTGATCTTCCTGGGACAGTTTGCCCAGGCCCATGGCTTCCAGATTGAAGCGCAGGAAGCGTTCCTCTTCGTTCAACCCGTCTTCGACCAGTTTCAAGAGCCGACGATTAGGTGCCTTGCAGTACATCGCCATGTGAAACAGGCGGTTGAGCCGGCCAATTTCGGTGTAGTCGTGTTCGGTTTCCAGTTCGTCGATGTAGCGGGCGGCCTGTTCAAAGTCCTCATTAGTAAGCAAAGGAATCGACAGGCGCAGGGCTTCGGACTCCAGCAGGATCCGCAGAGCGTAAGTTTCGACGGCGTCGCCCTGAACCAATGGCGCGACCACCGCACCTTTATGGGCGACCACATTAAGCAGCGCTTGCGCTTCGAGCTGACGCAAGGCTTCACGGACCGGCATGCGGCTGACCCCGAACAGGTCGGCCAGGTCTTGCTGACGAAGGGCTGTGCCGCAAGGAATACGGCCATCGAGAATGGCGGCACGCAGGGTTTCTTCGATGACCGAGCGTGCCACATGAGCGGGAATCGGACCGTTGACCTTGATGCTACTGAGAGGGCTGGGCTTCTGTGGCACTACTACTCACCCTGAATGACTGAAAGAATTTGGATCCAAGAGGACACTAGTGACTGCCCGGCAGGTTGTCAAACACGCAGGCTAAACAGCTCACACCCCCAAAGTTTAGCCCGCTCCGGTGATCTCACCGTGCCATTGTCTTTTAACCGGCTACCCTTCACCATCAATCGATTCCACCTGCCTACCTGGATGCCACGCATTGGCGGTACGTTTCGCGATCCCCTGGACGTTGCGCTGGCTGTGCTGCGTGTTGCTGCTGGCCGGCGTCATGCCGGGCAGTCTGCATGCCGACTGGGATTTTTCCCTGATCAGCCGCCGGGCGCAGGCATTGTACGGGCCATTGGGTGCAGGGCAGCAGCGCATTGATGCCTGGCAGCATTTGCTGGCCACGCAGAAGCAGATCAGCGAGCTGGAGCAGCTCAACGTGGTCAACCTGTTCTTCAATAGACAGATGCGCTACGAAGAGGACATCGACCTGTGGCACGAGGTCGACTATTGGGAAACCCCGATCGAAGCCTTGTGGAAGGGCGCCGGTGACTGTGAAGACTACGCCATCGCCAAGTATTTCAGCCTGCGCCACCTCGGCGTTTCCAGCGACAAGCTACGCATTACCTACGTCAAGGCCGTGAGCCTGAACCGCGCGCACATGGTGCTGACTTACTACGCCGGCCCCGACGCCATGCCGTTGGTGCTCGACAGCCTGGTCGATGCGATCAAACCCGCCAGCCAACGAACCGATCTGCTGCCGGTCTACGCTTTCAATGCCGAAGGGCTGTGGTTGCCCGGTGCCAAGGGCAATAAAAAAGTGGGGGACACCAAACGCTTGTCCCGTTGGCAGGATGTGTTGAAGAAAATGCAGGCGGAAGGTTTTCCGGTCGAGACGATTAACTAGGAGCACGCGCTCAGATGTCTTTGTTCAAACAGCTGTTGATCGCAATCTGTCTGTTCCTGGTGGTCGCCTTCACCGGCAGCTTCATGGTCAGCCTCGAAAGCTCGCGCGCCCAGTACGTCAACCAGTTGCGTTCCCACGCACAGGACGCCGCGACGGCGCTGGCGCTGTCGTTGACGCCGAACATCGACGACCCGGCGATGGTCGAGTTGCTGGTCAGCTCGATTTTCGACAGCGGTTATTACGCGAGTATCCGCGTCGTCGATCTGTCGAACGACAAGACGCTGGTGGAGCGCAGCGGCATTCCGGCGGTGACAAACGTGCCGGACTGGTTCGTTAAACTGATCGGTCTGGAGCCGGCGGGTGGCGATGCGATTGTCAGCCGTGGCTGGGAGCAGGCGGCCCGGGTCGAAGTGGTCAGCCACCCAATGTTCGCGCTGGCCAAACTTTGGCAGAGCGCCTTGGGCAGCCTCGGCTGGCTGCTGCTCTGCGGCGCGGTGAGTGCGGCACTGGGCGCGTTGCTGTTGCGCCGGCAATTGAAACCGCTGGAGTACATGGTCCAGCAATCCCACGCCATCGCCCGCCGGGAATTCCTCAGCCTGCCCGATCTGCCGCGCACACCTGAATTGCGCCGCGTGGTGCAGGCCATGAACCAGATGGTCGAGAAGCTCAAGGCGTTATTTCAGGAACAGGCCGAGCGCAGTGAAAAATTGCGCGACGAGTCCTATCGGGACACGTTGACCGGGTTGGCCAACCGGCGCTATTTCGAGATGCAATTAAATGCGCGGGTGAGCAATCCGGAAAAGGCGAGTTCAGGTTATTTGCTGTTGCTGCGGGTCAGGGACCTCGCTGGGTTGAATCAGCGTCTGGGCGGCCAACACACCGATGATTTACTGATCGCGGTCGGCGAGCAGCTGTCCCGTGAGTGCGCCAAATACCCCGAAACGCTGAACCTCGTCACGCGGATCCGCGGCGGCGAATTCGCCGTGCTGGCGCCGGGGCTGGTGCGCGCCGAAGCATTGCAACTGGCGCAAAGCCTCGACAGTGCCCTGGCGAGCCTGCATGCAACCGGCGCCACCGATGTGGCCGCCGTGGCGTACATCGGGCTGGCGCCGTTTATGTATGGCGACTTACCGCAAGCGGTGCTCGGGCTGGCGGATCAGGCGCTGGCGCAGGCCGAAGGCCAGGGCGATTCGAGGTGGGTCTGCCTGGATCACGCGGCGTCGGCGAACGTTGGCGACGATCATCATGCCTGGCACAGCTTGCTCGATGAGGCGCTGAATCAGCGCCGTTTCGAGCTGTATTTCCAGCCGGTGGTGGCGAGCCAGGACGCGACGCTGGTGCTGCATTACAAAGTACTTTCGCGCCTGATTGACGAGCAGGGCCAGGCGATTCCTGCCGGCCGGTTCCTGCCGTGGCTCGAGCGTTTCGGCTGGGCTGCGCGGCTGGATCGCCTGATGCTGGAGAAGGTGCTTGAGCAAATGGCCGACCATCAAGCGTCGCTGGCGCTGAACCTGTCATCGGCGACGCTGATCAATCCGCAGGCGCTGGGCAAAATCCTGGATATTTTGCGCGCGCATTCCAGCTTCGGCCCGCGGCTGATCCTGGAAATCGGCGAGGAGCAACTGCGGGAGCAAGCGAAGCTGGAAGACCTGACGCGACGCCTGCGAGAAATCGGCTTCTCGTTGAGTCTGCAACATTTTGGTGGACGCTTCAGCATGATCGGCAACCTGGCGCGGCTCGGGTTGGCGTATCTGAAGATCGACGGTGTTTACATCCGCGCGATTGATCAGGAGAGCGACAAGCGTTTGTTTATCGAGGCGATTCAGCGGGCGGCGCACAGCATTGATCTGCCGCTGATTGCCGAGCGGGTCGAGACCGAAGGGGAGTTGTCGGTGATTCGTGAGCTGGGGGTTTATGGCGTGCAGGGGCAGTTGTTTGGGGAGCCGAAGCCTTGGGAATAAGGCTCTGAAGTTGCTTTGTCTGTGAGGCCGCCATCGCGGGCAAGCCCGCTCCCACAAGGAACGGGGTAGATCACGCACTTGTGACCGACCACAAAACCTGTGGGAGCGGGCTTGCCCGCGATGGCGTCGGAACAGACGACAGAGAAATTGAGGGCTAGATCAACCCCGATTCATCCTCATCCACCAGATTACTCAACCCACCCAACTCCTCCCGGGCCTGGGACCGGCCCATGAGTTTGTCCTGTGCAGCGGCCGGCAGGTCGGTAATGCGCATCACGCCCTTATCCGTCAGCACCTGAATCAGGTCGTCCAGTACCCGGATCATGTCCAGGTCGCTCTGCTTCAACTGCTTGAGCTGATTGGTTTGTTGCAGTTGCTTGTGGTTGATGGCCATGACTTTGCTGGCGAACCAGGCCTGAAGGTCCGGGTGATCGGTGGGCAGGCTTTCGGTGGACTCGGCATAGGCCTCGGCTTCCACGCGCGTCAGTTGGCCTTCTGCATTGCGTTGCACGTAGAACATTGAGCGTCCCTCAAGCGTTGAGCAGCGTCATCCTGTCAGCAGCATAGGCGAAATAAGCCATATGGTTATTCGCTAACGGTATTTAAATTCACGTTCTTATATCTATAAAGTCAACCTCCTGCGTACCTGCCGACCAATCGGCGCGCCGCACGACACGAACCAACACGGGACCTCCGTGAGTTTCTGATCGACGCGCGCGCCCTTGAGCGTGCCGTGCGTGGGAGTGATTTATGTCTGTCGTCTCTGCAACTCAAAGCATCGCGCCGCAAATTTTCGAAATTCGCCCGTTCAGCGGCGCCGTCGGTGCCGAAGTCATCGGCCTCGACCTGTCTCGCCCGGTCAATGACCAGGACTTCGCCCGCATCCATCGCGCGCACCTTGATCACCATGTCGTGGTGTTCCGCGACCAGCGGATTACCCCCGAACAACAAATCGACTTCAGCCGTCGCTTCGGCGTGTTGCAGATCCATGTGCTCAAGCAGTTCCTGCTGACCGGGCACCCGGAAATCCTCATCGTTTCCAATATTATCGAAAACGGCCAATCCATCGGCCTCGGTGACGCCGGCAAGTTCTGGCACTCCGACCTGTCCTATAAAGAATTGCCAAGCCTGGGCTCGATGCTGCACGCCCAGGAATTGCCATCCGAAGGTGGCGACACCTTGTTCGCCGACATGCACAAAGCCTGGGAAAACCTGCCCGAAGCGTTGCGCAAAGCCGTCGATGGCCGCTTTGCCGCGCACTCCTACACCGCGCGCTACAGCGAGACCAAATTCGAAGGCAACTGGCGTCCGACGCTGACGCCGGAGCAACTGGCTCAGGTTGCCGAAGTCGTCCACCCGATCGTGCGCACGCATCCGGAAAACGGTCGCAAGGCGTTGTTCGTCAGCGAGGGTTTCACCACCCGCATCGTTGGTTTGCCAGACGATGAGAGCAAGCAACTGCTGGATGAGCTCTACGCCCACAGCGTGCTGCCGCACAACATCTACCGCCATCAATGGCAGCCCCACGACCTGGTGTTCTGGGACAACCGCTCGCTGATTCACCTCGCCGCCGGATGCCCCAGCCATCTGCGCCGCAAGTTGTATCGCACCACCATTCAGGGCGACGCGCCTTTCTGATTTGTCGGAGAATTTTCATGTCCAGACGTCTTCCATTTGCACCGTTGGCTGCGGCCATCGGCCTGGGTTTCAGCCTCATCGCCGGTAGCCTGGTGGCGCCGACCGTGGCCCACGCTGAAGGTGAAATCCGCATCGCCGAGCAGTTCGGCATCGTTTATCTGTTGCTCAACGTGGTGCGCGACCAGAACCTGATCGAAAAGTACGGCAAGCAGGAAGGCATCGACATCAAGGTCGACTGGACTCAGCTGTCCGGCGGCGCGGCGGTTAACGATGCGCTGCTCTCCGGTTCGATTGATATCGCCGGTGCGGGCGTCGGTCCGCTGCTGACCATCTGGGACCGCACCCACGGCAAGCAGAACGTCAAGGCCGTGGCGTCCCTCGGCAACTTTCCGTACTACCTGGTGAGCAACAATCCCAAGGTCAAAACCATCGCCGACTTCACCGAGCAGGACCGCATCGCGGTGCCGGCGGTGGGCGTGTCGGTACAGTCGCGCTTCCTGCAATACGCAGCCGCCAAGCAGTGGGGCGACAAGGAATTCAATCGCCTCGACAAGTACACCATCGCCGTTCCGCATCCCGACGCCACGGCGGCGTTGATTGCCGGCGGCACTGAGCTGACCGGGCACTTTTCCAACCCGCCGTTCCAGGATCAGGCGCTGGCCAACCCAAACGTGCATGTGGTGCTGAACACCTATGATCTGCTCGGCCCGAACTCGCCGACGGTGTTGTTCGCCACGGAGAAATTCCGTAACGAGAACCCGAAAACCTACAAGGCGTTCGTCGAGGCGCTGACCGAAGCGGCGCAATTTGCCCAGAACGATAAAGGCGCCGCCGCCGATACCTACATCCGCGTGACCAAGGCGAAAATCGATCGTGCTGCGCTGCTGAAAATCATCGACAACCCGCAGTTCGAATTCAGCGTCACGCCGAAAAATACCTACCCGCTCGCCGAATTCCTCTACCGCGTCGGCGCGATCAAAAACAAACCGGATTCGTGGAAGGATTACTTCTTCCAGGACGCCAAACCACTGCAAGGGAGCTGATCGACATGAACGCCCCTTTGCAAGGCCACACGGTCAGCAAACCGAACGCCACAGCCCAGGCGCTGCTGTCGGTCGATAATGTCAGCCTCGAATACCGCACGCCGCAACGTGTGGTTCGGGCGACCCACCAAGTCAGTTTTGAAATCGATCCGGCGGACCGCTTCGTGCTGCTCGGGCCGTCCGGTTGCGGCAAGTCCACCTTGCTCAAGGCGGTTGCCGGGTTCATTCAGCCCGTTGAAGGCGAGATTCGTCTGCAAGGGCAAACGGTCCACGCGCCAGGGCCGGACCGGATCGTGGTGTTTCAGGAATTCGATCAACTGCCGCCGTGGAAAACCGTCAAACAGAACGTGATGTTTCCACTGCTTGCATCGAAAACCCTCAAGCGCAAAGAGGCCGAAGAGCGGGCGCTGCACTATCTGGACAAGGTCGGTCTGGCAGCGTTTGCCGATGCGTATCCGCACACCTTGTCGGGCGGCATGAAGGCTCGCGTTGCCATCGCACGGGCATTGGCGATGCAGCCGAAAATCCTCCTGATGGACGAACCCTTCGCTGCCCTCGACGCCCTCACGCGCCGCAAGATGCAGGAAGAATTGCTGCTGCTCTGGGAGGAGGTGCGTTTCACGCTGCTGTTCGTCACGCACTCCATCGAAGAAGCGCTGGTGGTGGGCAATCGCATTCTGCTGCTGTCGCCGCATCCCGGCCGGGTACGGGCGGAAGTCCACAGCCATCAATACGATTTGCACAGCCTCGGCGGCGTGGCGTTTCAGGAGTCGGCGCGACGGATTCATCGGTTGTTGTTCGATGAAGGCCAGTCGCCGGAAATCGCGCGCGAGCTGGATTTTTCCGACATTCGCATCGCTTACTGAGCCATTGAGAGGAGTGCCCGATGAGCCAGTTATCATCTGCGCGTGAAGAATTTGAAACCGTTTTGCAGCCGCTGACCAGCGTACCGCTGGAGCGTGAGTTGCCCCTTGGTCAACGCCTGTGGCAACAGGGCTGGATTCGCAAAAGCCTGATCCTGATTTTGCTCGCGGTGCTGTGGGAAGTGGTTGCGCGCATTCAGAACAACGACTTGTTGCTGCCGAGTTTTTTGCAAACCGCCAGCGCGCTGTATGACGGCCTGCTCAGCGGCGAATTGCTGGGCAAAGTGTGGATTTCCCTGGTGGTGTTGCTCAAGGGTTACCTGATCGGCATCGTCCTGGCGTTTGCCCTGACCACGCTGGCGGTGTCGACGCAGTTCGGTCGCGATCTGCTGAGCACACTGACGTCGATGTTCAACCCGCTGCCGGCGATTGCGCTGTTGCCGCTGGCGCTGTTGTGGTTCGGGTTGGGGCAGAACAGCCTGATTTTCGTGCTGGTGCATTCGGTGCTTTGGGCGTTGGCCTTGAATACCTATGCGGGTTTTTTGGGCGTCTCGGAAACGTTGCGCATGGCCGGGCGCAATTACGGTTTGAAGGGCATGCGTTTCGTGTTGTTCATCCTGATCCCGGCAGCGCTGCCGTCGATTCTTGCCGGTCTGAAAATCGGCTGGGCCTTTGCCTGGCGCACGCTGATTGCCGCTGAGTTGGTGTTTGGCGCGACCAGTGGCAAGGGTGGTTTGGGTTGGTACATCTTTCAGAATCGTAATGAGCTGTACACCGACAAGGTGTTTGCCGGGTTGGCGGTGGTGATTTTGATTGGGTTGCTGGTGGAGAATCTGGTGTTTGATTCGCTGGAGCGGGTGACGGTGAAGCGGTGGGGGATGCAGCGGTAGACCTGTTTTGTCTGGTCTGGCCTCATCGCGGGCAAGCCCGCTCCCACAGGTTTTTTTGCCGTTTAGAAAATCTGCATCCACTGAAGATTCTTGTGGGAGCAACTGTCTTCACCCTGCCATTCGTCATCGCCATTCGGTGCCGTCTCTCAGCATGGCATTCAGTCTGATCAGTAATATTCGCATGCAGGCGATGAGCGCGACTTTCGCGCTCTTGCCTCGCGCCCGAAGAGCGTCATAGCGTGCTTTAAAGTCAGCTTGATAGCGGATCACCACCCAGCAGGACATGTAAAGCGCACGCCTCACACGGGCTCTTCCTCCATAGATTTGGCGTTTCCCGCTGTGATTGCCGCTGTCATCGTTGCAGGGTGCAATTCCTGCCAGTGCGGCGATCTCACGACGGTCAAGCTTGCCCAATTCGGGCAGGTAAACCAGCAAACTGGCAGTGGCGACCGTGCCGATACCTTTAACAGAGATGAGCCGCTCGGTTTTTTCTGCGTCCAGGTCGTGCATGCTCTGGTGGATGGTTTTATCGAGCTGCTTGATCTGAACTTGCAGATAATGAATATGGCCTTTGATTGCCGCCACAACAGCGGGTAGCTGAGCCTGCTGAAGCCGGCGCTTATTGTCGTCCCGTTGCTGTACGAAGTGCTCGCGTTGCTGAACCAGCTCGCGCAACGCTTCACGCTCAGGCGAAATGACCTTGTCGCCGTCCATCTTCAAGACCTCGGCGAAATCGGCCAACACAGCTGCATCGATCAGATCGGTCTTGGCATTTTTGCCCATCGCCACGGCGAAAGCCCTGGCCCGGCGAGGATTGATCCTGAGGACATTGAAGTTGGCACCTAGCAATGCGGCCATGACCTTGCGTTCGTAGCCTCCCGTGGCCTCCAGCAGAACTCGGCCAACCTCGTACTGGCTCAAGCGCTGAAGAAGCTCAACACAGCCTTCTGAGGTGTTTGAAAGCTCAAAACCTTCACCGTCTGGTTGAACCCAAACAACGAGGTTTGATTTGGAGATATCGATGCCGACCCAGGAAATCATGGCAAAACCCTCTTACACTCAGGAGTGAGAGTGCTCTGGCTTTGCCCACGCTTGTGATTTCGAGTGGCTGCTCGTCCAACTGTTCGGGCTTATGGGCCAGAGTGGAAAGGTGAATGGCAGCTTGGCTCCCACACGTGCTTTAAGCACCGCGGACTCACAGCTTGCCATTCACCCCTCTCACCCCAGAGCTTATTCCTAGATCTAGACACAAGCGGGCTTGCCCGCGATGGGGCCGGGACTACCAACACATCACTTGAGGGATGTTTGCTAGCATTGCGTCTGAATCAATCCAGATCAGCCACGAGTGCTCAGCATGCAACTCCCGGACATGAATCTTCTGGTCGCCCTCGACGCCTTGCTCGACGAAGGCAGCGTGGTGGGCGCCGCGCGACGAATGAACCTCAGCCCGGCGGCCATGAGCCGCACGCTCACACGAATCCGCGAGGCCATCGGCGATCCGATTCTGGTGCGCGCCGGCCGTGGCCTCGTGCCGACGCCCAAGGCGCTGGCGTTGCGTGAGCAGGTGCGGGATCTGGTTGAGCAGGCCGCGCTGCTGTTCCAATCTGCCGACGACGTGGAGCTGGGCAGTTTGCGTCGACGCTTCAGCATTCGCGCCAACGATTTCTTTGTCGGCGTCTACGGCGGCAAGCTCTTCGACACGATGGAGCGTCAGGCGCCGCACTGCGAACTGCGCTTTGTCCCGGAGGGCGATGGGGATGACGAAGCGTTGCGTGAAGGACGCATCGATTTGAGTGTCAGCAACAACCGGCCGCTGATGCCGGAAGTGAAGGTGCAGAACCTGTTCTCCACGCACTTTGTCGGCCTGGTGCGCGACGACCATCCGCTGTTCGACGAAGAGATCACGGCCGAGCGTTTCGCCGGGTTTTCTCATATCAGCATGTCCCGTCGCGGCATTGCTCGCGGCCCGATCGATACGGCGCTGAATGCCTTGGGGCTGGAACGGCGGGTCGCGGTGATCGCGCCGAGTTTCCATGCGGCGATGTTTGCGTTGCCGGATTCCGATCTGATTCTGCCGGTGCCCAAGGAAGCGCTGCTGAGCGTAAGGCGCCTGGGGTTGAAGCTGCGTTCATTCACACTGCCGATCCCGTTGCCGACCCTTATGCTGACCCAGGCCTGGCACCCGCGTTTCGACAAAGACCCGGCGCATCGCTGGATGCGTGAAACGCTCAAGGCGTGTTGCGACGAGACGTGGCTGGCTGCACAGCCCACTTGAAGCGAATAGCAAATCCCTGTGGGAGCGAGGCCGGCAAGCCGGTCTCGCTCCCACAGGGTTCTGTATTGCTGCATGGAACGCACTTATAACCTGCCAATAAGTTGATTTTCGTCACCTTCCACGCTTCTTAAAATGCTTCGGAATCCATTCCCGGAGCTTGCAGTCCATGACTTCCCTCACAGCCCCGGCACCTCTCGCCGCGGCCAGCCCTACCGCCGTGACACCACCGGTCTTCGGCCCGCGGATCATCATCGGTCTGGTGGGCGTGTTGCTGGCGGTGCTGGTATCGGGCCTCAACGAGATGGTGACCAAGGTCGCCCTAGCCGACATTCGCGGCGCATTGGCCATCGGCTATGACGAAGGCACCTGGCTGGTCGCCAGTTACACCGCGACCTCGGTGGCCGCGATGGCATTCGCGCCGTGGTGCTCGGTGACGTTCTCGTTGCGACGCTTCACGCTCTGTGCGATCAGCGTGTTTACCTTGTTGGGCGTTCTGTGCCCCTTCGCGCCGAACTACGAAAGCCTGCTGCTGATGCGTACCTTGCAAGGTCTGGCGGGCGGTGCGTTGCCGCCGATGCTGATGACCGTCGCCCTGCGCTTTTTGCCGGCCAACGTGAAGCTCTACGGCCTGGCCGGTTATGCCCTGACGGCGACGTTCGGCCCCGGGCTCGGCACGCCGCTGGCCGGGTTGTGGACCGAGCATGTCGGCTGGCAATGGACGTTCTGGCAAATCATCGCGCCGTGCCTGATCGCCATAGCGGCGGTGGCCTACGGCTTGCCCCAGGACCCACTGCGCCTGGAGCGTTTCAAGCAATTCAACTGGCGCGGGTTGTTATTGGGTTTTCCGGCGATTTGCATGCTGGTGATCGGCATCCTGCAGGGCAACCGGCTGGACTGGTTCGAGTCGAACCTGATCTGCGGCTTGCTCGGCGGTGGCGTGGTGTTGCTGGTGCTGTTCCTGATCAACGAATGGTTGCAACCGATCCCGTTTTTCAAGATGCAGATGCTCGGCATCCGCAACCTGTCGTTCGCCTTGCTGACCCTGGCCGGGGTGCTGGTGATCTTGCTGGCGGTGATCATCATTCCCTCCAGTTACCTGGCGCAGGTGCAGGGTTATCGCCCGGTGCAGACCGCCCCGATCATGCTGCTGGCAGCGCTGCCGCAGTTGATCGCGCTGCCGCTGGTAGCGGCGCTGTGCAACCTGCGCTGGATCGATTGCCGCTGGGTGCTGGGGATCGGCCTGAGCATGCTGGCGCTGTCGTGCATCGGCGGTTCGCAGCTGACCTCGGTGTGGATTCGCGACGATTTCTACGTGCTGCAACTGCTGCAAATCTTCGGGCAACCCATGGCGGTGTTGCCGCTGTTGATGCTCTCGACCGGCAGCATCAGCCCGATGGAAGGGCCGTTCGCTTCGGCCTGGTTCAACACCGTAAAAGGCCTGTCAGCGGTGATCGCCACCGGTGTGATCGACGCGCTGACCACGTCGCGGCTGCACTTTCATTCGACCATGTTGGTGGACCGCCTCGGCAACTCGCCGCTGGCCGACAGTGACAACGCGGGGCTTGCCCATCGGTTACATGAGCAGGCCGTGGTGCTGACGGCCTCGGATCTTTATCTGTGCATGAGCGGCGTCGCCCTGACGCTGATCCTGCTGATTTTCTGGCTGCCGACGCGGATCTTTCCGCCGCGTGCGCCGACCTGAATGCTCCACTGAAACAGAAGGGTTTTATGACGACTCAATCAACGAAAAAAGTGGCCGTGGGCGTCGTCGCCCTGGTGGCGGTCGGCGTGCTGGTTTATCTGATCGCGCCGGGGATGTTCGGCAAGCGCACGCAACAGAACACCAATGACGCCTTTGTCTCCGCGGACTTCACCCTGGTGGTGCCCCGCGTCGCCGGGTTCATCAAAGAAGTGCTGGTGGAAGACAACCAGCAGGTCAAGGCCGGGCAATTGCTGGCGCTGATCGATGACCGGGACCTGCGCGCCGCCGCTCAAGCCGCCGACGCCGAAACGCTGGTGGCGCGGGCGCAGCTGCAAAACGCTCGTGCAACCCTTGAGCGCCAGACGTCGGTGATTGCTCAGGCGCAAGCCACGGTCGTGTCGGCCAAGGCGGAGATGGCGTTCGCCGAACATGAATTGAACCGCTACAACCACCTCGCTGGTGTTGGCGCAGGTACGGTGCAGAACGCTCAGCAAGCCCGTACGCGTATCGATCAGGCCAGCGCCCGGTTGGCCAATGCGACAGCGGTGTTGGCGGCGGAACGCAAGCAGGTGGACATCCTCACCGCCCAGCGTGATGCGGCAGACGGTGGATTGAAGCGGGCGCAAGCGGCGCTGGAAATGGCCAGCTACGAGCTGTCCTATACGCGCATCGTCGCGCCGCAGGACGGTATGGTCGGTGAGCGCGCGGTGCGGGTTGGCGCGTATGTCACGCCGGGCAGCAAGTTGCTGGCGGTGGTGCCGCTGACGCAGGCGTATGTGGTCGCCAATTTTCAGGAGACCCAACTGACCGATGTGCAACCGGGCCAGAGTGTGCAGGTGCGCGTCGACAGTCTTGGCGGCGAAGCGTTGCGCGGTCGCGTGGAGAGTATTGCGCCTGCGACTGGCGTGACTTTCGCGTCGATCAAACCGGACAACGCGACCGGCAACTTCACCAAGGTTGTGCAGCGGATTCCGGTGAAAATCGTTCTGGATCCAGGGCAAGCGTTGGCTGAACGGCTTCGCGTGGGGATGTCGGTGGAGGCGAGTATTGATACGGCTGACACCGGTGAGCATGAGGTTGCGCAACGATGAACTTCGTTAATTACGCACCTGTGTGGCGAGGGAGCTTGCTCCCGCTGGGCCGCGAAGCGGACCCAAAATTTGCGAGTGCTGCGCACTCGAGCGGGAGCAAGCTCCCTCGCCACAAGGTCAGCGGTCATTCAGTGGCTTTGGTGCTGAGCCTCCTGACCCTGAGCGCCTGCACCGTCGGCCCGGACTTCCAGAAACCGCAGGCACCACAAATCAGCGAATGGTCAAAACCACAAAAAGCGGCCGCCAGCCAAGCCGTCGCCGAAACCATGGACGAACGCTGGTGGGACGTCTTCCACGACCCGAAACTCTCGGCCCTGACCCGGCGTGCCCTGACCGACAACCTCGACCTGAAACTCGCCAGCAGCCGCCTGCAGCAAAGTCGCGCCGCGCGCCAGGTGATCACCGCAGACCGCTACCCCAACACCGCCGCCACGGGCAGCTACGTGCGTAAACGCAACAGCGGCGAAGGTCTGAGCGATCCTTCGGGGCACAATGGTAACTCGGCGTTCAATTTGTGGGATGCCGGCTTCTCCGCCTCCTGGGAACTGGATTTCTGGGGTCGGGTGCGCCGCGAAACCGAAGCGGCGGATGCCACGCTGGAAGTCGCGGAAAACGACCAGCGCGGCGTGCTGTTGTCTGTCCTTGCCGAAACCGCTCAGGACTACATTCAGCTACGCGGCGTGCAAAGTACGCGTGCCGTCACGGAAGAGAACCTCGACGTCGCCCGCCATAGCCTGAAACTGTCGCAGCTGCGCCTGGCCGACGGTGTCGCCACCGACCTCGATGTCGCCGAAGCCGCCGCGCAAGTCGCCGCCATCGAATCGCGCCTGCCGGCGCTGGAGCAGCGTCAGTCGCAACTGATCAATGCGCTGAGCCTGTTGATGGGCGAACCGCCCCAGGCGCTGCATGCCGAGTTATCCACAGACGCGCCGGTGCCACAAACCCCGCGCCAGGTCGCCATTGGCCTGCCGTCGCAACTGGCCGAACGCCGCCCGGACATCCGTCAGGCCGAAGCTCGCCTGCATGCCGCCACGGCGAACATTGGTGTGGCCAAGGGTGATTTCTATCCGCGCATCACCCTGTCGGGCAACGTCGGCTCCCAAGCGATGCAATTGAGCGATCTCGGCTCATGGGGCTCACGTGCTTTCGGCATCGGCCCGCAATTCAGCCTGCCGCTGTTCGATGGCGGCCGCCTGCGCGGCGTGCTGAACTTGCGTGAAGCCCAGCAACAGGAAGCCGCCATCGCCTACCAGCAAACCGTGCTGCGGGCCTGGCATGAAATCGACGACCAACTGACCGCCTACAACGCCAGCCAACTGCGCCGCGACAGCCTCGCCGAAGCCGTACGCCAAAACCAGATCGCCCTGCGTACCGCGCAACAACAGTACGTGGAAGGGGTGGTGGACTTCGTCAACGTCCTCACTGTGCAAGGCGAGTTGCTGGCGACCCAGCAGCAATGGGTCGAGAGTTCGACCGGGGTGTCGCTGGCGATGGTCGGGTTGTACAAGGCGTTGGGTGGGGGATGGGAGTCGGTGTATCCGGTGGGGGAGATGGCGCAACTCAGGTAAAAAACTCCATCACCTTGACGCTCACCCACGCTGTCATAGACTCCGCTCATCCGTCAGGGAGTTACGGTTATGCGACGAGTTCGTGTGTGGGTTATCGGATTGACCTTTGTAACGTGTACCGCTCAGGCGCAAACGCCCGTAGCAGACGATCCGCTGTTGGACAGCAGCAGCGTCGGCAGCAGTAGTTCGGCAGCCAGCAGTGAGGCCCGTGGTGTGTTGCGGGCTCGGGATCAGGCGATGCTCGCCAGTGAGTTGTCCGGGCGGATTGTCGAGTTGCCGTTCAGTGAGGGCGAGTCGTTCAAGAAGGGCGATACGCTGGCGCGTTTCGATTGTTCGGCCTATCAGGCGCAGCTCAATGCGGCGCAGGCGGCCAGCCGTGGGGCCAATGAAGAGCTGGCTCACAACAGACAGCTAGCGGCATTGAATTCGGTCGGGCGGTTCGAAGTGGCGCGGGCCGAGGCCAGGCTCAGCGAGACGCAGGCGCAATCCCAGGTGTATCAGGTTCAGGTCAAACGCTGCAGCGTGGTGGCGCCGTTTGATGGTCAGGTCGTTGAACGCAAGGTTCAGCGTTATGAAAGCGTCGCCGCTGGTGCGCCGTTGCTGGATGTGGTCGACAACCGCACGCTGGAAATCCATTTGCTGGTGCCGTCGCGCTGGATGGGCAAACTCAAGCCCGGCCAGACCTTCAGTTTTGTCCCCGATGAAACCGGTAAGCCGCTGGATGCCACGGTCAAACGGCTGGGCGCGCGAATTGACGAAGGCAGCCAGACCTTGCTGTTGGTCGCGACGCTGCCCAGCGCCTCAGGTTTGTTGGCCGGCATGAGCGGCACGGCGCGTTTCGCGGAGCTTAAGTGAACGCCCCGGTAACTGGCGGCGTGGAACAGGTCTTCGCCCGTTTTCTTGATCTTGAACGCCAGACCCGCGCCGCGCGCAATCCGTCGCAACTGGCCTACAGCCTGGTCAATGACGCTCAGGCGCTGTTCGGTTTTCGCCATGCCGCGTTATTGATTGCCGGCAAGGTGCAGGCGGTGACGGGCGTCAGTGCCGTGGACCCGAATGCGCCGTTCGTGGCGTTCGTCGAGCAGGCGGTGGCGCAGTTGTTCAAGGGCGATGTGTTGAAAAAGGCGCGGGTGATTTCGCCCGATCTTCTCAGCGAATCGATCCAGGCGGACTGGCAAAGCCTGTCTCCTGCCCAGGTGTTCTGGTTGCCGCTGATCGATCATCAAGGTGAAGTGTTCGGCGGCCTGTGGCTGGCCCGGGATCTGCCGTGGAACCCGCCGGAGCAAGTGCTGCTGTCGCAACTCGGCGACACGTACAGCCATGCCTGGCTGGCGCTGCAGCCGCGCCAACCGTGGCGATTGCGCTGGACCCGAAAACGTCAGGTGGCACTGCTGGCCGTGCTGTTGCTCGGGCTGTTGATCCCGGTGCGCCAATCGGTGCTGGCGCCGGCGGAAGTGGTGCCATTGGGCGGCCGGGTCGTCGCAGCGCCGCTGGACG
This sequence comes from Pseudomonas hormoni, assembly GCF_018502625.1. Taxonomy (NCBI): domain Bacteria; kingdom Pseudomonadati; phylum Pseudomonadota; class Gammaproteobacteria; order Pseudomonadales; family Pseudomonadaceae; genus Pseudomonas; species Pseudomonas hormoni. The sequence goes on from NZ_CP075566.1 coordinate 5,856,428, forward strand.
GGGTGATCGCCGAGTTCCTGGTCAAACCCAACCAGACGGTGAAAACCGGCGACCTGCTGCTGCGCTTTGAAAGCACCACGCTCAAGGCTCAGGCCGATGTGGCCGAACGTGCCCTGGGCGTGGCCGAAGCTGAATTGAAGGCCAATTCCCAGCGTTCGTTTGCCGATGCCGAGTCCAGTTCGAAAATTGATCTGCTGGCCGCGCGCGTCGAGCAAAAACGCGCCGAACGGGACTACGCCCGTGAGCTGCTCAAACGCAGCGAAGTGCGCGCCGAGCGCGACGGTATCGCCGTGTTCGCCGACGCCGAGCGCTGGACCGGGAAACCGGTGCAGACCGGCGAGCGGTTGATGGAAATTGCCGATCCGACCCAGGCCGAACTGCGCATCGAACTGGCCGTTGGCGACGCGATCTCTCTGGAGCCCGGCGCGCAAGTCGCGCTGTTCCTCGACAGCGATCCGTTGCAGCGGCATCTGGCCCGGCTCGAGCGCGCGGCGTACGAAGCGCAACCCACGGCCGGCGGCCAGTTGGCCTATCGACTCGATGCCAGTTTCGATCAGGCGCCACCGCGTATCGGCCTGCGCGGCACGGCGAAAGTCTTCGGTGATCGTGCGCCGCTGGCGCTCTACCTGCTGCGCAAACCCCTGGCCGGTTTGCGCCAGAGTGTGGGGCTGTAGATGAGCTTGCCGAGCCTGCGTGCGGACTTGCAGCTGACCCCCGCTTCACCGGCGCTGGACGGCTCGCCGCGCTGGACCCTGGCCGACCCGGTGCGCGGCCGCTATTTCAAACTCGGCGTGGCGGCGATGCGCTTGCTGCGCCATTGGTCCCTGGGTGATCCCGAGCAGGTCCTGCACGCCGCCAATCGCGAGCCGGGCTTGCCGTTGGGCGGCAGCGATCTGGAACAACTGCTGGGCTTTCTGCGTAGCCATGATCTGATCAGTGCCCTCGACCCGCAGCAGCGCGACAGTTACAGCCTGAAGGCCGCCGCCCAGCGTCAGTCGCTGTGGCAGATTCTGTTGCATCAGTACCTGTTTTTCCGGATCCCGCTCTGGCGACCGGATGCGTTTCTCAATCGAGCCTGGCCCTGGCTGGCGCGTTTCGGCCCGAGAGTGCTGCGCTTCGGGCTTCCGGCAACGCTGGGCCTCGGGGTGTTTCTGGTATCCCGGGACTGGCAGCGATTTATCGCGACCTTCCCTCATTTATTCAGCCTCGGTGGTGCACTGGCCTTCGGCGTGGCGTTGTTTTTTGCCAAGCTCTGCCACGAATTCGGCCACGCGTTCATGGCCAAGCGCGCGGGGTGTCGGGTGCAGAGCATGGGCGTGGCGTTCATGGTGATGTTGCCGATGTTTTACACCGACGTCAGCGATGCCTGGCGGGTCAACGATCGACGTGCCCGATTGCTGATCGGCGCCGGTGGCGTACTGGCCGAACTGCTGCTGGCGAGTATCGCCCTGCTGGCCTGGTCGCTGCTGCCCGACGGGCCGGCGCGCACGGCGGCGTTCATGCTCGCCAGCGCGACCTGGATGACCACGCTGGTGATCAACCTCAACCCGTTCATGCGTTTTGATGGCTATTTTCTGCTCAGCGATTTCTGGGAGGTGGACAACCTGCAGGGGCGCGCCTTTGCCCTGTGTCGCTGGCACCTGCGCGAAACCCTGTTCGGCTATGGCGAACCGGCTCCGGAGCCTTTGTCGCCGAGGATGCAGCGACGTCTGTTGGTGTGGGGCTACGGCTCATGGCTGTGGCGCGCGGTTCTGTTTTTCGGGATTGCGCTGGCGGTGTATCACTTGTTTTTCAAGCTGCTGGGCATCTTCCTGATGCTGGTTGAACTGGTGTGGTTCATCTTTCTGCCGATCGTGCGCGAATGGCGGGAGTGGTGGAGCCGCCGGGATCAGGCCCATGCACCGCGGGTGTTGTTGAGTACGTTGGGACTGCTCGCCTTCGTGCTGTTTCTGGCGCTGCCCTGGCGCAGTGCGGTGGAGTTGCCGTCGATGCTCGAGGCGGGACGGGTCAGTGCGTTACATGCGCCGGTGGCGGCGCGGGTCAAAGTGGTGAATGTGCACGATGGGCAAAAGGTCGCTCAGGGTGATGTGCTCATCGAACTGGAATCGCCGGACCTGGACTCGCGCCAGGCGATCGTGCGCCGCGAAATCCAGATCCAGCAATTGCAGATGCGTCGGCAGGCGAGTCGTAGCGAGACCGCGGCGGACGCGGGTATCGTCGAGCAGCGTCTGGCTGAAGCGGTGGCCGAATACCGCGGGTTGGCGGCCCAGCGAGAACGTTTGCTGCTGCGCGCACCCCATGCCGGTAGCGTGCGCGACCTGTTGCCGCAACTGGCCGTCGGCCGCTGGCTGGCGACCAAGGAGCCGCTGGCGCGGGTGGTGGAGGACGGCGTGCGGTTGCGTGGTTATCTGGCCGAGGCCGAGTTGTGGCGTGTGGCACCGGGCGCTCGCGGTCGGTTCATCGCCGATGACCCGATGCACCCGGCGATCGCTGTGCAACTGACTGAAGTCGACACCAACGGTGCGGCCTATGTCGATCAGGAAGCGCTGACGTCCGACCACCACGGGCCGATTGCCGTGCGCCGGGATCCGCAGCAACGGGCCGAGCCGGTGCAAGGGCAATATGGTGCGCGTATGAGCAGTCTCGATGAGGCGCCAACGCCTGTGCAACCGTTGCGCGGCGTGGTGGTGTTGCAAGGGCGCGGCGAGTCGGTGCTGGGCGTTGCGTGGCGGCGCATGGTAGCGCTGGGTGTCAGAGAAAGCGGTTTCTAGGGAGAGCAGCGATGACGAATACGGATTCCGTGGCGGCCGAGGGTTTGGTGGTGCGACCGTCGCGCACTGACGATGGACCTTTTCTACAGAGTCTCTATCAGTCGGCACGACCGGATCTGCAATGGATCGACGGTGAGCGAGAAGTCGTCGAACAGGTGGTGTCCCAACAATTCCAGGTACAGGAGCAAGGGCTGGGGGAGCACTTCCCCAATGCCATGCACTACGTGATCGAGAAGCTCGGCACGGCCATCGGCGCGTTGACCACCGATTTCGGCCCCAATGAAATTCGGGTGCTGTACCTGGCGTTCATCCCGCAGGCTCGCGGGCAGGGTTACGGTCGCGCGGTGCTGCAAGGCGTGCAGAAAGCCGCGCAGCAGATTCGTTGCCCGGTCGCCACGGTGGTCTGGGCCAACAATGCCCACGCACGCCAGCATTACCTGGCGCTGGGGTTTCAGGTTGAAGAGCGTAATCCGGCGGCGGAGCGGTTGGTGTGGTATCCGCAGACTTGAGCACAACGCAGAGCCAATGTGGGAGCGGCGGTGCGACGATTCGACTTGCTCGCGAATGCGGACTGACATTCAAAATTGATGTCGACTGAAACACCGCATTCGCGAGCAAGCCCGCTCCCACATTTTGATCCCGGTGAGTCAGTTGAATGCGATGTAGAAGTAACCCACGCCTGGATCGCGGCCCATGACGGGCACCCGGGAGACAAAAATATCCTCCACTTGGCCAAGTTCCGGTAACTCCAGCGCACACAACCCATCGATGAACTCCGTGGGTAGCAGGCTGTTGAACTCGACCAGGAACGGCATGCGCTCGCTGTTTGGCATCCGCGACCGGGGTGTTTCTTCAAGGCTGTCGATATGAATCGGCAACTCACTGCCATCCGGCAGCCGCAGCGTGACAGTCTTGCCCAGCAGCGTCTGAAAGTGTTGGCGTTGAACCTGTTGCAGCATGGCGTCACTCCCAAAAATGAAAGTGACCGGGGGATTTGAGTCCCCCGGCCGAACCTCAACCGCGCGAAGGGAACAGCCCTTCGAGGGCAATGCTGAAGTTGAGCACCAGGAACGGGTTCATGGTTTCCATGGGCAGGCCGTTGCCGGCGGAAGAAATTTCCCCGGTAACCGTCGTGGCCACCCCCTTGACCGGCACGGCCGTCGCACCTTGCTGATCGGAGTAGATGCTCGCCGAACCAGGTCCGCCGCCCGAGGCGCCGATGTACGAGTTGGTCGCGGTGGGATTGGTGACCGGGTTGCTCGCCGGGCTGGCGAGTTGCAGGGTGGTGGTGGCCGTCAGCCCGGAGAGGGCGTGGGTGTGATTGGGCAGGTTGGTGATGGTCGCGGTGACGTTCTCGGTCCCTGAGAATTCGCCGATGACCCGTGGGGTCAGGTTCAGCCCGTCACCCATGCAAACCGGCATTCGGCCTTGCAGGTTGGGCAGCATGAAATTGGTCGAGCCATTGCCGCCGAAGTTGACCCCCAGCAGCGCGAACAGTGCGTTGTATTGCTGGACGGAGAGCGTCTGGCCATTACACAACGCCCAGCCGCTGGGCGCGTAGTTAAAGGCGAAAGGCTGAATTGTGCCGATGAATACTTCCATAGTTCCTCATCCCTCAGGTTAGTTGTCTGGCGCGCCGCAAGGGTAGCCCGGACTTCCGGGCCCATCGTTGCGATCAGCCGACTCCATTCATTTCCCTGGCTGAGTCACGCCAAAGCAGAGCGTAGTTGATGCGTATCACGGCCGAATGTCGTTGGTCGCAAAGCCAGCATCGACGTCGATCGTGCGCCGTCCTACAGTGATCAACAGGTGTTGTGGTCGGGGCTCGTTTCAGGGGGGAAGCAATGGAGGCGCGCAGAGAAACACCGCTTGGCGGCACCCAGGAACCGCACGCAGCACCCGGCGTCTGGGCGATTGTTCAGCGCTGGTTGCGATGGGCGCGGGAGCATTGGCTGTTGCCGATCCTGGCGTTGGCGACGCTGGTGCGTTTCTACGACCTGACGGCGGCGGCCATCTGGGGCGACGAAGGGTCCAGCCTGCTGCTGAGCCAGTTTTCACTGACCGACATCTGGGTGCACGCCGGACGCGACGTGCATCCACCCCTGTATTTCCTGCTGCTGCATGGGTGGGTCGAGTTGTTCGGCGATGGCATTTTTTCGATCCGCAGCCTCAGCGCTTTACCCGGCATCGCCACGGTGTGGCTCGGCGTTTGGCTGATGGACTTGCTCGCCACTCGCCGTGCGGCGCTGCTGGCCGGTTTCCTGCTGGCACTGTTGCCCACGGCGGTGCGTTACAGCCAGGAAGTGCGCATGTATTCATTGCTGGGGATGTGGCTGATCGGCGCCACGATTGCCCTGGTCTACTGGATCAGAAGCCCCCATCGCACGCGATACCTGGTGGCGTATGCGCTGTTGATGACGGCTGCGTTCTACACCCATTACTTCACTGCCCTGTGCGTGCTCTGCCACTGGTTGTACCTGGGGTTGATCCGCGTACAACCGGGTTATCGCTTGCGGCATATTCAACGCCCCGGCTGGTGGCTGGCGAACGCGGCGATCGTGTTGTTGTACTTGCCGTGGGTGCCGAGCCTGATCGATCTGCTCCAGCACATGGATCAGCTCAAGGCCAATGGCGACGTGGGTTGGGAAACACCGGTCACGTTCGGCTCGTTACCTTCGATGCTCTGGTCGTTCCTGATCCAGGACGATGGCGAAAATCTGCCGACCCTGCTTTTCATCGCAATGCCGCTGGTGTTGGCGGTCATTGCTGGCGTGGGGGTGGCGCGGGACCGCAGTGTCTTTCGTGGCAGTGTCCTGCTGGTGATCTACACAGCGTTGCCGTTGCTGCTGGTGTTCGGGGTGTCGTTTATCACGCCGGTGTTTATCGAGCGCTACCTGACGGCCTATGCGCTGGGGCTGCCGATGATGGTCGCGCTGGCGGTGGATCGCCTGTATTCAGGCTTTCGGGTGCTGGCCGTGACGGTGCTGGTGCTGTTTGTCGGCGTTGAGCTGGTGGGCCTGAAGAACAACGCCACGGTGGACACCCAGGATCAGATCAACGTCATGGTCGATTACGTCAACCAGCACTTCGTGACCGGTGACCGGATCGTCACCAGCGATATGCTCTGGTACCTCAGTTACGTCTATTACAACCGCACCGACACCCAACCGTTGCTGTACACGCCGCCGTTGGCCAATGGTGTGTCGAGCCGGCCGAATGCCTATGGTTTCGGCACGTTGGTAACCCAGGACACTTACCTCGACAGCCTCGACAGTTTGCCCAAGGGCAGTGGTCGAGTCTGGCTGATCGGCACCGTCGATGCGCCGGACGAATTCGCGCCGTTGCCCGCCGGCTGGCAGCGCGTTGGCGAAACCCGTGCGGGCGGCGCCAACGCGCGCTTGTTCGTGCGGCCTTGAGGCTGTAACGAAAATTGCATTTCCCCGTTGGCTTAGCTTCGATTTGATATCAAAGCACCACTGCTCGTAAGGCCATTCATGGTCTACGCTCCGTCATACATAAAGGACTTATGACCAGGGTGAAGGGATTGCACAAATTCCATTTTATCTCCGGCTTGCCGCGTTCAGGCTCGACCCTGCTTTCTGCAATCCTTTTGCAGAACCCGCGTTTCCATGCCGGCATGACCAGCCCCGTTGGCGCGCTCTTTTCCGGTGTCCTGGAACAGTGCAGCGCCGGCAGCGAGTTCGGCGCGGTGATCGATACTCCCCTGCGCCGCCGTTTGCTTCGCGGTCTGTTCGATTCCTATTACGCCGACAAGGCCGACAAGCCGGTGGTGTTCGACACCAACCGCTTGTGGAGTTCGCGCCTGCCGGCGATCAGCGATCTGTTCCCGCAAGCCAAGGTCATTGCCTGTGTGCGCAATGTCGCTTGGGTCATGGACAGCATCGAACGTCTTTATCGCGCCAACCCGTTCGAAAACACCAAGCTGTTTGGCGATGCGGTCGAACGCAATACGGTCTACAGCCGCTGCGAAACCCTGGTCCAACGCAATCGCCTGGTCGGTTTCGCCTGGGCTGCGCTCAAGGAAGCCTATTACGGTGAGCACGCCGACTCGCTGCTGATCGTCGATTACGACCTGCTGACCCAGGCGCCTGACCGGGTGATGCGGCTGGTCTACGACTTCATTGGCGAACCCTGGTTCGAGCACGATTTCGACAACCTGGCCTACGACGCGCCGGAGTTCGATCAAGCCTTGGGTGTATCGGGCCTGCACAAGGTCAAACCCAAAGTCGAGTTGCAATCGCGGCGCACGATTCTGCCGCCGGATTTGTTCAAGCAGTACGCAGAATTGTCCTTCTGGCTCGATGGCTCCGCCAGCGCCGCCAATGTCATTCGTATGAAAGCCGATGCCGCGATCAGTTGATCGCGGCATTTTCGTTTACGCAGAAAGAACGTTCGAGTCCGGGTGAGCAACATGTGGTGGAGCAACGGCAAGTCGCGGGTTACCAATGGCGCACGAGCGCTGGCCTCTCCGATGATCATGTCCCTGGAGCCGCGCATGCTGTTCGACGGCGCGGTGGCGGCCACTGTTGCCGAAACCGTCCAGGCTGACAGCCACACCACGGCTGACGCGGCGAAGCCACCGGTCGCCGAGAAACCCGTCGCCAGTCAGGACACCCACGGCCAGGCCGATGCCACGCCTGCCGTGGCGCCCGTTGCCGTGCCGGGACAGAGCGTGGTGTTCGTCGATTCCCGGGTCAAGGATGCCGACAGCCTGCTCAAAGGTGTGGCGCCCGGCACTCAGGTGGTTCAACTCGACGCCACCAAGGACGGCTTGCAGCAGATAGCCGACTATCTGGACACCCATCAGGGCATCAGCTCGGTGCAGATCATCGCCCATGGCAACGCGGGCGATCTGTGGCTGGGGGACAGTTACCTGTCGGCCGACAACGTCGCGGCCCGCAGTGCGGTGCTGGCGGAAATCGGCAAGGACATGAACGTCGGTGGCGACATCATGATCTACGGCTGCTACACCGCCGAGGGTGAACGGGGTTTAAGTTTCGTCGATTCCCTGGCGCAACTGACCGGCCGTGATGTGGCGGCGTCCAGCAACCGCACCGGCGTGGGCGGCGACTGGGATCTGGAGATCGCTACCGGCAACATTGAAAGCGCCAACGTGCTGTCGAAAATGGCCATGAGCGACTATCAGTGGGGCCTGGCAACCTGGACGGCCAACAACAACGCCAACGCCGGCGTCGGCTCGTTGCGTGCCGCCATCGCGTCGGCGCAGAACGGCGATATCGTCACCTTCAACGCCAGCATGACGGTGCAGCTGACCTCTGAACTGCTGATCAACAAGAACATCACCGTTGATGGCGACTTGAACAATGACGGTGCGGCGGATGTGATTCTCGACGGTCAGTACAGGACCCGGGTGATTGAAGTCGCGGCGGGCAGAACCGTGACCCTGGATGGTCTGGTGATCACTCGTGGCCTGGTAACGGGCACGGGTGGCAACGGGGGCTATGGGGCCACGGGCTCGATGGCCGGGGGGATTTTCAACGCCGGGATTCTAACCCTGAAAAACGTGACCGTGACCTCCAACGCGGCCTCTGGTGGCGGTGGTGGCGGCGGTGTCACCGGGGCGTTTTACGGCGGAGCCGGTGGCGGTGGCGGCGGTCTGGGCGGCCAGAACGGCGGACATGGTGGCTCGGCAGGACCGGGCACCGGCACGTTGGGCGGCGGTCCGGGCAGTGCCAATGCCGGTGGCTACGGCGGCGGTTATGACGCGACCCACATGGGCGGTCGCGGCGGTACCAGCACGGGCGGTGCGGGTGGGGTGGGCGTTGCCTATTACAGCAACGGCGGTAACGGCGCGACCGCCAGCAATGGCACGATTTCCATTGGCGGCGGTGGTGGCGGCGCCGGTTGGGACAAGGTCGGTGGCGCGGGCGGTAACGCGGTGGGTGGGATCTACAACGCAAGCACCGGCACCATGACCATCGTTGGCACGTCGACCATTAGCAACAACATCGGCGCCGGTGGTGGCGGCGGCGGTGGGGGTGGCTATGGCAGCAACGCCTCCAACGGCGGCATCGGTGGCCGGGGCGTCGGTGCGATCTGGAACAAAGGCACGCTGCTGATCACAGCCGCCAACTTCGCGGCGCTGGCCGGTAACGCCGCCGGCAGTGGTGCCGGTGGCGCTGCGCTGGGCGGGGGGACAACGGGCTTATCGCCAACCGCCGTGGCGAGCATCTACAACGACGGCGGTGTACTCAACACCGCGTATTCACCGCCGCCGACCGCGACCATTGTGGTCGCCGATACCACACTGAGCATCGGCGAAACGAGCCTGGTGACGATCACCTTCTCCGAGGCCGTGACCGGTTTTACCAATGCGGACCTGACCCTCGCCAACGGCACCTTGAGTGCGGTGAGCAGCAGCGACGGCGGTATCACCTGGACGGCAACCTTCACGCCGACCGGCAGTATCTCCGATACCACCAACGTCATCACTCTGGACAACACCGGGGTGATCAACGGACTGGGCACTGCTGGCGTCGGTACCACCAATTCCAATAACTACGTCGTCGACACGGCACGGCCAACCGCCAGCATCGTATTTGCCGACACGGCCCTCAAGGTTGGCGAAACGTCGCTGGTGACCATCACCTTCAACGAAGCGGTCACCGGTCTCACCAATGCCGACCTGACGATTGCCAACGGCACGTTGACCTCGGTGAGCAGCGGCGATGGCGGCATTACCTGGACGGGGACCTTCACCCCGACTGCCAGCATTACGGACGCGACCAACCTGATCACCATGGACAACACCGGGGTCAGTGACCTGGCAGGCAACGCCGGTAGCGGCACCACCGATTCGAACAACTACGCCATCGATACCGTGCGGCCAACCGCGACCATCGTGGTAACAGACACGGCGCTGAAAATTGGCGAAACCTCGCTGGTGACCATCGCCTTCAGCGAAGCGGTCAGCGGATTCACCAACGCCGACCTGACCATCGCCAACGGCACGCTGACGGCGGTGAGCAGCAGCGACGGCGGCATCACCTGGACCGCCACGTTCACCCCGAACGCGAGCATCAACGACACGACCAACCTGATCACCCTGAACAACACCGGAGTGAGCGACCTGGCGGGCAACGCCGGGACCGGCACCACCGATTCCAACAACTATGTCATCGATACACTCCGTCCGACCGCGACAATCGTTGTCGCGGACACTGCGCTGAAAATCGGTGAGACGTCGCTGGTGACCATCACCTTCGCCGAGGCGGTGAGCGGTTTCACCAACGCAGACCTGACCATTGCCAACGGTACGCTGACGGCAGTGAGCAGCAGCGACGGCGGCATCACCTGGACGGCGACCTTTACCCCGACCGCCAGCATCAACGACACGACCAACCTGATTACCCTGGATAACACGGGGCTCAGTGACCTGGCGGGCAATGCCGGCAGCGGCACCACCAACTCCAACAACTACGCGATCGACACCGTGCGGCCAACGGCAACCATCGTCGTGGCCGATACAGCGTTGAGAATCGGCGAAACCTCGCTGGTGACCATCACCTTCAGTGAAGCGGTCAGCGGTTTCACCAACGCCGACCTGACCATCGCCAACGGTACGCTGACGGCGGTGAGCAGCAGCGACGGCGGCATCACCTGGACCGCGACCTTCACGCCGAGCGCCAGCATCAACGACACGACCAACCTGATCACCCTGGACAACACCGGCATCAGCGACCTGTCGGGCAACGCCGGCAGCGGCACAACCGATTCCAACAACTACGCCATCGACACCGTGCGGCCGACGGCCACAATTGTGCTGGCCGATACTTCGCTGACAGCGGGTGAAACGTCGCTGGTGACCATCACCTTCTCCGAGGCCGTGAGCGGTTTCACCAACGCCGACCTGACGATTGCCAACGGCACCTTGACGGCGGTGAGCAGCAGCGACGGCGGTATCACCTGGACCGCAACCTTCACGCCCACGTCGGGTGTGAATGACGCAACCAACGTCATCACCCTGGCCAATACCGGTGTGGCCGACCTCTCTGGCAACACGGGCAGCGGCACCACCAACTCCGGCAACTACACGATCGATACCGTGGCGCCGACGGCCACCATTGTCGTCGCCGACAACGCTTTGAAAATCGGCGAAACATCGCTGGTGACCATCACCTTCTCCGAGGCGGTGACCGGTTTCAGCAACGCCGACCTGACGATTGCCAACGGCACCTTGAGCGCGGTGAGCAGCAGCGACGGCGGCATTACCTGGACCGCCACGTTCACGCCGTCCGCCAGCACCACCGATGCGACCAACCTGATCATCCTGGATAACAGCGGCGTGCAATCGGCCAGCTCCGGCAACGTGGGCAGCGGCACCAGCAATTCAAACAACTACGCCATCGACACCGTGCGCCCGACGGCGACGGTCGTTGTCGCGGACACTGCGCTGAGAATCGGTGAAACCTCGCTGGTGACGATCACCTTCAGCGAAGCGGTCAGCGGTTTCACCAACGCGGACCTGACGATTGCCAACGGCACATTGACCGCGGTGAGCAGCAGCGATGGCGGCCTCACCTGGACCGCGACATTTACGCCGAGCGCCAGCATCAACGACACAACCAACCTGATCACCCTGGACAACACCGGCATCAACGACCTCTCGGGCAACGCCGGCAGTGGCACGACCGATTCCAACAACTACGCCATCGACACGGTCCGGCCTACCGCGACCATCGTCCTGGCAGACCCGACCCTGAGTGCCGGCGAAACCTCGCTGGTGACGATCACCTTCAGTGAAGCGGTCAGTGGTTTTACCAACGCGGACCTGACCATCGCCAACGGTACGCTGACGGCAGTGAGCAGCAGCGACGGCGGCATCACCTGGACCGCCACCTTCACGCCAACGGTGGGCGTGAATGACTCGAGCAACGTCATCACCCTGAACAATACCGGTGTGGCGGACCTCTCCGGGAACACGGGCAGCGGCACCACCAACTCCGGCAACTACACGATCGACACCGTGGCGCCGACGGCCACCATCGTCGTCGCCGACAACGCACTGAAAATTGGCGAAACGTCCATGGTCACCGTCACGTTCTCCGAGGCAGTGACCGGTTTCAGCAACGCCGACCTGACCATCGCCAACGGCACGCTGAGTGCGGTGAGCAGCAGCGATGGCGGCATCACCTGGACGGCGACCTTCACCCCGACCAGTGCCATCACCGACAGCAGCAACCTGATCACCCTGGACAACAGCGGTGTACAAAACGCCTCGGGCAACGCGGGTAGCGGCACCACCGACTCCAACAACTACACCATCGACACCGTGCGGCCAACGGCAACCATCGTGGTCGCGGATCCGGCGCTGGCGGTGGGTCAAACGTCGGTGGTGACCATCACCTTCAGCGAGGCGGTGACGGGATTCACCACCGCCGATCTGACGGTGAGCAATGGCACGCTGAGCAACCTCAGCACCAGCGATAACATCACCTACACCGCAACCCTGACGCCGACGGCGAGCATCACCGACTCGACCAACCTGATTACCCTGGACAACACCGGGGTGATCGATGGGGCCGGCAATACCGGCAGCGGCACGACCGATTCCAATAACTACGCCATCGACAGCCAACGCCCGACCGCTACGATCGTGGTCGCCGACAGCACCCTCAGCGCGGGCGAAACCTCGCTGGTGACCATCACCTTCAGCGAGGCGATGACCGGTTTCGACAACAGTGACCTGAGCATCCCCAACGGCACGTTGAGTGCGGTGAGCAGCAGTGACGGCGGTATCACCTGGACCGCCACCTTCACACCGACGGTCGGCATCAAGGACTCCAGCAACGTCGTCACCCTGAACAACACCGGGGTGACCGACGTTGCCGGTAACACGGGCAGCGGAATCACCAACTCGGCGAACTTTACGATCGACACTGTGCTGCCGACAGCCACCATCGTGGTCGCCGACACGGCGCTGAAAGCGGGTGAAACTTCACTGGTCACGATCACCTTCAGCGAAGCGGTGAGCGGCTTCTCCAACGCCGACCTGACGATCGCGAATGGCACGCTCAGCAACGTGTCGTCGAGCGATGGCGGCATCACCTGGACGGCGACGTTCACTCCGACGGCGAGCATCACCGACACCAGTAACCTGATCACACTGGACAACAGCGGTGTGCAAAATGCCTCGGGCAACGCCGGCACTGGCACCACCAACTCCAACAATTTCGCCATCGACACCGCGCTGCCGAGCGCCACCATCGTGGTTGCCGACAATCGCCTGGGCATCGGCGACACCACCACGGTGACCATCACCTTCAGCGAAGCGGTGAGCGGTTTCGACCTGTCGGACATCAGCGTCGCCAATGGCGCGCTGTCGAACCTGAACAGCAGCGACGGCGGCATCACCTGGACCGCGACCCTGACACCGACCGCCGGCATGAACGACGCGACCAACCTGATCGTGCTCGACACCGGTACCGTGCAGGACGCCGCCGGCAACGTCGGCGCGAGCATCGCCATTTCCAACAACTACGCACTGGACGCGACGCGGCCGACAGTGAGCATCGTGGTCGCCAACCCGAACATGAGCGCCGGGCAGAGCACGGTGGTGACGTTCACCTTCAGCGAAGCGGTGAGCAATTTCGACCTGTCGGATTTGAGCGTGACCAACGGAGATTTGACCGGCTTGAGCAGCAGCGACGGTGGCAAGACGTGGACCGCCACCTTCACGCCCACTGCCAATGTCAGCGACCCGAGCAACTTCATCGCCCTCGACACCAGCAACGTCACCGATCTGGCCGGTAACGCGGGTGACAGCGTGTCGGTTTCCAACAATTACGCGATAGGCATCGTGTCGGTGACACCGGACCCGCAATTTCTCAGCAGTGACCCGGTGACCGTGGCCGATCAACCCAACGTGCCGCTGCAACCGATCGTTTTCATCCCTCCCACCGGGGATCTCGGTTCACCGCTGACCTTTGCGCCGTTGTTCGAAGACCGGGTCATCGGCAACGGCATCCGGCCGCTGGGCGACATTTTCATGAACAACGGCGCGCTGGCGCAGAGCTTTATCGCGCAAGTGTTCACCAGTAGCGAGAGCGGCGGTGAAGGTGCAGGTCACGGCTTCCTCGGTTTCGGCGGCGGCGATGGCGGGGTGTTCAGCACCAGCACGTTGTCGAGTCTGTTCAATCAGGACGTCGGCAACGAGCGGGATTCGCTCAACTCATTCGGCAGTCATTCGATCAAGGCCAGTGATGTTTCCCAGGGCCTGCGCGGCGTGTTTGGCGCGCCCAGTCTCGTCCAGCAATTGCAGCAGCTCAAGGACACCGAGCAACTGCAGGTCAACGACCTGGCCGCTGCTTTGAAACAGGCCGGCATCAGCGAAATGCAGGCCTGACACAACAGTTAAAACGGTGCGACACCCAGGGGCAGTCAAGGATGAAGAGAAGTCAGAAGTTGTTCGTCGCGAGCCTGCTCGCGCTGGCAGTCAGTGGATGTGCAGTCAAAAGTGAACCGATCGAACGCAGCGTCAGCGAGCAGCGCGCCAAGAGCGATCTGCAAAGCATGTACAAGGGCCAGGAACCCCTCAGCGGTCCGTTGACCCTGCATCAGGCCATGGCCCGCGCGGTGAAATACAACCTTGAAGGCCGGCTCAAGATCATGGAAGAGGCCCTGGCCAAACGCCAGCTCGACCTTGCCAGTTTCGACATGTTGCCGCGCATGGCGCTGGACGCCGGTTACGTCGGCCGCAACAACGTCAGCGCCTCCAGCAGCCAGAGCGTGCGGACCGGCACCCAGTCGTTGGAGCCGTCGACCTCACAGGACCGCGACCGTGAAGTCGCCGACCTGACCATGGTCTGGAACGTGCTGGATTTTGGCGTCAGCTACATCAGTGCCAAGCAACAGGGCGACCAGCGACTGATCGTTCAGGAACGTCGGCGCAAAGTCATCAACACCATTGTTCAGGACGTGCGCTCGGCGTATTGGCGGGCCATGGCCGCCGAACGTTTGCTCAAGCAGATCGACAGCCTCATGGCTCGGGTCGAGACCGCTCGCGGCAACAGCCAGAGCATGAGCGAGCAGCGCATCGGCGATCCGATCCAGGCGTTGGGTTATCAACGTTCGCTGATCGAAGCCACACGCCAGTTGGAAGAACAACGCCGCGCGCTGTCGCTGGCAAAAACCGAACTGGCGACCCTGATCAACCTGCCGCTGGGCACCGAGTTGACGCTGGCGACTCAGGACGACTACGTCATCCCCGAACTCAAAGTCGACCTCGCCAGCCTCGAACAGGAAGCCCTGACCAGCCGCCCGGAGCTGCGTGAGCAGGATTACCAAAGCCGCATCAGTGCCGCCGAAACCCGCAAAGCCATGTTGCGCCTGCTGCCGGGGCTGGAGTTTTCCGCCGGCGGGCATTACGACAGCAACTCGTTCCTGGTGGAGCAGGGTTGGGCCGACTACGGCGTGAAGGTGACCTGGAACTTGTTCAGCGTGATCTCGGCGCCGGCGGCGATCAACGTCGCCAAGGCCGGTGAAGAAGTGGCCACGGCGCGTCGTCAGGCAATGTCGATTGCGGTGTTGGCGCAGCTCTATGTGGCCAACGCCAACTACCGCGAGGCCTTGCGGCAGTTTAAGACCAATCAGCAACTGTCGGACATTGACGGGCAGATTGTCGGCCAGCTGCGCAATCGCTATAAGGCGGCGGGGCTGGGCGAACTGGACTTGATTCAGGGCGAGTTGAACACCTTGCAGGCCGATTTGCGTCGCGACCTGTCGTACGCCGACCTGCGCAATGCCTACGGGCAGATATTCGCCAGTGCCGGGCTCGATCCGCTGCCGGATCAGGTGCAGTCCACCGAAGTCCAGTCCATCGCCACCGCCTTGGCCAATCGCGAAGCGGCGTGGGCGGCGGGCAACATCACGGTGCCGGTGTCTCATGTCCAGACTCAATAACCTTCAGGCGCCAACGGCGAGCATTAGCCGCGCACAACGGGAGGCCCGTAACGGCCATCGCGGCACGGCGATTCTGTTGACCGGTTTGCCGGCGGCGGGCAAGTCGACCCTGGCCCAGGCACTGCACGCACAATTGTTCGAACGCGGCGTGCAGAGCGTTGTGCTCGATGGTGATGGGCTGCGGGTCGGGCTCAACCGCGATCTGGGTTTTGCTGACAGCGATCGCCTGGAAAACATCCGCCGGGCCAGCGAACTGGCGGCGTTGCTGGTGGAAAATGGGCAGGTGGTGATTCTGGCGATGATCGCGCCGCTGCTGGAGTTGCGTGAACTGTTCGCCACGCGGTTGGGCGAAGATTATCGCGAGGTCTGGTGCAGCGCTTCCCTGGCGGTGTGTGAGCAGCGCGATCCAAAAGGTCATTACGCCCGGGCCCGTCGCGGTGATCTGCCAGGATTTACCGGGGTTTCGGCGCCTTATGAACCGCCGCCTGCCGCTGCGCTGATACTCGACACCGGGGTGCAGTCGGTCGAGGCCTGTCTCGACCGTTTGCTGACCTGGCTCGGCGAGTGTGCGGTGCTACCCAAGCCATGAACCGGTTTTTTTGTGGCGAGGGAGCTTGCTCCCGCTGGGCTGCGAAGCGGCCCTAAACAGGGGACTGCTACGCAGTCCAGCGGGAGCAAGCTCCCTCGCCACAGGTCATCACAGCTTCAAGATTTCTGCGACAGATCTGCCATGCCCTTGAGCAATTCGATCGGCAACGGAAAGACGATGGTCGAACTCTTGTCCCCGGCAATCGAGCTCAGGGTCTGCATGTAGCGCAGTTGCATGGCACCCGGCTGACGGCCGAGCATTTCGGCGGCTTGCATGAGCTTTTCCGAGGCCTGCAATTCACCTTCGGCGTGGATGACTTTGGCCCGGCGTTCCCGCTCGGCTTCAGCCTGTTTGGCGATGGCGCGGACCATTGATTCGTTGAGGTCCACGTGTTTGATCTCGACGTTGGCGACCTTGATGCCCCAGGCGTCGGTCTGGGCATCGAGCACTTGCTGGATGTCGATGTTCAACCGCTCACGTTCGGCCAGCAGCTCATCGAGTTCGTGTTTACCGAGCACTGCGCGCAAGGTGGTCTGGGCCAGCTGACTGGTGGCCATGAGAAAGTCTTCGACCTGGATAATGGCCTTCTGCGGATCGAGGACGCGGAAGTACAGCACCGCGTTGACCTTGACCGAGACGTTGTCGCGGGTGATCACGTCTTGCGGCGGCACGTCGAGCACCACGGTCCGCAAATCGACACGAACCATTTGCTGCACCACGGGAATCAGCAGGATCAGGCCGGGGCCTTTGACTTGCCAGAAACGGCCGAGCTGGAACACCACCCCGCGCTCGTATTCGCGCAGGATGCGAAAAGTCGATCCCGCCAGCGCAATGACCAACAGCAGCAGTGCGGCAAAACCCAGTTGCAGACCCATGGTTATTCTCCACCCGGCGCCGCGTCAGTCGCGGCCACTTGCAGCAGTAATCCCTTGCGTGCCACTACCCGGACCTGTTGCCCGGTTTCCAGTGGCGTGGCGCTGAGGACTTGCCACTTTTCTCCTTGCAGATGCACCCAGCCGTTGCAGGCATTGCCGGGCTGCAGCGACATCACCGGCGCCACGCTGCCCACAAGCCCGGCATCGCCACTGACGGTTTGGCGCGGTCGGGTTTTCAGGGCGTGGATCACCAGGAATATCAACAACAATGCACTGATCAGGCCCAGGCCGATCATCAGCGGGACTGGCACCTCGGTGTTACTCAGAATCACCGCGCCAATGACGAACATCACAATCCCACCCAACCCGATGACGCCGTAATTGGGTAGCGCGGCCTCGGCAATCAGAAAGGCGATGCCGAACGTGATCAACCAGATCCCCACGGGGTTGGGAATGAGCACGATGGTGTCCGCCGCGAACGCCGATCCGCTCAAGGCCAACAGCAACGCCACTGCACAGCAACGAGTGTTCACTTGACCCTCCTTGTAGGAGCGAGCCTGCTCGCGATGAGCCTGAGAGCACCGCTTTGATTCAGGTTGTCCGCGTTACCGTTAACGCCCATCGCTTAATTCAGTCTAGTCGAGCCGTGGGTTGTACGAATTTTGCTCAGTTGTCGACCATGTTCCAGTGGGCAGATTTCCCGCGCGGTGGCGTCAGCCGGCCTAGACTTTTGAGTGGTGAGAACAGGTTTATCCATCGTCCGCCAACGATATTGCGGACACCGAGGTGCATCATGCGTATGGCAAAAACCGTGCAGAGCAGCCTGGACAGGGCGCACTGCGAATTTGACATCGTTAGCCATCCACACTCGGCCAGCAGCCTTGAAACGGCGCGGGTCGCGGGCATTCCTGCCGAACGGGTGGCCAAGTCGGTGATCCTCGACGATCACCACGGTCATTACCTGATGGCCGTGCTGCCGGCGAGTCGTCACCTGGATCTGACTAAAGTGCGTAGCAGCGGCGAATGGCAAGTCACCCGGGAAAGCACCCTGGCGCATCTGTTCGAAGACTGCGAGCGCGGCGCGGTGCCAGCGTTGGGTGAGTCCTATGGCATGGACATGGTCATCGACCCCTTGCTGACCCGGCAGAAAGACATCTACCTGGAGGCCGGCAACCACAACAATCTGCTGCACATGACCGTGCCGGAGTATTTGAAACTGGTTCCGCGTGCGGAGGTGCGGGAGTTGAGCAATTGAGTTTTGCGGCGTTTGTTACACCGCTTTCGCGGGCAAGCCTTGCTCCTACATAAGACTGCGTGATCCTGTAGGAGCAAGGCTTGCCCGCGATTGACTGCGCAGCAGTCACCCATCATTTGCCACTAAAAGGAGCCCGACATGGAATCCCCAACCCACAGCCTCCCCTCTCTGTTCAAGCAACTCGGCCTGCCGGATGACGCCGAAAGCATCGATAAATTCATCGCTACCCACTCACCGCTCAAGCCCGAATTGCATTTGGCCGATGCTTTCTTCTGGAGCAAGAGCCAGGCGCAGTTTTTGCGCGACGATATTCTGGATGACGCGGATTGGGCGGAGGTGGTGGATCAGTTGAACGTGCTGCTGAGGAAGGGGCGAGGGGGGTAACAAATCAACTTTCTGGTGGCCACTGTCGGGATGTGTGGACCAGCGCGAGTATCCAGGCTGCATCCGATTCGAGCTGGTAAACCAAGCGATAGTTTTGATGCGGAAATAACTCGCGAGTACCTGAAATGATGCCAACAGGGCCGCTTTCAGGAAACCGGGAAATGCGGGATATCGCGTCCTTGAAGCGGTTGTCCATATCGAGCTGCTACTGGGTTGACCGCATGCAAATAATCCCAAATGTCTGCACGATCCTGTGCTGCTGCGGGCGTCCAGATTATCTTCATCCTTTTTTGATTACCTGCTCACGCCTGGCTGCGAATTGAGCTTCAACCTCATCGTTTGTCAGGCCTTCGCCAGCCCGCATGGAAACACGTGCGCTGTCGACTTTGCGTTGCAAGAACGCTTCGTACTCACGTGACTCTCGTTGTGTTTGAACGAACTGACGCATCATTTCCCTGACGATTTGCGAGGCAGGGCGATGAGAAGCTTCTGCTTCGGCCATGAACTGTTCACGCAGCTCAGGTTCAAGTTTCATCGTAAAAACGGCTTGTTTTGACATAGCGCTGTCCTCGATTCGCGTACTGACGAAGTATATACATCTTCAGTACGCGCACTTCTTTCAGTAATGCCTCTCACGACGGGTGGCTGCCAAATTGTTTCAAAACTTGACCAACTTTCGCCTCAAATGCCATATTGATAGTTAGCAAACTAACAGTGTGTCTTTTCTCCCGTGTCAAAAAACCTCGACGCTCTCCAGATGAACATCAGCAGCTCCATGGTGGTGGCCGCCCGGCATTGGCGGAAGATCTGCCAGACCACGCTGGTCAACTATGGAATCTCCGAAGCCTGCGCCGTCCCGTTGTTGATGATCGGGCGGCTGGGCGAGGGTGTGCGGCAGGTGACGGTCGCGCAGGCGGCCGGGATGGAGAGCCCGTCCATGGTGCGCCTGCTCGATCAGCTGTGTCATGCCGGCTACGTTCGTCGAACCGAAGATACGCATGACCGCCGCGCCAAATGCCTGAGCCTGACCGACACCGGCCGGGAGCTGGTCCAGGCGGTTGAAATCGAGCTGGTGCGCTTGCGCAATGAAGTGCTGGAAGGGATCGCCCCGAGTGATCTGGAAGCGGCGTTGCGGGTATTGAAAGCGTTTGAGGCGGCCAACGCTCCGTCGGTGGTGAGCCCTTGAGCGGATTTTTTACCGGCGTTCCCCCGGCGCGGGACTGGTTCTACGGTGTGCGCACCTTCGCGGCATCGATGATCGCGTTGTACATCGCCATGCTCATGCAAATGCCGCGTCCGTATTGGGCGATGGCCACGGTGTATATCGTTTCCAGTCCCTTCGTCGGTCCGACCAGTTCCAAGGCGCTGTATCGAGCGGTCGGTACGTTTCTGGGCGCGGCGGCGGCGGTTTTTTTCGTGCCGATGTTTGTTCAGAGCCCCTATGTGCTGGTGGTGGTCATCGCGTTGTGGACCGGGATCCTGTTGTTCCTGTCGCTGCACCTGCGCACCGCCAACAGTTACGCGTTGATGCTCGCTGGCTACACCTTGCCGCTGATCGCCTTGCCGGTGGTGGATAACCCGTTGGCGGTGTGGGATGTGGCCGAGGCGCGGACTGAGGAGATCTTCCTCGGCATCGCCGTCGCGGCAGTGGTCGGTGCGATGTTCTGGCCCCGCCGGCTGGCGCCGGTGTTCAACGATTCGGTGAACAAATGGTTCGCCGATGCCTCGACCTATAGCCTGCGTTTTCTCAGCCGCAACGTGCAGCCAGAAGAAGTCAGTGCACTGCGCGCCTCGATGGTCGCAACCTTCAACACGCTTGAGCTGATGATCGGCCAGTTGCCCCACGAGGGCGCGCGTCCGCAAACCGTGCGCAACACCAAGGAACTGCGCGGGCGAATGATTCATTTGCTGCCGGTGATCGATGCCCTCGACGATGCGCTCTACGCCCTCGAACGCCGCACGCCGGAGCTTGTGGACAAGTTCGCACCGTTGCTGGCCGCCACCACGGAATGGCTTGACCACAAAGACGCCGACCTCGACCGCTGGCAAGCGCAGAAAGATCAACTCGAAGCGCTGCAACCGTCCGCCGAAGCGCTGGATGATCGCAAGCAACTGCTGTTCTCCAACGCCTTGTATCGTCTCGGCGAATGGATCGATTTGTGGCAAGACTGCCGCAGCCTGCAATACGCGATTCAGTGCGAAAGCCAGGACAGCTGGCGCGCGGTGTATCGGCATTGGCGCCTCGGTCGCCTGTCGCCATTTCTCGACCGTGGGCTGATGCTTTATTCAGCGGCGTCCACAGTCACCGCAATCATCGTCGCCTCGGTACTGTGGATTCTGCTCGGCTGGACCGACGGGGGCAGCGCGGTGATTCTGGCGGCGGTGGCGTGCAGCTTCTTTGCCTCGATGGACGACCCGGCGCCGCAGATCTACCGGTTCTTCTTCTGGACGGCGATGTCGGTGCTGTTTGCCAGTCTTTACCTGTTTCTGGTCCTGCCCAACCTGCATGATTTCCCGATGCTGGTGCTGGCGTTCGCCGTGCCGTTCATTTGCATCGGCACCCTGACGGTCAAGCCGCAGTTCTACCTGGGCATGCTGCTGACGTTGGTCAACACCTCGTCCTTCATCAGTATCCAGGGTGCTTACGACGCGGATTTCCTCAGCTTCGCCAACTCCAACCTGGCCGGCCCGGTCGGCTTGCTGTTCGCCTTTGTCTGGACCCTGATCGCGCGGCCCTTCGGCGCGGAACTGGCGGCCAAGCGCCTGACCCGTTTCAGCTGGCGCGACATCGTCAGCCTCACTGAACCCGCCTCGCTGGCCGAACACCGGCAGTTAGGCGTGCAGATCCTCGATCGCCTGATGCAGCATTTGCCGCGTCTGGCCATGACCGGCCAGGACACAGGGATTGCGCTGCGGGAAGTGCGCGTGGCGCTGAACCTGCTCGACCTGCTCGCCTACACACCGCGTGTGCTCGGCGTGCCGCAGGTGCTGCTGCATCAGGTGGTGGCCGAAGTCGGCGAGTATTTCAAAGCCTGCCTCAAGGCTGGCGAGCGTTTGCCGGCGCCCAGTGCGTTGTTGATGACCATGGACCGCACGCGCCGCGCCCTCAACCGCGAATGCGATGACGGCGCCCGCCTTCATCTGTTGCACGCGTTGAGCGGTCTGCGTCTGGCATTACTTCCCGGCGTTGAATTCGTCGGCGCCGGCGACCTCGAAGAACCGCTTCCCCATGGTATCGATGGAGCGCCTTTATGATCGGTGATCTGGATATCAGCGGGGTGTTTCTGCCCACGCTGCTGGTGCTGATGGGCATTACCTATGTGATTTACCTGCTGGTGCACGGGTTGCTGACGCGCCTGCACTTTTACCGTCTGGTCTGGCACCGGGCATTGTTCAACGTGGCTCTCTACGCTTTGCTGCTCGGCGCCGTGGACTCACTCAGTCGATACCTGATGACATGAAAAAACCTTTTTTGACCCTCGGCCGTGTGGTCCTGACCCTGTTGATCGTGACCTTCGCCGTCGTCGTGGTCTGGCGCATGGTGATGTATTACATGTTCGCCCCGTGGACCCGCGACGGGCATATCCGCGCCGACATCGTGCAGATCGCCCCGGATGTGTCCGGCCTGATCCAGCAAGTCGAGGTGCGCGACAACCAATTGGTGAAACGCGGCCAGGTGCTGTTCAGCATCGATCAGGACCGTTTCAAACTCGCGCTGCGCCAGGCCAAAGCGGCGGTCGCCGACCGTCAGGAAACCCTGGCGCAGGCGCAACGCGAGGCCAAGCGTAACCGCGGCCTCGGCAACCTGGTGCCGGGCGAGCAACTGGAAGAGAGCCAATCGCGGGTGGCCCGCGCCGAAGTGGCGTTGATGGAAGCGCAGGTGACGGTGGACAGCGCCCAGCTCAACCTCGACCGCTCGACCA
Organism: Pseudomonas hormoni; assembly: GCF_018502625.1. NCBI lineage: Bacteria > Pseudomonadati > Pseudomonadota > Gammaproteobacteria > Pseudomonadales > Pseudomonadaceae > Pseudomonas > Pseudomonas hormoni. The sequence goes on from NZ_CP075566.1 coordinate 5,879,167, forward strand.
TCCGCAGCCCGGTCGATGGCTACGTCAACGACCGTGCACCGCGTGCGCAGGAATTCGTCACCGCCGGGCGCCCGGTGTTGTCGGTGGTGGACAGCAATTCGTTTCACATCGACGGCTATTTCGAAGAAACCAAACTCGACGGCATCCATGTCGGTCAGTCGGTCGATATCCGGGTGATCGGCGACCGCGCTCGTCTGCGTGGCCACGTGGAAAGCATCGTCGCCGGCATCGAAGACCGCGACCGCAGCAGCGGCAGCAACCTGTTGCCCAACGTCAACCCGGCGTTCAGCTGGGTGCGGCTCGCGCAGCGGATTCCGGTGCGGATCGCTTTCGACGACGTGCCGGCCGACTTCCGCATGATTGCCGGGCGGACAGCGACGGTGTCGATCATCGACGACCATACGCAGGAGCTGGCCGAATGAGCAGGGCCTCGGGTTTGGCGGTTGCCGGATTAGGTCTGCTGCTGTCGGCGTGTCAGGTGGTCGGGCCGGATTATCACCTGCCGGACGAAGCCGCCGTACACCGTGAAGACTTTCAGGGCGACCTGGCGGTAAACGGCAAAAATGTCGTCTCGGCGCCGGTGCCCAGCGACTGGTGGCGCCTGTATCAAGACCCGCGTCTGGACCAGTTGGTGCAACAGGCCATGGCGTCCAACACCGACTTGCGTGTGGCCGCCGCGAACCTTTCCCGCGCTCGCGCTCAGGTTGACGAGGCCCAGGCCGCAGGAGGCTGGAGTGGCGGCGTGAAGCTCGGCGCCCAGCGTTTGCAGGAGTCCGGCGAAGCCTTCCTGCTGCCGGAAAAAGTCCCGGTGGCCAACGTCGGCGACATCGGCATCACCACCTCGTATCAATTCGACCTGTTCGGCACCTTGCAGCGCGGCATCGAGGCCGCCAAGGCCAATGCCGATGCGACGCAAGCGGCGGCGGATACGGCGCGAATCACCTTGGTGGCCGATGTCGTCCGAGCGTATACCCAAGTGTGCGCGGCCAACGAAGAACGGGAAATCGCTCAGCATTCCCTCGACCTGCAAGCCCAGGGCACCACGCTGATCCAGCGTTTACGCGATGCGGGGCGTGGCGATGAAACCCAGGTCACTCGCTCGCAAACCCAATTCAAATCCCTGCGCGCCGACATGCCGCGTTATGAGGCGGCGCGTCAGGCGGGCTTGTTCCGTTTGTCGATGTTGCTGGCCAAAGCGGTCGACCAATTACCGGCCGGCACCAGCGACTGCGCCGAGTTGCCGAAAATTGCGCAACTGTTGCCGGTCGGTGACGGCGCCACGCTGCTCAAGCGTCGCCCCGATGTGCGTCAGGCCGAACGTCGATTGGCCGCCGCGACCGCGGGTATCGGCATTGCCACCGGCGAGTTGTACCCGGACATCAGCATCGGCGCGACTGTCGGCACGGTCGGTATTCTGGAGAATCTCGGCAAACCGTCGACCAATCGCTGGGGCTTCGGCCCGTTGCTGACCTGGACCGTACCGTCCAATGGCTCCCGGGCACGTATCCGCGAGGCCGAAGCGGCGACCCAAGGCGCGCTGGCGCACTTTGATGGCGTGGTGCTCAACGCCATTCGCGAGACCCAGACCGGTCTGGCCCAGTACTCCGCGCTGCTGCAACGCCGCGATGCACTGGCGGATGCCGAGCAGTCGGCGCAACTGGCGGCCGACCAGACGCACCGGTTCTTCCAGGCCGGTCGTGAATCGTTCCTGGCAGACCTGCAAGCGACCCGCACCTACACCAATGTGCGGGCGCAACTGGCCTCCGCCAACACGCAAGTTGCCATGAGCCAGATCGATTTGTTCCTGGCACTGGGCGGTGGCTGGGAAAGCGGACGAACGCAAGCGACGAACACCAGCAAACCCTGAGGCCGTTGCTATGCTTTGACTTGATGATCGAACTCATCAATCAGCTCGCGTTGGTCATGGGGACTCTAATAATGAAAAACCCTTATGCTCCCGGCTTCTGGTGCGCTATTGCGGCATTGGTGTTGCTGTCGGCCACCTATTTCTACGGCATCATGCTGGCCCACCAGATCGACAAGGCGCTGGTGTTCCTCGACAGCGCCGCCGCGCTGATCGCCGTGATGGCCATCGTGGTGGTGGCCTGGGCTTCGCTCCAGGGCCAGCGCATCAAAAAAAGACAACTGGAACAAGGCAAGACGCTGGTGCTGATCTGGGACACCAAGGTCGCTTTGCGTCGGGTCGAAACGGTGTTCGACCGGTATTTCTGGGGCAGTTACTGGCAACCGGGGCGTACCTTTCAGGAAGTCATGGGCGAACTCACCGGAACACCCCTGGAAAAAAGCCTCGAAACCTTGAAGAAGCAATGCCTGGCCCTGGACAAGCAAGTGTCCGACGACGGTTGGCATTGGCTGAACAACGCCCGTGAACTCTCCGATGTCGCCTCCGCCATGGCCCGCGAACGCTATCAGCTGGACTTTTGCGACCCGCGCGCGGACGTGACGGGCGGCGCGGTGATCAATCGGGATTTCGAGGTGCTGGTTTATACGTGGACCGCGCGGCTGAAAAGTTTTGATCATCAGCTGGATGAGATTGAGGTTCAGTATTCCTGAATCGATGTCGTCGGCACTGACGCCATCGCGGGCAAGCCCGCTCCCACAAGGATCACGCTGAACCTGTGGGAGCGGGCTTGCCCGCGATGGCGTTTTCATGTCCGCCGAAACTCTCGACCGTTGCGCACAGTCCATAGACACTCTTTAACCTTTAAACATTGGGCCGCCCGGTGCGCCTGATGCTAATCTCCATCGCACTTTAAAACGCAGTCGTGACCGCAGCCCGTCAAGGGTTCAGGGAAGACGACCACACCTCAGACAACGGACATTGATCGGGTCATTCATGAATAAATCAGCAGGCGTGCTTCTTGGAATTGTCGTGGCCATCGGTGCAATCAGCGCCGGCGGTGCCTGGTTCACCGGCACCAAACTCGAAGGGGTGCTGAACACCTCGATCGCCGACGCCAACAAGGAACTGCAAGCCGCGCTGGTCGGTTCCAATGGCACTGCATCGCTGGAACTGGTGTCACTTGAGCGCCACGTGTTCAGCAGCACCGCGCACTACCGCCTCAAGGGCCAAGGCGAGATGTTCGGCGAGGCGCCGGTCGAATTGCTCTTCGTCGATCGCATCGAACACGGCCCGCTGCCGTTCTCACGCCTGGTGTCACTGAAGTGGCTGCCGGTCCTGGCCACCAGTCATTACGAGCTGGAAAAGACGCCGATCACCGAGAAGTGGTTCGCCGCCGCCAAGGACAAATCGCCGCTCACCGGCGTGGTCAACATCGGCTACGACAACGCCACCAACGGCACCCTAGAGTTGCTGCCGCTGGATGTCGCGCTGGACGCCAAGTCCCACCTGAAATTCTCCGGCCTGAACCTCGATGTCGCGGCCAACGCCCAGGCTCAGAAAGTCAAAGCCAACGGCTACATGGACAGCTTCACACTGACCACCGTGGCTGAAGACCAGACACCGGTAAAAGTCGAATTGAGCGGCCTGACCCTGGCCAGCAACCTGGTGAAAAGTACCTACGGCTACTACACCGGCGAGAACACCGTCGAGCTGACCGACAGCAAAACCACGTTCGGCGCGCAACAGTCGGTGTTGGGCATCAAGAAATTCGAAATGAAGAACCAGACCGAGGAGTCGGGCACCAGCGCTTCCGGGCGTGCCGATTACAAGATCGGTGAAGTGTCGTTGAACGGTAAATCGGTGGGTTCTGCACAGATGGCCATGAGCCTGAAGAATCTCGACATTCCGGCGACGATGTCGTTGATGCAGATCTACCAGACCAAACTGCAACCCTACGAAAAAGCCGCTGCCGAAGCGGCTGCCGCTGGCGAGCCGGCACCCGAGCTGGTCTTGACCCCGGCCGAAGAGGCCCAGGTGAAAGCTGGTCTGGAGAAACTGCTGGCGGCCGGTCCGCAGGTCGCTCTGGAGAACCTGTCGTTCACCACCGCTAACGGTGAAAGTCGCGCCAATCTGGTGCTCGACCTGACCAAACCACAATCCATGGACCTGCCACCGGATCAACTGACCCAACAGCTGATCGCCCTGCTGGACGTCAATATCCAGGTATCCAAGCCGATGCTGGTTGATTTGCTCAGTGTCCAAGGGCAAATCGACGGTCAGACCGACGCCAAGGTCATAGCCGATCAGGCCAAGGCCACTGCCGACATGTTCGGTGCCATGGCGGTCGGCACGCAGTTCGCCAAACTGGACGGCAACAACATCATCACCAAGCTGCATTACGCCAACAAGCAAGTGGAATTCAACGGCCAGAAAATGACCGTCGAAGAGTTTGTCGGCTTTGTGATGAGCAAGCTCGGTAGTGCTGGCGTCGTCCAGTAACGCCTAAACGTCCCGAATCAGCCGCCACGCCTCGTCAACAGGCAGCGGCTGTTTCATTCGCTCGGCCAGCATCGCCATTGCCCGCTCTTCATCGCAGGCGATGGCGGCGGTCACCACGCCGTTCTTGCCGAACAGGCCGATAAAGGGTGGGTGGTACGGATCGCCCTTGAACTCGACCTCGTCCCCCGTTTCGGCGTGACCGAGGTAGTCGTAGTTTTTGCCGAAGTGCCAGGTCCAGAAGTACGGCACATCCAGGTAATGCTCGTCGCCGCCCAGCATATTCGCCGCCGCAATCCGTGCATGCTGTTGTGCCAGGCGCCAATGCTCGATCCGTTGCGGCTGGCCGTTGAGCGGGAAGGTCGCGATATCACCGGCCGCCCATAGTCCTTCGGTCACGCCCATGCCGCCGTCGACTTTCAGGGAATGATCGTTTTCCATGGGCAGATCTTTAAACGGTCCGGTTGCCGGGCTGACGCCAATGCCGACTAAAACCAAATCCGCCGGCAGACGCTGACCGTTCTTCAGTTTCACCGCTTCAACCTTGTCTGTGCCCTCAATCTGCGCGGCTTCGCTGTCGGTGAGGAACACCACGCCGTGGGCCACATGGCGGGCAAGAATCGCTTTGCCGACCGTTTCGCCAAACTGTTTGGCGAAGGGCACCTCGTGGCGGGCCAGGACGGTGACGTCCAGGCCGTATTCGCGTAGCGCGGATGCGGATTCCATCGCAATAAAGCTGTCGCCAATGATCACTGCACGCTGGCCGGGTTGGGCGGCGGCCAGGATTTTTTGTGCCTGGTCTTTCGAGCGCAGCAAGAACACTTGCGGCAGGTCGGCGCCAGGTAAATCGAGCGATTTGGGTGTGCCGCCCGTGGCGATCAGCGCGGCGTCATAGCTCAATGTCTGGCCATCCTTGAGCTGCACGGTCCGGGCGTTGGCATCGAGGCTCGCCACTTCACCGTTTATGCGATCGATGCGCTGCTCGCGATAAAAGCTGTCATCACGCAGCGGTGGGACTTCCTCTGGCGGCATCTCCCCGGCGATCACGAATTTGCTCAACACGGTGCGGTCGTAACCGGCCTCAGGTTCGCGGTCGATCAGCAGCACGCGGCCGCCGAAACCCTTTTCGCGTAACGCCGCCGCACCCGCCGTGCCTGCGGCGCCGGCGCCGATAATCACAAACGTACGTTCATCATCGGCCGGCGGGGTATGAGCATCCGGAAGCGGGTTTTCGTCGACCCAGACTTCGTCATCGCGCATTTCCAGAGGGTAGCGCTTGAGACTGTCCAGCGACGGCGGTTCACACAACGCACCGTCCTCGACCCGGTACGCTGCCTTGTGCCACGGGCAAATCAGGCGTCCGTGACACAGCGCACCCTCGGCCAGCGGCGCCCCGGCGTGCGGGCATTCGCCCTGATAGGCGCGTAGTTGATCGCCGACCCGCAGCAAGACGATTTTGGTGTCCCCAATCCGGACTTCCAGGCCACGGTTATCGGGAACATCGGCAAAACGGGCAACGCGGTGCAGTGCCATGATCGTTCTCCAGGCAGGCGTTTCATTTAAGAGTTTGGCGCTTATCCTGTGGTTCAGCCAATTCCCACTGCCACCGCACGAACGGTTTGGCTATAGTTTGCACGCCGACCACGGCCCCACCCGCACAAGGTGCTCCGGTATGACCCGATTGACCTCACTGAACCCTTGGCTGGCGGCCGTTGCCGTCGCCCTTTGCGTGCAGTTTCCGGCGCAGGCCCAGGAACGTTTCACCGTCAGCATTCCCGGTGTGACGGACAACCGCCTGTTCACTTCGGCGGCGGCCAGCGATGCAGCTGGCTGTGGCGGCAAGAACCAGTCTCCGGCCCTGAGCTGGACCGCTGGACCTGCGGGCACCCAGAGCTACGCCATCGTCATGCACGATCCGGATGGCCAGAAAGGCTTGGGTTCCGATCACTGGGTTCACTACGGCATCAAACCGGCGACCCGCCAGATTCCGGCCGGTGTCGGCGCCAAATCCGCCCTCGAAGGCGTGGGTGGCAGCAATAGCAAAGGCACCACCGGCTACATCGGTCCTTGCCCGCCGGTCGGCGATAGCTCCCACCATTACATCATCCAGCTCTACGCCCTCGACCTTGCTCCGGACGCCTTGCCCGCCGGCCTGACCCGCGCGCAGCTGCTGGAAAAAATCAAAGGCCATGTGCTGAAAAACAGCAGCGTGGTGCGGCGATATCACCGCTGAAGTTTTTTTCGGCGGGGTTAACCCGAACCGGTGGGGCTACCCGTCTCAGAGGATGAATGGATCAATTTCCTCCTGAGGTCAGCTCCCATGTCTCTCCCTCTGCATATCCTCCGCCCGGCCGCCCAGGGTTTCGCCGCCGGGTTGCTGCTGGCCGTTGCCGGTTGCGGTGTTTCGTCCAAACCTGATTCCGCTGCCGTTCCGGTTGTGGTTTCGCCTCCCGCACAAGGTGCGCTGGTGCGCAGTGAGGCGGTCATGGCCGATGTGACCATGGCCAAGCGCAGCGTACGTCCGGCTCCCATGGCGAGTTTTGCACCTGAGTCTTTGCCGCCGGGTTATCAGGATGAGCAGCGTGAGCAATATCAAGCGCTGGCGGATAACCCCATTCACAGCGTGGCCGAAGCGCCAGTCTCCACCTTCAGCGCCGACGTCGACACGGGCGCCTATGCCAACGTTCGCCGCCTGCTCAATCAAGGTCGCCTGCCACCCGAGGGCGCGGTGCGGTTGGAGGAGATGGTCAATTACTTCCCCTACGATTACGCCTTGCCCACCGATGGCTCGCCGTTTGGCGTGACCACTGAACTGGCGCCGTCACCGTGGAACCCGCATACGCGCTTGCTGCGCATCGGCATCAAGGCGTCGGACCGCGCAGTGGCAGAATTGGCCCCGGCAAACCTGGTGTTTCTGGTGGACGTGTCCGGTTCGATGGACCGGCGCGAGGGGTTACCGTTGGTCAAAAGCACCCTGAAATTGTTGGTCGATCAATTGCGCGAGCAGGATCGGGTGTCATTGGTGGTCTACGCCGGCGACTCGCGTGTGGTGCTCGAACCCACTTCCGGACGGGAAAAAGCGAAAATTCGCACAGCCATCGATCAATTGACTGCGGGCGGCTCCACCGCCGGGGCGTCGGGCATCGAGCTGGCCTATCAAATGGCGCAGCAAGCCTTTATCCCCAAAGGCATCAACCGCATCCTGCTGGCCACCGACGGCGACTTCAACGTCGGCATCAGCGACTTCGACAGCCTCAAGCAAATGGCTGTGGATAAACGCAAGACTGGCGTTTCCCTGACCACCCTGGGGTTTGGTGTAGATAACTACAATGAACACCTGATGGAACAACTGGCCGACGCCGGCGATGGCAACTACGCCTACATCGACAATCTGCGTGAGGCGCGCAAGGTGCTGGTGGATCAGCTCGGCTCGACCCTCGCGGTCGTGGCAAAAAACGTGAAGCTGCAAGTGGAGTTCAACCCGGCGCAGGTCAGCGAGTACCGGTTGTTGGGATATGAGAATCGTGCATTGAAGCGTGAGGATTTCAGCAACGACAAGGTCGATGCCGGTGAAATCGGCGCAGGGCATACGGTCACGGCGTTGTACGAAATTGTGCCGAAGGGTGAGAAGGGGTGGTTGGAGCCGTTGCGGTATGGCAAGTCCGATTCGGTTGTTTCCGGGATGAACGGAGAATTGGCGATGCTGCGTGTGCGTTATCAGCTGTCCGAAGGTGGGAAAAGTCGCTTGATCGAACGTCCGATTGCAGGTGGTTCGGAAGGTAAGGCCAGTGACGACCTGCGATTTGCCGCGGCTGTGGCGGCGTTTTCCCAGCAGCTCAAGGATGGCCGTTACACCGGTGATTTCAGCCTGAAGGACACCGAAGCACTGGCTCGCGGTGCGCGAGGCGATGATCGCTTTGGTCTGCGTGCAGAGTTCGTGCAATTGGTGGAGCTGGCGCAAAGCCTGCGGACCACGACCGCCGCCAACAGTGAGCCGCTTAAAGGAGGCTACAACTGACATGTCTGCTCCCGAATCGAGCGACGAATCACTGCTGGCCCGCTATCGCTCAGGCGACGGGCCAGCGTTCGAGATTCTGTACGCCCGTCACCGGCAAGGTCTTTACCGGTTCCTCCTCGGTCTGAGCGGCAAATCCGAACTGGCCGAGGAGGTTTACCAGGAAACCTGGCTGAGCCTGATCCGCAGCACCAGTCAGCCACAAGGCCGGGCGAATTTTCGTACGTGGCTCTACCAGATTGCCCGCAATCGCCTGATCGATCACTGGCGCAAACACGGAATCCACAACCCCTTGCACGATAGCTATGACGAACAGACCCACGCCCTGGCTGATGACGCCGCCGATCCCGAACAACTGCTGAGTCTGAGCCGCGATAGCCAGCGCCTCGAAGTTGCCCTGCAAACCCTGCCCACCGACCAGCGCGAAGTATTCCTGCTGCGCGCCCACGGCGATCTCGACCTGCCGCAGATCGCCACCCTCACCGAAACACCGCTGGAGACCGTCAAAAGCCGCTTGCGCTACGCCCAGCAAAAACTGCGTCGGCTGCTGGCCGAGGAGGTACTGACATGACTGACGCCCGCAAACCACCAGAAGACGAAGTGCTTCAGCATTTCCGCGAGCATTCGACTGGCGAACCACCGGTCCATCTTGATGCCTTCATTCTGGGCGCCGCACATCGTGAAGTCCCTGTGCCGAAACCGAACCTGTGGCAACGCTGGGTTCAGGCTTGCCAGAGACCACGTTGGCAAGTGGCCTTTGCCAGCCTCGTCGGCGTTGCATTGATGCTGGCGCTGGTGCAACGAACTCCAGAACAGCCCGCGAGTTACGACTTCGTGCCCAAAGCGTCCGCACCGGTCGCCAAAAAAGAGGCCGCACAGGCCCCGTCGTCGGTTGCGCGCTCGCTGGCAGCCCCGACCCCGGTCGCACCAATGGCAGATTTTGCGGCACCTGCGCAGAGCGAATCGATCAATGCCGAAATGGCCGATGAAGCAAAAGTCAGCAAGCGCGCAGCCGCCCCAGCGAAAACCCTGGATGAGCAATTGCTTGAAGTGGTTCGCCTGCAGAACGCCGGTCAGACACACGCGGCGGATGACTTGATGGCGACATTGCACAAACGCTTTCCCAAGGAAAACCTCAACGCCCGACTCAAGGAATTGAAGAAAAACTGAAGAGAACGATGTTCCGCGATTTGGCATCAACACCCGAAAGCGCGCACTATCGGCCTATAGCCGATGCGTTGGAGGATGCCGTGGCAAAAAAAATCGACCGCATCGCCCAAATGCTCAACTGCCCGGAAAAGGGCGAAGAACTGCGGCGAGCAGTGACTGAGAGTCGTAAGGAGTTTCTTCTGGCGAAGCAGGCAGAAGAAGCTCTGGAGGAGGACGTCCTTGATGAAGAAGAGTTCGAGGACGACGATGACTACGACGAGTTTGACTGGACGACAGAATGAAAAAACCGCTTCGGCGGCTTTTTTGTGCGCTTGGGCTCCCGACCGGGAGCCAAGAGACAATTTACAACTTGCGTCTTTCCAGTCTCATCAAAAGCGCTAGCAATACTCCCCACAAGTAGAAAGTCATGAGTCCTGGGTGCGGCTGACGCATACCCACTTTAAACATGTTGTCTGCGAACAGCAGAAACAAAACAACACCTGCGATACCTAAAGTTTTCGATGATATAAATATCCTGGGGAAGTTGCGAATCACTGAATACACCGTAAATCCGGCGAGACCCAACAAAGGAATAATAGCGAGCACGCCGAAATTATAAATAAAATCCACATAATAATTATGCGCGCTTGGATAGCTGCCTCTGTCTGGTGGCTCAAGGTGTCCGAGAAGGATGGAGCTCGAGTTCTGAACGATTTCTTCCATGTAAAACGTTAAGTACATCGCGCGCTCTGTCAGATTTCGTGGAGTACTAAATACTACCTCGTCAGCTTTCGGTGAAGCTTCCGATGGGGTTTCAAATATTACCTCATCGGTGTTGCTTCTAACCTCATCAATTTCCTGTGAAACTTTCGATGGCGTATAGTCACCAAGCTTTTCTTTTAAAGCCTCTGAATCATTTGATGCGAGGGAGCACGCCAGTATAAGAATAGTCAGTAGCGTTGCGACGGAAGCATAAAGACCTTTTTTACGCAGTAAAATTGTACGACCGGAAAAACATACCATCCCTGAAATCAAAAAAACAATGGCAAGGATAGACAGGGAAAAGGAAACATAGGCACCCATCAACCCGGCCAGTATCGATAGCAACAGCCGATAGGAATGAAATTCCCATAACGTAAAAATAGCCACCAAAAATGCCCCGACGAAGATTACCGGGATGTATTGCAGATGTTGATAAGCGCTAAATAAAAACAGGGATGGCGAAAGGATATTCAGACCAGACGCTAATGTGGATATCAGCTGAGCGGGAACGGCTAGCACGAGAATCAGAGTGAAAGCCTTGGCCATAATGTTCATAGCGCCAGGTCTGACGCCATACTGTTGTCCAAGGACGAGGGCGCACATCGGCAGGACGTACTGCGCCAACAGTATGAGTTTTGATTTTTTTATGCTCCCGTGGTCTACGGCAAGCAATGCGGTGGCCGCTAACATACCCAAGCACGTGAGGAGAAGTACGGCCAGGGTTAATCGTGCTTTTGTCAGTCCACCCAAAAGCACTATCCCGACAAAACTCATAATGGTTGACAACGGTATTGGTAATAAAGCCAACTCGCCGCCACTGTTGAAATAAAATGAAGTGTCGTGGAATACGCCATTCGATATTTGGAAAAAGAGCGGCAAGATCAGGAAGGATGCAATGGCAAATAAAATGATTTTTCTTTTTTGGTGAGTTTTATCACCATCGCCATAGAACAGTCTGTTAACGGAGTACTTATAATTAACCAGAGAAAAGCCAGAGCGCCACGTCATCAGTGTCATCCACCTTGAAATTGTACAGTCATGCGAAGAAGACATGGCTGCGGGGGATTCAAAAACCATTAAACATAGAGAATCATCCGAATAAACAATTCGGATACGCAGAAATTCTTAAATTTATTGGTGAGTAGTGATGTCGAGTCGGATCCGATAATCTACAGGTCAACGGTTTTCAGCTGCTGCAGAGTGTTATTACAGGCATCGAAATTCCATGGTTAGGAAACCATGTGCCTGTTCTAAGACATGATGGTCTAATGCCCTGAAAGCGCGAATAGCTCGTGATCTGGCTGTATTCAATGCGGTCTTAATTGTTTGTGTCTATATAAGTTCACTCAGCACAGACAACTCAACATAACTCGCATTCAAAATGCCTCACTGAATGGCGATATTCAATACCGCAACCAAAAACAGGAATGTTCCTACAGCTCACGTATCGCGAGATGTCATCCTTTTGCGGTTGTTTTGCTTCGACGGTCGATTGACGTGCTCGTCAATTGTTGGTGTTGATGGGCTGAAAAGCCGTTTTTCGTCTGCTGGCCGCACAAAAGCAAACGCCCCGAACAAGTCGGGGCGTTTGATTGAAGCTTTTCAGCGTGTTCGCACACAACCTGCCTCAGCGGAGTGCTTCGCAGATTGTTTGAGACAGGCAGAAACAAGTAGATGGTGCACCAGGCGGGATTCGAACCCACGACCCCTGCCTTCGGAGGGCAGTACTCTATCCAGCTGAGCTACTGGTGCAAGCGGGCGCCATGATACTCATATGCACTGCGGGCGTCCATGCTGCTGAATCAACAGCGCTTTTCCAAAGCGTAACCTGCGTTTGCTACGTTGATCAGAAAATTTGGGCAAATGCGGCGTTTTCGTTCTTTTTTTCGAACAGCCTATTGTCCTTTACCCCCTTTGATCCTAGGATTCGTTTGAGATTTCAAACGCTCTTGTCTGGGTGCTGAACCGCACGAGTTCATTCCGTGCGCTATTTATGTGCTTCAGCCCGGTGAATGATTTCCCTGACGGCAGCCTATAAGGCGCCTTTCTACAATCATAATTTGCTCCGCGCGTGCCGCGGTGCTGTTAAGGAAAGCCGACATGCAGCTTAAAGACACCCAGTTGTTCCGCCAGCAAGCCTTCATCGATGGCGCTTGGGTCGATGCGGACAATGGTCAGACGATCAAGGTCAACAACCCGGCAACGGGCGAAATTCTGGGCACCGTGCCGAAAATGGGCGCTGCCGAAACCCGCCGTGCGATCGAAGCCGCTGACAAGGCGCTGCCGGCCTGGCGTGCACTGACCGCCAAGGACCGCGCGAACAAGCTGCGTCGCTGGTTCGAGCTGATCATCGAGAACCAGGACGACCTGGCTCGTCTGATGACTATGGAACAGGGCAAGCCACTGGCCGAAGCCAAGGGCGAAATCGTTTACGCCGCTTCCTTTATCGAGTGGTTCGCCGAAGAAGCCAAACGCATCTACGGTGACGTGATTCCGGGCCACCAGCCAGACAAGCGCCTGATCGTGATCAAGCAGCCAATCGGCGTGACCGCTGCAATCACCCCGTGGAACTTCCCGGCTGCGATGATCACCCGTAAAGCCGGCCCGGCCCTGGCCGCCGGTTGCACCATGGTGCTCAAGCCTGCTTCGCAAACGCCGTTCTCGGCATTCGCTCTGGCTGAACTGGCCCAGCGTGCCGGCATTCCTGCTGGCGTGTTCAGCGTTGTGTCCGGCAGCGCCGGCGACATCGGCAGCGAGCTGACCAGCAACCCGATCGTGCGCAAATTGTCCTTCACCGGCTCGACCGAAATCGGTCGTCAGCTGATGGCCGAATGCGCCAAGGACATCAAGAAAGTGTCCCTGGAACTGGGCGGCAACGCGCCGTTCATCGTGTTCGACGACGCGGACCTGGATAAGGCCGTCGAAGGCGCGATCATTTCCAAATACCGCAACAACGGCCAGACCTGCGTCTGCGCCAACCGTCTGTACATTCAGGATTCGGTCTACGACGCATTCGCCGAGAAGCTGAAAGTGGCGGTGTCCAAACTCAAGATCGGCAACGGTCTGGAAGACGGCACCACCACCGGTCCGCTGATCGACGAAAAAGCCGTGGCCAAGGTTCAAGAGCACATTGCTGACGCCGTTTCCAAAGGCGCCACCGTGCTGTCCGGCGGCAAGAGCATGGAAGGCAACTTCTTCGAGCCGACCATCCTGACCAACGTGCCGAACAACGCAGCCGTGGCCAAGGAAGAAACCTTCGGTCCATTGGCGCCGCTGTTCCGTTTCAAAGACGAAGCCGAAGTGATCGCGATGTCGAACGACACCGAGTTCGGTCTGGCCTCGTACTTCTATGCTCGCGACCTGGGCCGTGTGTTCCGTGTGGCGGAAGCCCTGGAATACGGTATGGTCGGCGTCAACACCGGGTTGATCTCCAACGAAGTCGCGCCGTTCGGCGGCATCAAGGCGTCGGGCCTGGGCCGTGAAGGCTCCAAGTACGGCATCGAAGATTACCTGGAAATCAAATACCTCTGCCTGGGCATCTAATCAGCCCGGCTAGGCATTGCTATAAGCGGAAAGGGCACGAGAGCGCTGACCCTTTTTGCGTTACAAACGGAAATTTCTCTGTGGCCTGGAGCGCTGTGGCAGTCGATCATCGAATGCTGCCGCAGTCATCTCCCGCCGCATTTTCCTTGAACCACGCCGCCCGATGAGCGGTGAATGAGGACTTTATGAGCAAGACTAACGCATCCCTGATGAAACGCCGCGAAGCCGCTGTACCACGCGGTGTTGGCCAGATTCACCCGATCTTCGCCGAGTCCGCGAAGAACGCTACCGTGACCGACGTTGAAGGTCGCGAGTTCATCGACTTCGCCGGCGGTATCGCTGTGCTGAACACCGGTCACGTGCACCCGAAAATCATCGCCGCGGTGACCGAGCAGCTGAACAAGCTGACCCACACTTGCTTCCAGGTACTGGCTTACGAGCCGTACGTAGAAGTGTGCGAAAAAATCAACGCCAAGGTCCCAGGTGATTTCGCCAAGAAAACCCTGCTGGTCACCACCGGTTCCGAAGCTGTAGAAAACGCCGTGAAAATTGCGCGTGCCGCCACTGGCCGCGCTGGCGTGATCGCCTTCACCGGCGCTTACCACGGTCGCACCATGATGACCCTGGGCCTGACCGGTAAAGTCGTGCCTTACTCGGCCGGCATGGGCCTGATGCCAGGCGGCATCTTCCGCGCGCTGTACCCGAACGAACTGCACGGCGTGAGCATCGACGATTCGATCGCCAGCATCGAACGCATCTTCAAGAACGACGCCGAGCCGCGTGATATCGCTGCCATTATCATCGAGCCGGTTCAGGGCGAAGGTGGTTTCTACGTCGCGCCTAAAGAGTTCATGAAGCGCCTGCGTGCTCTGTGCGACCAGCACGGCATCCTGCTGATTGCTGACGAAGTGCAAACCGGCGCTGGCCGTACCGGCACTTTCTTCGCCATGGAACAGATGGGCGTTGCTGCCGACCTGACCACCTTCGCCAAATCCATCGCTGGCGGCTTCCCGCTGGCCGGTGTGTGCGGCAAGGCCGAATACATGGACGCCATTGCTCCAGGCGGCCTGGGCGGCACCTACGCCGGTAGCCCGATCGCTTGCGCCGCGGCCCTGGCCGTGATGGAAGTGTTCGAAGAAGAGCACCTGCTGGATCGCTGCAAGGCTGTCGGCGAGCGTCTGGTTACTGGCCTGAAAGCCATCCAGGCCAAGTACCCGGTGATCGGCGAAGTCCGTGCCCTGGGCGCGATGATCGCGGTCGAGCTGTTCGTTGATGGCGACAGCCACAAGCCGAACGCTCCAGCGGTAGCCGCCGTTGTGGCCAAGGCTCGCGACAAGGGCTTGATCCTGCTGTCCTGCGGCACCTACGGCAACGTTCTGCGCGTCCTGGTACCGCTGACCTCGCCGGACGAGCAACTGGACAAAGGCCTGGCGATCATCGAAGAGTGCTTCTCGGAGCTCTGATCGATTTGTGAGCTGATCGACAAAAAACCCGCTTCGGCGGGTTTTTTTACGCCACCTGAAACACAACGCACTGTATCGAATGGCCAGCATTGACTAAGGTGCATGCATTGCCGAGGGAGTGTGCAAATGACTGCTGTGGTTTTACCCGCCGTACCACGTGTGCTGATCGCCGAGGCTGACCCTTGGTCCCGCGACCTGCTCAAGCAGGTGCTGTTAAATGTGCGTTGTGATGCACGTCTCGACCTGTGTGCCGATGGTCAGCAGGCGCTGGAGTTGCTGGCGGAAAATCCTTATGACCTGGTGATCGTCGACTGGGAGTTGCCCGGTGTCGATGGCTTGAATGTCCTGCGCAGTGTCCGCCAGCGCAAACGCAATCCGCCGCTGCCTTTTATTCTGATGAGCAGCCGCAACGACAGTGCCAGTGTGCGCGAAGCGTTGCCCTTGGCGCCTGCGGCGTATCTGACCAAACCCCTGAACATGGAAAGCCTGACTCACCGTCTGCAGGATCTGTTGCTGAACGCCGGTGAAGAGGTGTCTTGTGAAGTGCCGACGTTGGCGCCCGGCATGACCTTGTCGGGGTACCTAGAGCGTCGTCGTGAGTTTGCCGACGGTGCGCCGCTGATGACCGACGTGCAACTGGCGGTCAAACGTAGCCTTAATCCCAACGGCCTTGACCTGAAACTCCTGGAAGAAGAAGTCCGCATTGATCCACAGATCACCGCAGTCCTGATTGCCGCCGCCAACAGCGCGGCCCAGCATCATGGCGTCGCCGTACAAACCCTGTCCCAGGCGTTGCATCGATTGGGCACCGGGCAGAGCATGAACCTGATTCTGGGGTTGGCGCTCAAGCGCAGTGCACGGCTCAGCGATCCGTTGTTGGCGGACTATGCCGAGCGCTATTGGGAACTGTCGCTGCACACCGCTGAATATGCCCGGACACTGGCGCGCTTGCTGGATCTGGATCAGGAGCGGTGCTATTGCGCAGGGATGTTGCATCGCCTGGGTGATCTGGCGTTGCTGCTTTGTTTGCAGGAATGGAAACAGGCCGGTGGCGAGCTGGATGAATGGGAGGAGGTGGGTGATGCCCTCGCCGAATTCGGCGCGGCGTACGGTTCCGCGCTGCGCACCCGCTGGCGCTTGCCTCTGGAGCTGCGAGAGCTGATTGCGGCGGTGTATCAGCTTGGCGGCGGGGTTTACTCCCGCGAGGCGCTGGTGATGAACATGGCGGCGCAGATGGCACGTCTGACCGAGCATGAGGGCATTGAGGCGCTGGCCAAGAGCCGGACGGCGCGGTTGCTCCAGATTGGTTTGCCGGAGCTGATTCGTTTGCGCAAAAAGTAAGCCGATCCCTTGTAGGAGCGGGCCAGTGTGGCGAGGGAGCTTGCTCCCGCTGGACTGCGCAGCAGTCCTGTTTTTTAGGGCCGCTTCGCGATCCAGCGGGAGCAAGCTCCCTCGTCACAAAAGCCCGCTGTCAGCCGGAGATGATCCGGTTCTTGCCCTGGCGTTTCGCTTCATACATCGCCGCATCCGCCCGGGCAAACAGGTTCTCGACGCTTTCATCCTCGGCGGTCAGGCTGGTCAAGCCCTGGCTGACGGTGATGCCGAACGTCTGGTGGTCATGGGTGAAGCTCAATCGCTGAATCTCCCGTTGCAGACGCTCGGCCACTTGCATGGCCATGTCTGGCGCGCAGCCGGGAAACACCGCGGCGAATTCCTCGCCACCGATCCGACCAAACACATCGCCGCGACGCAACGCCCCGCGACCGGTCTCGGCGATGTGTTGCAGTACGTTGTCGCCTTCAGGGTGACCGTAAGTGTCGTTGATCACCTTGAAGTCATCGATGTCCAGCAGCAGAAACGCCAGCGGCGCGCCCTGTTGGCGAGACAGTTCGAACTCATGATGGGCGCAGTCGAAGAAATGCCGGCGATTGCTGCTCTGGGTCAGAACGTCGGTGGTGGCCAGGCGATGCAGCTCGCTTTCCATCTGCTTCTTTTCGGTGATGTCTTCAGCAATGCCGACGATGATCAGCGGCTGGCCCGGTTCGGCCTGACGGTTGATGAAGCACTTGTCACTGAGCCAGCGCACTTGGCCGTCGGCGGCGATGATGCGGTACTCGCGGTCTTCAACGGCGCCTTTTTCCAGCACTTCGGCGAGGCTGCGCTCAGCGTACTCCAGATCGTCGGGGTAAATGCTGTCACGCCACTGGTTGGAGTCGGAGAGCAACAGGCCTGCGGAACGGCCGAAAATCCGTTCATAGGCGGGGCTCACGTAGAGCACCTGACGGGTTTCCCAGTTGAATGCCCAAAGCACCGCGTTGACGCTGACCAGCAGGGAGCTGAACAGCTGTTCGCGTTCGCTCAGGCGTGCGACTTCGCCTTGGGCGTGCATCAGCGCCATCAGGGTTTGCGCGGCCTCGGGCCACTGGGGTAGGGATGAGTCTTGGAGGTTCTTGGTGACCATCGACACAAATCTCAAAGGGCGTGCCGCGTATTCGACAGCGGTCGCAACAAAGCCCGCCGTAGTGGCGAAGTGTCTTTGAGATAGGGGATTTGGAGCTTAGTTCCCGCCTTGGGTTGTGAGGGGGCTTGCTCCTGCCGGGCGGTACTGGCGACGCGTTTATTCGGTTAAAACGCGTCGCCAATTTTACGGCGACTTCGTCGCCGAGCGGGAGCAAGCTCCCTCGCCACAGGCAAGCCCCTCAGCAGGGTCAGACAGCGGCAGGGCGCAGGGAGTAGGTTTTCAACTGATCGGCAAAGTCGCGCAGGGATTGAATCCCGCTGGCTTCGGCTTCGTGTACCCAATCCTTGATGGCGGCCAGCATGTCGTGACCATTTGAGCTGGTCTTGACCCAGATCTGCTGCAGGGCCAGTCGTTTCTCGTAAATTACCTTCAGCGCCTGGCTGTGCTCGAGCATGGTCTGGATGCGTACGTGGTGCTTGTCATCGAGCAGGCTGGTTTCCCGGGAGAGAAGGCGTTTGGCCCGATGGAACTGGTGACGGACCGAGTGATCGACCTTCTCCAGTTCCTGTTTGACCAGCGGCGCGATCACCAATTTGCGGTACTGGGCCATGATCTGGAAGCGGTTGTTGAGGATGGCCATGGCGGTGTCCATGTCCAGGCTGCCTTTACCTTCGACCCGGTGGGCGATCGGGGCAACCCGTTGAACCTTGGCCAGACGCAGGAAACTGAAGACCTGGATCCAGGCCCAGCCGAGGTCGAACTCCCACTTCTTCACCGACAGTTTTGCCGAGTTAGGGTAGGTGTGATGGTTATTATGCAGTTCTTCACCGCCGATCAGGATGCCCCAAGGCACCAGGTTGGTCGCCGCATCGCGGCATTCGAAGTTGCGGTAGCCGACGGCATGGCCCAGGCCATTGACCACTCCGGCGGCCCAAACCGGAATCCACATCATCTGGATGGCCCAAATGGTGATACCGATGGTGCCGAACAGCAGCAGGTCGATGACGGCCATGATCGCCACGCCCAGCAGCGGAAAACGGCTGTAGAGGTTGCGTTCGATCCAGTCTTCGGGGCAGTTCTTGCCGTAGATGCGCAGCGTCTCGGGGTTTTCCGCCTCGGCGCGGTACAGCTCGGCGCCTTTGCGCAGGACGGTGGATAAACCCTTGATGACCGGGCTGTGCGGGTCATCGACGGTTTCGCATTTGGCGTGATGCTTGCGGTGGATGGCGGTCCACTCGCGGGTGTTCTGCGCCGTGGTCAGCCACAGCCAGAAGCGGAAGAAATGTTTCAGCCCTGCATTGAGCTCGAGGGAGCGATGGGCTGAATAACGATGCAGATAGACCGTGACGCCGATAATCGTAACGTGGGTCATCAGCAGGGTGACTGCCACCAGTGACCAGGGCGACAAGCCGAGAAAACCTTCGTACCACATAGGCTATAGGGCCCTCGAAAAAGAAAAGAACAGCCGTTGCATTATCACTAAGCCCACAGATAAAACCAGTCGCCCTTTCAGATAAGAGTGGCTGGATGTTTCTTTAACCTATAATTCCAACCCTTTTGTAGGGACATGGACGGCCGAATGTCTGCCACCTATCGCGACGCTTTGCGTGCAGCGCTGCTTTACCTGTTGTTTTCCGTAGTCTGGCTGCAGTTCAGTGGTTATTTATTGAACAGTTTCTTCGATAGCTCTGACGAGCTGCTGCGGTGGCAACTGATCAACGGTTACGCCTGGGTCGTGCTGAGCGCCGGGTTGATCTTTATTGCTCGAGCGCGCTTGCTCCGTTGCCTGGGCATCGGCACCACATTGCGTGAGCGCCAAGAAGATCGCGAGCGTTTGCGTCAGGCGGCCGCCGTGTTCGATTGCACCCGCGAAGGCGTGCTGGTCACCAATAGCAAGGGGGTGATCGTCCACGTGAATCGGGCGTTCATGGAAATCACCGGCTATCAGCGCGAAGAAGTCTTGGGTCAGCAGCCCAGCCTGTTCAAGTCCGGCCATCACCCGGCAGCGTTCTACCAGGCGATGTTTGCGGCACTGAACAGTTGCGGCGAATGGAGCGGGGAAATCTGGAACCGCCGCAAAAGTGGTGAAATCTACCCGCAATGGCAGACGATCCGCCTGATTCACGACGACCAGGGCCTGCTCAGTCACTACGTTGCGGTGTTCTCCGACATCAGCGCGATCAAGGATTCCGAGCACGAGCTCAAATACCTGGCTCACCACGATCCGCTGACCGATCTGCCCAACCGCCTGCTGTTCACCGACCGTGCCGAGCAGGCATTGGCGTCGGCGCAGATCCACAAGCGCGGCTGCGCGTTGCTGATGATCGATCTGGATCACTTCAAGATGATCAACGACAGCCTCGGGCACACGATTGGTGACCAGCTGCTCAAGGCCGTGGCCGAACGCTTGAAGGCCATGTTCGGCCCGGGCATCACGTTGGCGCGGCTGGGCGGCGATGAGTTCGCCGTGTTGGCTGAAAGTTGTCCGCAGTTGGTGCATGCCGCGGCATTGGCTCAGCGCATCCTCGACGGTCTCAAGGAGCCGTCCCACATTGACGGCCATCAACTGTTCATCAACGCCAGCATCGGCATCAGTCTGTTCCCCAGCGATGCCTTGAGCGCTGAACAACTGCTGCGTAACGCCGACTCGGCCTTGTTCAAGGCCAAGAGCGCTGGCCGCGATGGTTACGCGCTCTACACCGAAGAATTGACCGCTCATGCCCAGCAACGGGTCGAGACCGCGTTCGAACTGCGTCGCGCGCTGGAGCAGCAGGAGTTGCGGGTGTATTACCAACCGGTGCACGACCTCAAGAGCCGTCGTCTGGTGGGCGTCGAGGCGCTGGTGCGCTGGGAGCACCCGCAACGGGGCCTGGTGTCGCCAGCGGAATTCATCCCCATTGCAGAACGCACCGGGTTGATCGCCGAGATCGATGCCTGGGTCATGCGCCAGGCGTGTCAGCAGATGTGCCTTTGGCAGCAGGCCGGAGTGGTGTTGTCGTTTGTCGCGGTGAATGTTTCGTCACGACTGTTTGCTCGCCGTGAGCTGTTTCAGCAGGTGGCGCAGGTGCTGCATGAAACCGGGCTGGATCCGGCGTATCTGGAACTGGAAGTCACCGAAAGCGCGGTGATGGACGACCCGGAAGTAGCGCTGGAGCAGATGCATCGCTTGCGCGAGCTCGGCGTGCGGCTGGCCATCGATGACTTTGGCACTGGGTATTCGTCGTTGTTGCGACTCAAGCGTTTGCCGGTGCAGAAGCTCAAGATCGATCAGGGCTTCGTCGCCGGGTTACCGTGGGATGAGGACGATGGGGCCATCGTGCGCGTGATCATCGCCCTGGCGCAGAGCATGGGAATGCAGGTGCATGCTGAAGGGATCGAGCAGGTCGAGCAGGCGAGTTTCCTTCTTGAACAGAGTTGCGATCTGGGGCAGGGGTACTGGTTTGGACGGCCGGTTCCGGCTGAGCAACTCGATTGGATGTGTGCGCCCGAAATCCACTGACCAAGCAAAAATTACCGCCACACACAGACCCCCTCTAGGAGCATGGCTTGCCAGCGAAGGCGACCTCGATATCTGCATGAATTTCAAGGTCCTCTTCGCTGGCAAGCCATGCTCCTACAGGGATCGCGTATGGGCAAAAGATGGTTGCGATTTTTGAATCTTTGATGCGTCACGCACACGTAAATCCTCGTCCCGGCAAACATTTTATTCTGGTTATATAAACATTCTTAAATAGTCTTTTTAAGAATATCCGCACCTATCTACTATTGGCCTCACGCCGCAAGCAGTGCCGGACACTGCCAGGCAACCTCTCAGTCGAAGGAGCAGCACCATGAGCGCATCCCTGCGTAGCGTTGACGGTCAAGACGAAGCCACCATCTTGCGTGAGATCCAGAGCGCCTTGCGCGACCTGCGGTTCGGCGCCGTGGAAATCACCGTGCACAACGCTCAGGTGGTCCAGATCGAACGCAAAGAAAAATTCCGTTTGCAGAACCCGAGCAACAAACCGAGCTAAACAACCGGCAACCCGATTCCCGCAACCATAAAAAAAAGCCAACACACTAAGAATTCCAGGAGCTTTCACCATGTCGTCGATTCGTCATTTCGCTTTGGCCGCCCTGGCCAGTGCCCTTTTTGCGGGTTCCGCGGTTGCAAAGGATTACGAGCTGCTCAATGTGTCTTACGACCCGACTCGCGAGCTGTATCAGGATTACAACGCTGAGTTCGTGAAGTTCTGGCAGAAAGATCACGCTGGCGACAACGTGAAGATCCAGCAATCCCACGGTGGTTCGGGCAAACAGGGCCGTGCGGTCATCGACGGTCTGCGCGCTGACGTAGTGACTCTGGCCCTGGCCGGTGACATCGACGAAATCGCCAAGCTCGGCAAGACCCTGCCGGCGGACTGGCAGAAGCGTCTGCCGGAAGCGAGCACGCCGTACACCTCGACCATCGTGTTCCTGGTGCGCAAGGGCAACCCTAAAGGCATCAAGGACTGGGGCGACCTGGTCAAGAACGACGTGTCGGTCATCACCCCGAACCCGAAAACCTCGGGCGGTGCACGCTGGAACTTCCTCGCGGCCTGGGCCTATGGCCTGAAAGCCAACGGCGGTGACGAGGCCAAGGCCAAGGAATACGTACAAACCCTGTTCAAGCACGTGCCAGTGCTGGACACCGGCGCTCGCGGTTCGACCATCACCTTCGTCAACAACGGTCAGGGTGACGTGTTGCTGGCCTGGGAAAACGAAGCCTTCCTGGCCCTGAAAGAAGACGGTGGCGCCGACAAGTTCGAAATCGTCGTGCCTTCGCTGTCGATCCTCGCTGAGCCGCCGGTCGCTGTCGTCGACAAGAATGCCGAGAAGAAAGGCAACGAGCAGATCGCCGAAGCGTACCTCAAGCACCTGTACAGCCCGGCCGGTCAGGAAATCGCGGCAAAAAACTTCTATCGTCCACGTGACAAGGATGTGGCCGCCAAATACGCCAAGCAGTTCCCGACACTGGACCTGGTGACCATCGACAAGGACTTCGGCGGCTGGAAAACCGCGCAACCGAAATTCTTCAACGACGGTGGCGTGTTCGACCAGATCTACTCGGCGCAGTAATCTGCTGTAGGTCATAAACGAGCCCCGATTTAACCGTCGGGGCTTTGCGCGTTCTCAACCAAGGACTTTTATGTCGCGTCGTATCTCCCCCGTCATACCCGGCTTCGGGCTGACGCTGGGCTACACCTTGGTGTACCTCAGCCTGATTGTGCTTATTCCACTGGCGGCGATGTTCGTGCATGCCGCTCAACTCACCTGGGATCAGTTCTGGGCGATCATCTCGGCGCCCCGCGTGCTGGCGGCGTTGAAGCTGAGTTTCGGCACCGCGCTCTATGCCGCGATCATCAACGGCATCATCGGCACGCTGTTGGCCTGGGTGCTGGTGCGCTACACCTTCCCGGGTCGCAAAGTCATCGATGCGATGATCGATCTGCCCTTTGCATTGCCCACTGCCGTGGCCGGTATCGCGCTGACCGCGCTGTACACCCCGACCGGGCTGGTGGGGCAGTTCGCGGCGGACCTTGGCTTCAAGATCGCGTATACCCCCCTCGGCATCACGCTGGCGCTGACTTTTGTAACGCTTCCATTCGTAGTACGTACGGTACAGCCGGTATTGGCCGATATCCCCCGTGAAGTGGAAGAGGCGGCGGCGTGCCTCGGTGCAAAACCGTTGCAGGTTTTCCGCCATATCCTGGTGCCCGCGCTACTGCCCGCCTGGTTGACCGGTTTCGCGTTGGCCTTTGCCCGCGGGGTCGGCGAGTACGGCTCAGTGATTTTCATCGCCGGCAACATGCCGATGAAAACCGAGATCCTGCCGCTGCTGATCATGGTCAAACTCGACCAGTACGATTACACCGGCGCTACCTCCATTGGTGTACTGATGCTGGTGGTTTCCTTCGTCCTGTTGCTGCTGATCAACTTGCTGCAACGCCGCATCGAAACCCCATAAGGAGGCGCGAACCATGTCCCAATCGTCTATTGCGGCCGCCTCTTCGGCCAACGCTGCCCGCCGTGGCAGTGCGACTTCGCGGCGAATCCTGATCGGCCTGTGCTGGCTGGTCTTCATCCTGTTTTTGGTGTTGCCGCTGTTTATCGTCGTGTCCCAGGGTCTGAAAAACGGCTTGGGCGCGTTCTTCACCGCGATCTTCGAACCGGACGCCTTGTCCGCATTGAAGCTCACGGTGATCGCCGTGCTGATTTCGGTGCCGCTGAACCTGGTGTTCGGTGTCAGCGCCGCGTGGTGCGTGAGCAAGTACTCGTTCCGTGGCAAGAGCATGCTGGTGACCCTGATCGACCTGCCGTTCTCGGTGTCGCCGGTGATCGCCGGTCTGGTCTACGTGCTGATGTTCGGCGCGCAGGGTTTGTTCGGGCCGTGGCTGCAGGATCACGACATTCAGATCGTCTTCGCCCTGCCGGGCATCGTGCTGGCGACAATTTTCGTCACCGTGCCGTTCGTGGCGCGCGAGCTGATCCCGTTGATGCAGGAACAAGGCACCCAGGAAGAAGAGGCCGCGCGTCTGCTCGGCGCCAATGGCTGGCAGATGTTCTGGCACGTCACCGTTCCCAATATCAAATGGGGCCTGATCTACGGCGTGGTGCTATGCACGGCGCGGGCGATGGGTGAGTTCGGTGCGGTGTCGGTGGTTTCCGGGCACATTCGCGGGGTGACCAACACCTTGCCGCTGCACGTCGAGATCCTCTACAACGAATACAACCACGTGGCCGCGTTCGCCGTGGCGAGCCTGTTGCTGATCCTGGCGCTCTTCATCCTGCTGCTCAAGCAGTGGAGCGAAAACCGTATTAACCGCCTGCGCGCCAGCGCCGCGGAGGAATAATTTATGTCGATCGAAGTGCGTAACGTCAGCAAGAATTTCAATGCGTTCAAGGCGCTCAATGACATCAGCCTGGACATTCAGAGCGGCGAACTCGTGGCGTTGCTCGGCCCGTCGGGTTGCGGCAAGACCACGCTGCTGCGGATCATCGCCGGGCTGGAAACCCCGGATAAGGGCAGCATCGTGTTCCATGGTGAAGACGTTTCCGGCCACGATGTGCGTGATCGCAACGTCGGTTTCGTGTTCCAGCACTATGCGTTGTTCCGGCACATGACGGTGTTCGACAACGTCGCGTTCGGCCTGCGCATGAAACCGAAAAACCAGCGCCCGAGCGAAAGCCAGATCGCCGTGAAAGTCCACGAACTGCTGAACATGGTGCAACTGGACTGGTTGTCGGATCGCTACCCGGAACAACTCTCCGGTGGTCAACGTCAGCGTATCGCGCTGGCCCGTGCGTTGGCGGTAGAGCCGAAAGTCCTGCTGCTCGACGAACCTTTCGGCGCACTCGACGCCAAGGTCCGCAAAGAACTGCGCCGCTGGCTCGCGCGGCTGCACGAAGACATCAACCTGACCTCGGTGTTCGTGACCCACGACCAGGAAGAAGCGATGGAAGTCGCCGACCGTATCGTGGTGATGAACAAGGGCGTGATCGAGCAGATCGGTTCACCGGGCGACGTCTACGAAAACCCGGCCAGCGATTTCGTTTATCACTTCCTCGGCGATTCGAACCGTCTGCATCTGGGGGAGGACAACCACGTGCTGTTCCGTCCGCACGAAGTGTCGCTGTCGCGGCATGAGCTGGACGACCACCACGCTGCCGAGGTGCGGGATATTCGTCCGCTGGGCGCGACGACGCGGGTGACGTTGAAGGTCGAAGGCCAGAGCGAGCTGATCGAAGCTGAAGTGGTGAAGGATCACGACAGCCTGATCGGGCTGGCGAAGGGCGAAACCTTGTTCTTCAAGCCGAAGGTCTGGCAGAAAGTCGCCAACATCTAAAGCAAAAGCATCGCGGGCAAGCCTCGCTCCTACAGGGTATTGCGTTCACCTGTAGGAGCGAGGCTTGCCCGCGAAGGCGTCTTAAGCAGCAGCGCGATTCGGATTGACTCGCACCCCACCCACCCGCGCCTCGATCTGCTCTTTCAAATCCCGCCGCATCCCCAACAAAAACGCCAGCTCAACCACCACAAACAACGGCCCGACAATCAGCCCCGTCACATCATCGACAAACGCCGGCTTGCGTCCTTCGTAGTGATGCCCGACAAACTGAATCGCCCAACCGATCACAAACATCCCGATTCCGCTCGCCAGCCACACCAGCGTGCTTTGCTGTGCCAGCACTTGACCCGCCCAGATGCACAGACCGAGCAACACCGCCATCAACACCCCGAGGCGCAATTCCAGGCGCAGGTAGAACCAGGCCGACGCCAGCGCCACCAGCACCGCCGGCGAAAGCCAGCCTCCGGCCCATTGTGGACGGGACAGCAACACCGCCACGGCCACGACAATCAGCGGAATACCGATAAAGTGGCTGGCAATATTGCGCGGGTCTCGGTGGTAGGCGGCGTATTGACTGAGATGGTCAACGAGGCTTTTCATTGTTATTCCTCCTGTAGGGTGATTGATCATGCCCCGGGTTCACCTCTCGCTCTGTCAGCCAGGCGACAATCTCCAGGAGTTTTGATGGACATGCAGGTTTGGCGTTCGCGTCTGATGACGGGGCAATGGTTCAGCCATTTACCTGCTCCCTTACAGAATAGTCTGCTGGCCGCGGCCAAGGTGCGACGCCTGTCATCGGGGCAGCGGCTGTTCCAGCGCGGTGATCCGCCGTGTGGCCTGTACGCCGTGATCGAAGGTGCGGTGCGCATCGGCGCGGTGAGCGAGCAAGGCAAGGAGGCGTTGCTGAGCCTGGTGGAATCGCCGCACTGGTTCGGTGAAATCTGTCTGTTCGACGGCCAGCCGCGCACCCACGATGCGTTCGGTCTGGGCCAGTGCATCCTGTTGCACATCCCGCAAACGGCGCTGTTGGCCTTGCTGGATGAGCAACCGGTGTACTGGCGGCAACTGGCATTGCTGATGAGCCAGAAACTGCGCCTGACCTTCATCAACCTCGAACAGCTGAGCCTGATGCCTGCGCCTGCGCGGTTGGCGCATCGCCTGCTGATGATCGCCAAGGGTTACGGCGAAATCGACCCGCCGCGACGGGTGTTGCAACTGCCGCAGGAACAACTGGCTTCAATGTTGTCGCTGTCACGCCAGACCACCAATCAGCTCCTCAAGGAGTTACAAGGCCAGGGGATTCTGAATCTGAAGTACGGCGAGATCGAAATTCTGGATGCCGAGCGATTGCGGGCGTTGGCGATTTTTTGAAACACAGCGTTATAGGTGGGCTTTGTCTGCGAAGGCGCTTAGCCTGTGACGACGATAATCGAGGTGTGCCATGCGTGTGCTGTTAGTGGAAGACGAACCGGAGACCGCCAAACTCCTGGCCAAAGGCCTGAGCGAGGCGAGTTACTCGGTGGATGTGGCGCTCAATGGCATGGACGGCCGCCGCTTCATCGAGTCCGGCGAATATGAGCTGATCATTCTTGACGTCATGCTGCCGGGGCTCAACGGCTGGCAGTTGCAGCAACAGATCCGCAAGCTCGGTGAGACGCCGGTGCTGTTTCTCACCACCATGGATGGTATCGAGGATCGCTTGCGCGGGTTGGAGTTGCATGAGGATGATTATTTGCTCAAGCCGTTTGCCGTGAGCGAGCTGGTGGCGCGGGTGCGCAAGTTGTTGCGGCGGGATCGGGGGCGTTAGGGATTACTGCGGTGTCTGGCCTGGCCTCTTCGCGGGCAAGCCTCGCTCCTACAGGTTTTTCGATTGGCCGCGATATTGTGATCCACATAGAACCACTGTAGGAGCGAAGCTTGCCCGCGATGGGGCCGGTCCAGGCAGACACCTTCAGGATCCTGTCACCGCAACCCATCCCGAAACTGCCCCGGCGTCATCCCCGTCCAGCGCTTGAACGCGCGGCTGAAGCTGCTGGTGTCGGCAAACCCCAGCAAATAACTGATCTCGCTCAACGAGCATTGCGGGTCGCGCAGATGCAGCAGTGCCAGGTTTTCGCGGCTTTCATTGAGCAGCGTGTCGAACCGGTAACCCTCGTCTGCCAGATGCCGTTGCAGGCTGCGCAGGCTCAGGTGCAAGGTCTTGGCGATGTGTTCGGCGCTGGGCTCGCCTTCGGGCAGTTGTTCTTCAATGGCGTCGCGAACCTTGCGTTCCCAGGTCAGGGGTTTGAGTTGCGCCAGCGTGCGTTTGAGCACGGTTTCGTTGTGTTCCGCCAGTTCCGGATTGGCGTCGTCCAGGTGGCTGTCGAAATCCACCAGAGAAAATTCCAGCCGGTCTTCAACCGCCGAAAAGTACACCGGAGCGCGGAAGACTTTGTGCCATTGATGCGCGTCGGCCGGTTCCGGGCGGCGCAGGTACACCGCCAGCGGTGCATAGTCTCGGCCAAGGCGATTGCGGCAGGTGCGCACGTAAATGGCGGCGAAGGCGTCGATGGCTTCGAATGCCGGCGCCGGGTTGCCTGGCGGGATTTTCAGGCGGAAGTGGTAACGATCTTCGGCGCGGCTCAATTCAAGCTCCAGGGCATCGCTGACCACCTGGTGATACCGCACGATGCGCTCGAACACTTCCCGCAAGCTGCCGCTGGCCACCAGGGCATAACCGAGCGCGTGAAACGTGGTCGGGCTGACGAACCGCGAGACGCGCAAGCCGATCGCCGGATCGCCACTGACCTGCACGGCGATTTCCCACAGGCGCGTGGTGCCGGACAACGGGTAACGGGCGTTCGGGTCGTCCATCAATTGCGGGTCGAGCCCCGCCTGGTGACACAGGGCGGTGCTGTCGAGGCCCAGCGCATCGAGTTGCTTGCGCAGGGCGCGGGTCCAGCTGGCGAGGGAGGTCGGTTCAGTCATGCTGATTGGCGCTTCCGGTCAACAGGTTGGCGTCCACGGCTACCGCGTTGTGAGGGTTCACAAGGCAGGATGCGAACATCAATAACCAGAGGATGGAAGCATGGAAGGTACTTCTGCAAGTCCCCAGCGACTGAATGCAGCCCAACGATCTGCGCATATTCGCGAAGTGGTGCTGGCCAAAGGGGTCGAACTGCGCAAGCGTTACCCGATTCTCAACCATCAGGACGCCTTGGGTGCGGGCATCCTGGCCTTCGCCCTGGCCGGAATGATTGGCTCTGCGGCGCTCTACCTCACCGGGTACATGGCCTGGTGGGTGTGCCTGCTGCTCAACGCGTTCTTTGCCTCGTTGACCCACGAGCTGGAGCACGACCTGATTCATAGCATGTACTTTCGTAAACAGCGGGTGCCGCACAACCTGATGATGGGCCTGGTGTGGCTGGCGCGGCCGAGCACGATCAACCCGTGGATTCGTCGGCATCTGCACCTCAACCATCACAAGGTCTCCGGCACGGAAACCGACATGGAAGAACGGGCGATCACCAACGGCGAGCCCTGGGGTTTTGCGCGGCTGTTGATGGTCGGCGATAACGTGATGTCGGCGTTCATCCGCATGCTGCGGGCCAAGACCTGGGAACACAAGTTCAGCATCATCAAGCGCGCATTGAAGGTGTATGCGCCACTCGCGCTGGTGCATTGGGGCGCGTGGTACGTGTTTCTTGGCTTCCACGCCGCCAACGGCATTGCGCATCTGATCGGGGCACCGATTGAATGGTCGGCGACCACGCTCTCGGTGATGCAGGTAATCGACATTGCGGCGGTGGTGATCATCGGCCCGAACGTGTTGCGTACGTTCTGCCTGCACTTTGTCAGCTCCAACATGCACTACTACGGCGACGTGGAGCCGGGCAACGTCATGCAACAGACACAAGTGTTGAACGCTTGGTGGCTGTGGCCGTTGCAGGCGTTCTGCTTCAACTTCGGCAGCACCCACGGCATTCATCACTTTGTGGTGAAGGAGCCGTTTTACATCCGCCAGATGACGGCACCGGTGGCGCATAGGGTGATGCGCGAGATGGGCGTGCGCTTCAACGATATCGGTACGTTTGCGCGGGCAAACCGCTTTGTCCGCAAGGAAACCGTCGAACCGCAGGAAGTGCGTGCGGCTCGGGCTTGATCGATGCTTCCGGAAACTCAAACGCTGGTCATCAATTTGACCCAAAGGGACGTTAAGTTGTGACTTAGGGAGTGATTGGCATATGTGATTTAGGCCTAATAACGTAATTAAATATTCCTTTATTAGATAACCGTTTCCGCCAATCATTGCGCTACAGATTTTGAGTTTCCGGGGCCGTCTCCTTGGCAGGGTGCGGCCCCTTTTTTATTCCTCAGGCAAAACACAAACCCTTTGTGGGAGCTAGCCTGCTAGCGAATGCGGCGGATCAGACGGCATTGATGCTGACTGATAGTCCGCTTTCGCTAGCAGGCTAGCTCCCACATGGATCGTGTCTCATATTCGATGTAGATCTTAATAAATAGCTTCTTATTCCTTAACGAATATAACTCTCCTCCCTATACTCGACCGGGAACAGACACGCAGCAGGAGAGTTCCCCATGCGCAACGAATCAATTCGCTACCTGATTGTGCCGGGCTGGCAAGGATCGCCAGAAGATCATTGGCAAAGCCACTGGCAGAACAGCCTGCCGAACAGCGCGCGGGTGGAGCAGGCCGACTGGCTGACGCCGCGTCGTGAAGACTGGGTCGCGGCGCTGGCCGAGGCGATTGCCGCCGACAGCACGCCGGTGATCCTGATTGCCCATAGCCTGGGTTGCATCACGGTCGCGCATTGGGCGGCCACTGCACCGCTGAATTTTCTGCGTCAGGTGCGCGGCGCCTTGCTGGTCGCGCCGGCAGACGTCGAGCGCCCGGCCTGCGCGCCGGCGCTGCGCAACTTCGCACCGATCCCGACCCACCTTTTGCCGTTTCCGAGCCAGGTCGTCAGCTCCGACAACGACAATGCCGTCAGCGCACCGCGTGCCCTGGAACTGGCCCGTAACTGGGGCGCCGAGGCGGGGATTCTGTCGGGTGCCGGGCACATCAACGTGAAGTCCGGTCACCAGCGTTGGGAGCAGGGTTTTGCTTATCTGTATCGCCTGCAAAACCGCATGGAACATCACGCCCTGCGCCGCGCTTGAGTATTTTCTTTTTTTAAAAACGGCCCCCGCCTCCCGGCGGTTTTGGCCGGGAGCCTGCCATGAGTTTTGAAGCCTTCGGTCAGCCGCTGCTGACCTTTCCCGACGCAGAAAAAAGTCCACTGAGCATCCGCGCCAAGGCGCTGGTGTTCGTTGATCCGCGCTCGCGGCAATTGCGCGAGGAGCTGGAGCAACTGGCGCCGCGTTCGATTTCCGTATTGATCCGTGGTGAAACCGGTAGCGGTAAAGAGTTGTTGGCGCGGCACATCCATCGCGCCAGTGATCGCGGTGGGTTATTCGTCTCGGTCAATTGCGGCGCGATCAGCCCGACCTACGCCGACGCCGAATTGTTCGGCTATGCGGCCGGCAGTTACAGCGGTTCGGCAAGCAGTCGCGCCGGCTGGTTCGGCTCGGCCAATGGCGGCACGCTGTATCTGGACGAGATCGGCGACCTGCCGTTGCCGATTCAGATCAAGTTGCTCGCCGCATTGGAAAACCATGAAGTCACCCGCGTCGGTGCGCCTCAACCGAGCCCGGTGGACGTGCGTCTTGTGGCTGCAACCAGCATTGACCTGGCGCAAGCCGTGGCCGCCGGTAAATTCCATGAGCGGCTTTATCACTACCTCAGCGAGGGGCAGTTGGAACTGCCGGCGTTGCGTGAGCGAGTGGGCGATATCCTGTCTTTGTCCGAGTACTTTCTGGGCATCTACAGCCAGCGACTCGATTTGCCAGTGCCGCTGATCAGCGAAGCGGCTCAACAGTTGTTAGAGGCGCATAGCTGGCCCGGCAACACCCGAGAGCTGGAGAACGTCATTCACTTTGCGCTGCTGGTGAGCACCGGGGACGAGATCTTGCCGGAGCATTTGAATCTGCCTGCGCCACTGGTGCAGATCGAGCAGCAACTGAAGCAAATCCTCAGCAGCGGATCTGCCGCCGAAAAGGACGCCCTGAAGAAACTTCTCAAAAACGCTGCGCTTCTGTAGGAGCGAAGCTTGCTCATGGCAAACGCAAAAATGCGGTCGATGCGCGAGCTAGAGCTGTATGTACAAAATGGAATATGAAAGTGAATAAAAGATATTGTTCGGGAATAAAAAATCCCGGTATTGTCCGCTTCACGCCAGCGATAGCACTTCACTGGCACTCGTACTAAACAAGCCGTCGTCGATGACGACCGTGATTTTCGATAAGGACACTGCATGAAAAAGGTTCTGTTGTTCACCGCACTGGCGGCTGCCCTGACCGCGGGCCTGGCCCAGGCTGGCGAGAAACTGGTGGTCGCGGCGACCCCGGTCCCACACGCCGAGATTCTGGAACTGATCAAGCCAACCCTCGCCAAAGAAGGCGTGGACCTGGAAATCAAAGTCTTCACCGACTACGTTCAGCCGAACGTACAGGTTGACCAGAAGCGTCTGGACGCCAACTACTTCCAGACCCTGCCGTACTTGAAAAACTTCAACGAAGGCAAAGGCACCAACCTGGTGACTGTGATCGGCGTTCACGTTGAACCGTTCGGTGGCTACTCGAAGAAGTACAAAAAACTGGCTGATCTGCCAAACGGCGCGACCATCGCTCTGCCGAACGAAGGCAGCAACAGCGGCCGTGCTCTGCTCCTCCTGCAGAAGGCTGGCCTGATCGAGTTGAAAGACCCGAAAAACGCTCTGGCTACCCCGAAAGACATCGCCAAGAACCCGCACAATTTCAAGTTCAAGGAACTGGAATCGGCCATGCTGCCGCGCGTTCTGGACCAGGTTGACCTGGACCTGATCAACACCAACTACGCGCTGGAAGCCGGTCTGAACCCGGCCAAAGACGCGCTGGTGATCGAAGGTGCCGATTCGCCTTACGTGAACTTCCTGGTGGCTCGTCCGGACAACAAGGACAGCGTAGCCATCCAGAAACTGGCCAAGGCATTGACCAGCCCTGAAGTGAAAGCCTTCATCGCCAAGAAGTACAGCGGCGCAGTATTGCCGGCGTTCTGATTCGACGCAGCATCGAACCCCTTCAAGGTTTCAAACGCCGACGGCTTTCAAAGCGTCGGCGTTTTTTTGTGCCTGCACACTCTATTGCAAATGAGGTATCTGTGGCGAGGGAGCTTGCTCCCGCTGGGTTGCGAAGCGACCCCAATAACTGCTGGCAGGTACATCGCGTTGGCTGGTTTTACGACTGCTGCGCAGCCGAGCGGGAGCAAGCTCCCTCGCCACAAAATCAAGAGCTATCAGAGCTATCAGAGCTATCAGAGCTACCAGAACTGCCAGGGCGCTCAGGCCACCCTGGCCTTCAACGCCCTGCGCAACGCCACCAATAACTTCACGATGTCCTGCGGATCCAGTCGCTGCGGTGCTTTTACGTCAGCCATGTTCTCTTCCTTGTGATGGTTTGGCCGGGGGAGTCTGGCCAATAGCTGTGCGTCCTTGGAGGGCTATTTCGAAAAAAAGATCCTTCCTACAGCCAAAAGGAAAATAGTCGTCTTCCTGCGTCGCAGCAAATCCGCAGGATAGTTTTTTGCGTGATATCAATATGCTTTAACGGTATTTAAATTCTTCTTTTTATACCTTTAAAGTCGGTACCTGCCGGGTGGTTATCCACCGCCCATGGACCGCACCACCGTCGCTTACCGAGCGGCGTCCAGGATGTTCAATGAATTTCGATTACGCTTTTATCCTCAGCACCTTGCCGGCGTTTCTCAAGGCCGTGGGCGTGACGCTGCAGGTCGGCTTCATCGCCATCGGCACGTCGATGCTGGTGGCGCTGATCAACGCGACGATTCTGGTGTTCCGCACGCCTTACCTGCAACGCCTGGTCGGGCTGTACGTGGAGCTGGCGCGCAATACGCCGCTGCTTATCCAGCTGTTCTTCGTTTACTTCGCCTTGCCGGCGCTGGGCATCAAGGTCTCGGGGTTTGCGGCAGCGATCATCACCATGACGTTCCTGGGCGGTGCTTACCTCACGGAAGTACTGCGAGCGGGTGTGGACGCAGTGCCTCAGGCGCAGCTGGAATCCGGTCGCTCCATCGGTTTGTCCCATGGGCAATTACTTCGCTACGTGATCCTGCCGCAAGCCGGCATCCTCAGCCTGCCGTCGCTGTTCGCCAACTTCATTTTCCTGCTCAAGGAAACCACCGTGGTTTCGGCCGTGGCGGTGCCAGAGATTCTCTACACCACCAAAAGCTACATCGCGCTCTACTACAAAACCTACGAAATGCTCGCCGTGCTGACGCTGATTTGCGTGTTGCTGTTCTTGCCGCTGTCGCTGTTGCTCAGCCGTCTGGAAAGGAGGCTCCAGCATGGCCAGTTCGGGTCTTGAGTTGTTGTGGGTGTCATTGCCGCAACTGGGCAAGGGCGCTGCGCAAACCCTGTCGATTTCTTTCCTGAGCATCGCCATCAGCACTGTTGGCGGCGTGTTCTACGGCGTGTTGCGCACGCTGAATTCGAAGTGGCTGCATGCGATTTTGCGGGTGTATCTGGAGCTGTTCCGGGCGATCCCGGTACTGGTCTGGTTGTACTTGCTGTTCTTCGGTTTGCCGATCTTCTTCGGCCTGAGCATTCCGAGCTTCTGGTGCGCAGTGCTGGTGCTGTCGCTGTGGGGCGCCAGCGAGGTCGGCGAAGTGGTGCGCGGCGCGTTGCATTCATTGCCGCGCGGTCAGCGTGAAGCGGGGTTGTCGATTGGCCTGAACGGCCCGCAACTCTACGGCTACGTGTTGTTGCCCCAGGCGCTGAAACGCATGACGCCGCCGACCATCAACGTCTACACGCGCATCATCAAGACCAGCTCGCTGGCGGTGCTGATCGGTGTGGTGGACGTGGTCAAGGTCGGTCAGCAGATCATCGAACGCACCTACGAATCCGTGCTGATCTACGGCGCGCTGTTCCTGTTTTTCTTTTTCATCTGCTACCCGCTCTCGGCCGCCTCGCGCGTGCTGGAGCGGCGCTGGACGCAAGCATGAGCGCATTGATCGAGTTCAAGGGTTTCAACAAGTTTTTCGGCGAACAGCAGGTGCTGAACGGTATCGACCTGCAAGTGAAGTCCGGCGAAGTGATCGTCATCCTCGGCCCCAGTGGCTGCGGCAAAAGCACGTTGCTGCGTTGCCTCAACGGGCTGGAAGTCGCCCACAGCGGCAGCCTGAAACTGGCCGGCCGCGAGTTGCTGGACAAGGGCACCGACTGGCGCGAAGTGCGGCAGCAGATCGGCATGGTGTTCCAGAGTTATCACCTGTTTCCGCA
Source organism: Pseudomonas hormoni (assembly GCF_018502625.1). Lineage (NCBI taxonomy): Bacteria > Pseudomonadati > Pseudomonadota > Gammaproteobacteria > Pseudomonadales > Pseudomonadaceae > Pseudomonas > Pseudomonas hormoni. Next base: position 5,914,162 of record NZ_CP075566.1, read on the forward strand.
CATGAGCGTGCTCGACAACCTGCTGCTGGGCCCGGTCAAGGTGCAGAAACGCGAACGCCGCGAAGCCCGGGATCAGGCCGAAGCGTTGCTGGCGCGCGTGGGCCTCTCGGACAAGCGCGATGCGTTTCCGCGCCAGCTCTCCGGCGGCCAGCAGCAACGCATCGCCATCGTCCGCTCGCTGTGCATGAACCCCAAGGTCATGTTGTTCGATGAAGTCACCGCCGCCCTCGACCCGGAAATGGTCAAGGAAGTGCTGGAAGTCATCCAGGGCCTGGCCCGCGAAGGCATGACGCTGCTGATCGTCACCCACGAAATGGCCTTTGCCCGCGCCGTGGCTGACCGAATCGTGTTCATGGATGCCGGACGAATCCTTGAACAAAACCCACCCGAGATTTTCTTTACGAACCCGCAAACCGCACGAGCGCAGCAGTTCCTGGAGAAGTTCTCCTACGTCGCCGCACTACCCAAAACGACTCAAACAAAGGAACTGGAACTGCCATGAAAACTGCCAAGTCTTCTCTGCTGCTACTCCCGCTGCTCGGCCTCGCACTGCTGGCCGGCTGCAACAAAACCGAAGAACCACCGAAGCCGAAAGTCGCCAGCGAAAGCACCGCGCCGGCCAGCTACCTGGACAAAATCAAGGCACGGGACAAGTTGATCGTCGGCGTCTTCACCGACAAGCCACCGTTTGGATTCGTCAATGAAGCCGGGCGTTACGTCGGTTTCGATACCGACATCGGCCGCCAGTTCGCCAAGGACCTGCTGGGCGATGAAAACAAGGTCGAGTTCGTTGCCGTGGAGCCGGCGAGCCGGATTCCGTTTCTGCAAAGCGACAAGGTCGACCTGATCCTGGCCAACATGACCGTGACCCCGGAGCGCAAGGAAGCGGTGGAATTTACCAACCCGAACCTGAAAGTCGCGGTGCAGGCGCTGGTGCCACAGGCCAGCGACGTGAAAAACCTCGATGACCTGGCAACCCGCACCACCATCGTTACCACCGGCACAACGGCGGACATCTGGCTGACCAAAAACCATCCGGACTGGAAACTGCTGAAGTTCGAGAAAAACTCCGAGTCCCTGCAAGCGTTGGCCAATGGTCGTGGCGATGCGTACGCGCAAGACAATCTGGTGCTGTTCAGCTGGGCCAAGCAGAACCCAGGCTATCGCGTGCTGAGCCAGACACTGGGCGCCGAAGCGCCGATTGCACCGGCGGTGAAGAAGGGCAATATCGAACTGCGTGACTGGGTGAACGCCGAGTTGGCGAAGCTGGGTGAAGAGAAATATTTGCTCAAGCTGTACGACCAGTACGTGCGCAAGGAGCTGAGCGATGACACCAAGCCTGAGAGCGTGATTGTCGAGGGTGGGAAGTGGCAGGGTTGATTCGCCCAGTCTGATTGTTCCCACCTGTGGCGAGGGAGCTTGCTCCCGCTGGGGCGCGCAGCGGCCCTAAAACCTGTGTATGCGATTTGCCTGAGGCAACGCATTGCGGCGGCTGCGCAGCCGAACGGGAGCAAGCTCCCTCGCCACAGAGGGTGGGACGATCAATCCGGCCAATACCACGCCGGTTCATCCAGCATCCGCTGCCCGACAATCCCGGTCTGGCCGAGGTTTTTCTCCAGCACAATACAGTTGCATTCCGGGTCTTCCTGCAACGCCGAGATCAGCCGCCGCGCATGGGACACCACCCACACCTGACACTGCTCCGACGCCCGGATAATCAAGCGCGCCAACGCCGGCAACAGGTCCGGATGCAGGCTGGTTTCCGGTTCGTTCAGCACCATCAATGTCGGCGGGCGCGGCGTCAACAGCGCTGCCACCAACAGCAAATACCGCAACGTCCCGTCGGATAACTCCGCCGCTGACAACGGTCGCAACAACCCTTCCTGATAAAACTCGATGGCGAACCGGCCGCCGGCCAGCGGCTCGATATGCAGCCGTGCACCGGGAAACGCATCGCTGATGGCGTTGCGCAAAGCTTCGGGGTCGCCAATTTCGATAATGGTCTGCAATGCCGCCGCCAGATCCCTGCCGTCGTGGTGCAGCACCGGGGTGCGGGTGCCCAGTTGTGGCTGACGCACCGGTGCGTCGGCGTCGCTGCGAAAGTGATCGTAGAAGCGCCAGCGGCGGATGAACTCACGCATCTCCAGAACCTCCGGCGAGGTACGCAGACTGCCGACCTGATCGAACAGGCTGTCGAAAGTCGGCGTGTGTTGAGCCAGCACGTCCCAGTTGCGGTTGGTTCGGGTGCGGATCATCGGGCCGTCGCGATCCACCAGCAGGCTCGCTGGACGATAGAACGCCCCGGCCCACAGGCATTCGCGCTTGATTTGCGGATCGAGGCTGAACCGTGACGGAATGGGTGAACTGTGTCCGGGTAACATGAAATGACCGTTGGAATCGGGCAGCCCCAGGCTGATCGAGTAACCGAAATCTTCGCCGGCAAACCCCAGGCGCAGGCGTTTGACGCCGTGACGCACGGTCGCCTCGATCGGCACTTCACCGTTACGCATGCGCCGGGTGATGTTTTCCGGTCCGGCCCAGAAGGTCGAATCCAGCCCACCCTCGCGGGCCAACGCATTGACCACGCCGCCTTGGGCGGTTTCCGCCAGCAGGCGCAACGCGCGGTAGAGGTTGGATTTACCGCTGCCGTTCGGCCCTGTGATCAGGTTCAAACGACCCAGCGGAATCACCAGTTTATTGATCGAGCGGTAATTGGCCACCGCGAGGGTTTTGAGCATGGGAAGCATCCTGCTGCATGGTCCGCCAGTTTGCCTTATTGTCGGGAACACCGTGATCCCCTGTGGCGAGCGAACTTTTGTGGCGAGCGAGCTTGCTCGCGCTGGGCTGCGAAGCAGACCCAAAGCATTCGTGAGGTGTGTCAGGCAAAACGCGATTGCAGGGTTTGCGACTGCTGCGCCCAAGCGCGGACCGGCCGGCGGGAGCAAGCTCCCTCGCCACAGGTAAGCCTCTTGGCAAAGAGGATGCAGCAATCCTGTGCACCTGTTGAACCCTGTTCTAAGCTCACAGTCGTATCGCCATTGGCACGTTCGTACAACGCAAAGGAGTCTGCATGGCTGGTCCCGGATTGAAAAGAGTGGTTGGCCTGAGCCTCCTTGTCCTGTTGAGCGCCTGCGGCGAAAAACCCCAGGTCGAAAAGGACCGTCCACGGGTCTTCGTGCAAGCCGTCAAACCGGCGGACTACGCCGTATCCGTGACCCTCACCGGCGATGTTCAGGCTCGCGTCCAGACTGAGCTGTCGTTTCGCGTCGGCGGCAAGATCATCCAGCGTATGGTCGATGTCGGTGACCGGGTGTCGGCCAAACAAGTGCTCGCCAAACTCGATCCGAAAGACTTGCAGACCAACGTCGACTCGGCCCAGGCGCAGGTCGTCGCCGAACAGGCGCGGGTCAAACAGTCTGCTGCGGCCTTCGTTCGCCAGCAAAAACTCCTGCCCAAGGGCTACACCAGTCAAAGCGAATTCGACTCTGCCCAGGCCGCATTGCGCAGCAGCCAGAGCGCGCTGACAGCCGCCCAGGCGCAACTGGCCAATGCCCGTGAGCAACTGAGTTACACCGCGCTAATCGCCGACGCGCCGGGGGTGATTACGGCCCGTCAGGCCGAAGTCGGCCAGGTGGTGCAAGCCACGATGCCGATTTTCAGCCTCGCCCGGGACGGTGAGCGTGACGCAGTGTTCAACGTCTACGAATCGCTGCTGGCGGAGGCTCCCGAGGACAAAACGATCGTGGTCAGCCTGCTCGGTAACCCGTCCATCAAGACCACGGGCACGGTTCGGGAAATCACCCCGGCCGTTTCCGCGCAGACCGGCACGGTGCAGGTCAAAGTCACCCTTAACGGTCTGCCGGAGGGCATGCAGCTTGGTTCGGTGGTCAGCGCCACGGCGAAGACGCCGGGCAAGTCGGCGGTTGAGCTGCCGTGGTCGGCCCTGACCAAAAACCTCAACGACCCGGCCGTGTGGCTGGTGGACGACGAAGGCAAGGCGCAGTTGCATACGGTCACGGTCGGTCGTTACCTGACCGGCAAAGTCATCATCAGCGACGGCCTGAAGGGCGGCGAAAAAGTCATCATTGCTGGCGGCCAGTTGCTGCACCCAGGCGTGAAAGTGGAAATCGCCGAAAACACCTATAAAGACCTGGCCGAAGGAGCCCAGCCATGAAGCGCCTGTTGCTGGTGTTTGCCGGTGTGATGCTGGTGGCCTGTTCGGAAAAAGAGCCGCCGCCGGAACCGGTACGCCCGGTGCTGTCGATCAAGGTCCAGGCGCTGGACGAGGAAACGCTCGGCCGCTTCGCCGGCAGCATCCAGGCCCGTTACGAAACCAATGTCGGTTTCCGCGTGCCGGGGCGGATCGCCAGTCGCAACGTAGATGTCGGCGCCGAAGTCGAGAAAGGTGCCTTGCTCGCCACGCTCGATCCCACGGATCAACAAAATCAGTTGCGCTCGGCTGAGGGCGATCTGGCGAAGGTTCAGGCGCAACTGATCAACGCTCAGGCCAACGCCCGGCGTCAGCAGGAACTGTTCGATCGCGGGGTCGGTGCGCAGGCCCAGCTGGACATCGCCCAGACCGATCTGAAAACCACTCAGGCCTCCCTCGATCAAGCGAAGGCGGCGGTCGATCAGGCCAGGGATCAACTCGGTTACGTCGAACTGCGCACTGACCACAAAGCCATCGTCACCGCGTGGAATGCCGAAGCCGGGCAAGTGGTGACCGCCGGCCAGCAAGTGGTGACGTTGGCGCAGCCGGACATCAAGGAAGCGGTGATCGACCTGCCCGACACGCTGGTCGATCAGTTGCCGACGGACGTGGTGTTTCAGGTCGCCGTGCAACTGGACCCGAGCATCACCACCACCGCCATCGTTCGCGAAATCGAACCCCAGGCCCAAAGCGCCACCCGCACCCGTCGCGCCCGCCTGACGCTGACCGATACGCCACCGGGCTTTCGCCTGGGCACGGCGATCAGCGTGACGCTCAGTTCAGCCATCAAACCGCGCATTGAGCTGCCGTTGACCGCGCTCCAGGAAGTCGATGGCAAATCGCGAATCTGGGTCATCGACCCGCAGAACCAGACCGTTTCCCCGCGAGACATCAGCCTGATCAGTCGCACCGACACCACCATGGTCCTGGCCAGCGGCGTGAAATCCGGCGAGCGCGTCGTCAGTGCCGGTGTGAACAGCCTGAAACCTGGGCAAAAAGTGAAAATCGACGAGGACAACCCACAATGAAAGGGAGTTTCAACTTATCCGAATGGGCCCTCAAACATCAGTCGTTTGTCTGGTATCTGATGTTCATCGCGCTGCTGATGGGCGTGTTTTCGTACATGAACCTGGGGCGCGAAGAAGACCCCTCGTTCACCATCAAGACCATGGTGATCCAGACCCGCTGGCCCGGTGCGACCCAGGAAGAAACCCTCAAGCAGGTCACTGACCGCATCGAGAAAAAACTCGAAGAGCTCGACTCCCTCGACTATGTGAAAAGCTACACCCGTCCCGGCGAATCGACGGTGTTCGTCAACCTGCGCGACACCACCAGTTCCAAGGACATTCCGGAAATCTGGTACCAGGTGCGCAAGAAGATCAACGACATCCGCGGCGACTTCCCCAAGGGCCTGCAAGGGCCGGGGTTCAACGACGAATTCGGTGATGTGTTCGGTTCGGTGTACGCCTTCACCGCCGACGGCTTGTCGATGCGCCAGTTGCGCGATTACGTCGAGCAGGTCCGCGCCGAGATCCGTGAGGTGCCGGGTCTGGGCAAGGTCGAGATGGTCGGCGAGCAGGATGAAGTGCTGTACCTGAACTTTTCCACCCGTAAATTGGCGGCGCTGGGCATCGATCAGCGCCAGGTCGTGGAGAGCCTGCAATCGCAAAACGCCGTGACGCCGGCCGGGGTCATTGAAGCCGGGCCGGAGCGGATTTCCGTGCGCACCACGGGGCAGTTCGCTTCCGAAAAAGACCTGGAAAACGTCAACCTGCGGCTCAACGATCGCTTCTATCGTCTGGCTGACATTGCGGACATCAGCCGGGGTTATGTCGACCCGTCGACGCCGGAGTTTCGCTTCAACGGTCACCCGGGCATCGGACTCGCCATCGCCATGAAGAAGGGCGGCAACATTCAGGATTTCGGCAAGGCGCTGCACGAGCGCATGACCGACTTTACCGCTGACTTGCCTGTGGGCGTTGGTGTGTACAACGTTTCCGACCAGGCTGCCGTTGTGGAAAAGGCCGTCGGCGGCTTCACCAGCGCACTGTTTGAAGCGGTGGTGATCGTGCTGATCGTCAGCTTCGTCAGCCTCGGCGTGCGCGCCGGTTTGGTGGTGGCGTGCTCGATTCCGCTGGTGCTGGCGCTGGTCTTCGTCTTCATGGAGTACAGCGGCATCACCATGCAGCGGATTTCCCTCGGCGCGTTGATTATCGCCCTTGGCCTGTTGGTGGACGACGCGATGATTACGGTGGAGATGATGGTCACCCGCCTGGAAATGGGCGAAACCAAGGAGCAGGCGGCCACCTTCGCCTACACCTCGACCGCGTTCCCGATGCTCACCGGTACGCTGGTGACGGTGGCCGGTTTTGTGCCGATCGGCCTGAACGCCAGTTCGGCGGGCGAGTACACCTTCTCGCTGTTCGCGGTGATTGCAGTGGCGATGCTTGTGTCGTGGGTCGTCGCGGTGTTGTTCGCGCCGGTGATTGGCGTGCACATCCTCAGCGCCAACGTGAAAGCCCACGACACCGAGCCTGGGCGCATTGGCCGTGCCTTCAATTACAGCATGCTCTGGGCCATGCGCAATCGCTGGTGGGCCATCGGCATCACCATTGCCTTGTTCGTGGCATCGGTGTTTTCCATGCAGTTCGTGCAGAACCAGTTCTTCCCGTCCTCCGACCGCCCGGAAATCCTCGTAGACCTGAACCTGCCGCAAAACGCCTCGATTGCCGAAACCCGCAAGGTGGTGGACAAGCTCGAAGCCACGTTCAAGGACGATCCGGACATCGTGCGCTGGAGCACCTACATCGGCGAGGGGGCGATCCGTTTCTACCTGCCGCTCGACCAGCAATTGCAGAATCCGTACTACGCGCAATTGGTCATCGTCAGCAAGGGCCCGGAATCGCGAGAAGCCCTGAGTCAGCGTTTGCGCGAGCGCTTGCGCAAGGATTTCGTTGGCATCGGCAGCTACGTCCAGGCGCTGGAAGTGGGCCCGCCTGTCGGGCGGCCGATTCAGTACCGGGTCAGCGGCAAGGACATCGACCAGGTGCGTAAACACGCCATCGCCCTGGCCACCGAACTGGACAAGAACTCGCACATCGGCGAGATCATTTACGACTGGAACGAGCCGGGCAAAGTCCTGCGCATCGACATCGCCCAGGACAAGGTGCGGCAACTGGGGCTGTCGTCGGAAGACGTGGCCAACCTGATGAACAGCATTGTGGTCGGTGCGCCGGTGACGCAGGTCGATGACGATATCTACCTGATCAACGTCGTTGGCCGCGCGGTGGACGCGGAGCGCGGTACGCCGGAAACCTTGCAGAACCTGCAGATCGTCACGCCGAGCGGCACCTCGATTCCGCTGTTGGCCTTCGCGACCGTACGCTATGAACTGGAGCAGCCGCTGGTCTGGCGTCGCGACCGAAAACCGACGATCACCATCAAGGCGGCGGTGCGCGACGAGATTCAGCCGACCGATCTGGTCAAGCAACTGAAGCCGGCCATCGACAAATTCGCCGCCAGTTTGCCGGTGGGTTACACGGTCGCCACCGGTGGTACGGTTGAGCAAAGTGCCAAGTCCCAGGGGCCGATTGCCAAGGTTGTGCCGTTGATGCTCTTCCTGATGGCGACCTTCCTGATGATCCAGTTGCACAGCGTTCAGAAGCTGTTCCTGGTGGCCAGCGTCGCGCCGCTGGGCCTGATCGGCGTGGTACTGGCGCTGATCCCGACAGGTACGCCGATGGGCTTCGTGGCGATCCTCGGGATTCTGGCGCTGATCGGCATCATCATCCGCAACTCGGTGATTCTGGTGACGCAGATCGAAGAGTTGGAGAAAGAGGGACTAGCCCCGTGGGATGCAGTGGCACAAGCCACGGAACACCGTCGCCGGCCGATTCTGCTGACGGCCGCGGCGGCGAGCCTGGGGATGATCCCGATTGCCCGCGAAGTGTTCTGGGGGCCGATGGCTTACGCGATGATTGGCGGCATCATCATCGCGACGTTGCTGACGCTGTTGTTTCTGCCGGCGCTGTATGTGGCCTGGTACAAGATTCGCGAGCCGAAGAAAGAGGCATCGGTGCCGACGCGTTGATTCATGTGGCTGGTATTTTAGGAACGGTCTGACTTACACGACTGGCGCAATGCGTTAGTGTCCCTTTTCATCTGAAGAAGGGACACTTGATGTTTCGCTTAGTGTTGCTGATCGCTGGCCTGTTGCTGTCGCGCTGGACGCTGGCCGATAGCGTGCTCGAAAACCCTCTGTGGCGTGTCGAACTCGACCCCGCGACGCTGGCGATTCGCGCCACTCCTGCGCAAATTGCGCCCGTGCAGGTGTCGGTCGGTGTGTCCGTGCACAAGGTCAGCCATCTTGTACAGAGCGACACTCACATGAACTGGCAATGGGACGATGGCGCCTGGGCGTTGAGTGCCACCCTCGACCAGCGCGACCTCTCCTTGACCATAACGGCCCGCGATCCTGGTGAGTTGAGCTTTCTCAAACAACCGGGTATCGCCATGGGCAAGGGCTTGATCTGGCCATTGGCGGAGGGGCATTACGTGCCGACCGGGGATCCGCTGTGGCAGTCCTTTTTGCTCGATCGAGGCGAGTTCAATACCACCCAGGACCTGAGCCTGCCGCTGTGGGGCGTCGATCACGGCAGTTTCACGCTGAACTGGCTAATGACCAATCCATACAACAATCGCCTCACGTTCAGCGCCGAAGGCAAGACCCTGGCGCTGGCCGCCCGTCACGAGTTCACCTCGCTTGAGCCCGGTACACCGTTGACCTTCACGCTGTCGTTGGGCGATGCCGATCCCTTGGCCAGTGCCAAACGCTATCGACAATGGTTGATCGACAACGGGCAATACGAGCCCTTGAGCGACAAACTGCTGAATACCCCCGAGGCGAAAAAGCTGTTGGGGGCCAGCCATGTTTATCTGTGGGGCAATGACCTGCTCGGGTCCGATGATGTGCGCAGTTGGCCGGCATTGCTGAAACTGCTGCGGGGCACTGGCGGCCTGGCCAGAGAGTTGCGTGGCAGTTTCGACGCTGAAACCCGGCAGATCCTGAGTCGCGCCCAACCTTCTCTCGACCCTTACCAGCAAACTGCGTTGTTGCGCAGCCTCAACGGCGCGCTCAATCAAAAGGCGCGAAGTGGCTGGCAATCAGTCGTTGAGCCGGACATGCAAAAACTGGCTGAGGGTTTTGGCCGGCTGCGCACGGAAGTGGCGAAAGCGTTCGCCGAGGCGCTGACGGCCACCCCGGAACGCTGGGGCAGCACGTTGTCGCCGAGAACATTTGAACAACTGCAGGCCGCTGGGTTGTCGCGTTTATGGTTAGGCCTCGGCGAGGGCTGGGAGGGCGGACTCTGGCATCCTGAAGCGGTGAGCCAAGGCGTGGCGGCCGGTTATCTGGTGGCGCCTTACGATTCTTACGAAACCGCATTGACCGCCATTGAAAACCCGGACTGGACCACCGCGCACCTCGGCTCACGGGCCAACCTTGAATGCGCGATTGTGTTGAACAGCGGCGCCTTCAAAAGCGGTTTCCAGCAGTCGGGGCATTACACCGATCCGCGTTGTGTACGGCCATTGCTTGAGGCTCGAATCCGCGCCGTGCAGGCCAAGGCCGGGTTCAATAGCTGGTTTCTCGACGCCTACGCCACGGGCATGTTGTTCGACAGCTATCGCCCCGGCGCCACCATGACCCAGGCGCAAAATGCCGAGGGCAATATCGACGCTTCGCGTTGGTTGAATGAGGCATTGCAACTGCCGGCCGGCTCCGAGGACGGCAACGCCACCACCGCGCGGGGCGTGCTTTTTGCTCATGGTATGCAGACACCGGTGATCGGCTGGGGCGATCCGGACATGAGCAAGAACCCTGAATCACCCTATTACCTGGGCCGCTGGTTTCCCAACGAAAAGCCTCAGGTTTTTTTCAAAACGGTGCCGCTCAAGGAACCCTATCGCACGGCGCACTTTGCCCCGCAGACGCGCTTGCCGCTGTATCAGGCAGTGTTCCACGGGTCGGTGATCACCACCCATCACTGGTTATTCGACAGCCTGAAGCTGAGCAATGTGCGGGCGGAGAACGAACTGACGCAGTTGCTCTATAACGTGCCGCCGCTTTATCACCTGAGCGCCGATACGTTAAAGCAGCGGCTTCCAGTGATTGCACGACAGGATGCTTTTTTTCGGCCGCTGCATGAGCGACTGGCGGCTGAGGCGATGACGGATTTCCGCTGGTTGAGCGAGGACCGCCAGGTGCAGCAAACCACGTTTGCCGATGGCACACGGCTGGTGGCCAATTTTGATTCGCGCGAGCGTGAGGTTGAAGGCAAACGGTTGGCGGGGCATAGCGTCACGGCGTTTGGCCTGGACGGGACGGTGATGAATTATCAGGTTTCTTCGGTGCGCTGAAGACCATCGCGGGCAAGCCCGCTCCCACAGGCTTTTTGTCGATCTTGGCGTTGTGCTAGACGCAAAACCTGTGGGAGCGTGGCTTGCCCGCGAAGGCGTCGGCATTGACTACACTGTTTTGCGCCAGACACTCGCCAACCAGGGCTGCTGCTCCCTCGGCAGCCCGGCTGGCCGATAGTAATGCTCAAGCTCCACAAACCCAGCCTCGGTCAGCCGTTCCTGCCACGCCTGGAGATCGTGATACGCCCCATAACGCGGCCCGTTCCAGCCTTCCTGATTCTCGCCACGCGGATTCGAACTGAACAACACCCCACCCGGCCTCAATGCCTCATACAACTCCTTCAACACCCGAGGTAATTCCTGACGCGGAATGTGGAACAGCACGGCATTGGCGAAGATCCCGTCAAAACGCCCGGCCGGCAGATCAAGCTTCAGAAAGTCCTGCTGCCACACCTCACAACCACTGTCCTCGCGGGCCATTTGCGCAAACTTCTCCGAACCGTCGAGCCCGACCGCTGTGTGGCCCATGCGCGTGAAAGTTTGCAAATCACGTCCCGGCCCGCAGCCAAAATCGAGAATGTCGAACGGCGCCTCGCCCTGGATATGCCGCAACAGCGCATCGATGTTCTGGCTGACGTCATGGTCACGCGTCCCTTCGCGAAAACCTTCGGCCACCGAGTTGTAATGACTCAGTGTGGTAGAGGTGATCTGCTCGAGGTCGGCGGGAGTCTGTTTCATGGTCGGGCTACGCAGGCAATGTGAGTTCGCCGAATATACGCCATGACGCCGGTGGCTGCTGGGCAGCCATTGGCGGGCAAGCCTCGCTCCTGCAGAGTTTTGTGATCGTTTGGACGATGCAACTACCGTAGGAGCGAGGCTTGCCCGCGAAAGCGGTATCACTGTCGATCAAAGACTTCAGCCGGATTCAACGCTTATTAAGACCCCGCGCCAACCGATCCCCACCCAACTGAATCACCGCCACCAGCACCACCAGCAACACAATCACCGTCAGCATGATCTGGCTATCAAACCGCTGATACCCGTACCGATACGCGATGTCCCCAAGCCCACCGGCACCAATCGCCCCGGCCATGGCCGATGAGTTGATCATTGTCACCAAGGTAATGGTGAAACCACCCACAATCCCCGGCAGCGCCTCAGGCAACAACACATGCCAGACAATGTGCCAACGCCGGCACCCCATCGCCTGCGCTGCCTCGATCAACCCGAAATCCACTTCACGCAAACTGACTTCCGCGATACGCGCAAAGAAAGGCGTGGCCGCAATGGTCAGCGGCACGACAGCGGCCCAGACACCGTAAGTGGTGCCAACGATCAACCGTGTGAACGGAATCAGCGCCACCATCAAAATCAAGAATGGAATCGAGCGAAACAGGTTCACGAACGCGCCCAATACACGGTTCAGCACCGGTGCTTCGTAGATTCCGCCCTTGTCGCTGGTGACCAGAATCACCGCCATCGGAATGCCCGCCAGCAGCGCGATCAATGAGGACACGCCCACCATCAAAAACGTGTCGATGAAACCTTGCAGCAAGCGATCAAACCACATAACCCAGCACCTCCACCTGTTGTGCCCAGTGACCGGCGCGCTGGCGCAGTTCTTCTGCACCGAGCGACGAGCCGGCCACCGCCAGCAGCAGTTGCCCCAGTGCATGGCCCTGAATCCGTTCCACGCCGCCTTGCAGCAAACGCACACGGCCACCGAGTGCGGCGAACAACGCGGCCAGATCCGGTTCGTCCGTGGCGCTGCCGGTGAATTGCAGACGCAGGACCACGGCGGCGTCAGACGACTGTGGTTGCGCCTGAAGGCGACTTTGCAGCTCCTCCGGCAACGCATGTTGCAACGGTGCGAGCAAGGTTTTGCTGACCTCATGCTGCGGGTTGCCGAACACTTCCCAGACCGGCCCTTGCTCGACGATGCGCCCATGCTCCAACACCACGACGCGGTCGCAGATATCGCGGATGACTGCCATCTCGTGAGTGATCAGCACGATGGTCAAACCCAGGCGCTGATTGATCTCGCGCAGCAGGCCGAGGATCGATTGCGTGGTCTCCGGGTCCAGTGCCGAGGTGGCTTCGTCGCACAGCAGAATCGCCGGGTCATGCACCAGCGCGCGAGCAATGCCGACGCGCTGTTTCTGGCCGCCGGACAACTGCGCCGGGTATGCCTTGTGTTTCTCTTGCAGGCCGACCAGTTCCAGCAGTTCACGAACCTTCTGCTCGCGTTTTTCCTTCGGCACACCGGCGACCTTCAGCGGCAACTCGACGTTCTGCCAAACGGTCTTGGCCGACATCAGGTTGAAGTGCTGGAAGATCATGCCGATGCGGCGACGCAGTGTTACCAGGCGGTCTTCATCGAACTCGCCGATGTCCACTTGATCGATCAGCACGCGGCCCGTGCTCGGTTGTTCGAGGCGGTTGATGGTGCGGATCAGCGACGACTTGCCGGCGCCGCTGCGGCCGATGATGCCGAACACTTCACCGCGCTGGATCGCCAGGTCGATGCCGTGCAGCGCCGCCACCGGACCTTGCTGGCCGTTGTAGGTTTTGCCCAGACCGATAAAGCGCACATGAGCACGGTTCAGGTCCGGGTGCAGTTCGGTCTGTTCGGCTTTCTGAGGCTCTGGAATTTCCAGTCGCTGTTGGATAGCGGCCGTCATGTTCAGCTTTCCCAACCGGCTTGATAGAGCTTGCCGTGAGCCTTGTCCAGGGCAGCGCGAACGGCTGGCGAATGCTGGTAGATGTCGACGAATTTGATCAGGCGCGGGTCGGTTTTGCTTTTCGGCTGGATCACGAACTGGATCACGTATTCCTTGTGGTCGAGGCCATCGAACAGCAGGGCCGAGCCAGCATCGAAGGTTTTCGACAAGCGAATGTACGCCGGGTAGCCCTGAACCAGATCGGCGTCATCGTAGGCGCGCACCAGTTGCACGGCTTCGACCTGAAGGATTTTGATTTTCTTCGGGTTGGCGATGATGTCTTCTTCGGTGGCCTTGTAGCCGACGCCCTGTTTGAGGGTGATCAGGCCAGCCTTGGCCAGCAGTTGCAGGCCGCGACCGCTGTTGATCGGGTCGTTGGCGATGGCGACGCTGGCGCCTTCCGGCAGCTCGTCGAAGCTTTTGTATTTTTTCGAGTAGAGACCGACGTTGTTGATGATGCCCGGCGCGAACGGCACCAGGTCAAAACCGGAGGCGGCCTTGGCGTTTTCCAGGAACGGGACGTGCTGGAAGTAGTTCACGTCGATGTCGCCGGCGGCGAGGCTGACGTTGGGGGCAATCCAGTCGGTGAACTCGACGAGTTCGACCTTCAGGCCTTGTTTGTTGGCTTCTTCGACGGCGGCTTCCAGCGGGATGGCGAAAGCGGCGGTGGTGCCGACTTTCAGCGGCGCGTCGGCGGCGAAGGTGATGGAGCTGAAGAGGCCGAGGGCCAGGGCCAGTGCTTTGACTGGGTGAGAGAGGTAGTTCTTGGTCATGATGGTTATTTCCAGTCAATTAACAAATGTGTGAACGCATTTGTGGCGAGGGAGCTTGCTCCCGCTGGGCTGCGGAGCAGCCCAATGCCATTCGATGAGGTGTGTCAGATACAACTCGGTTGCAGGTCTTGCGACTGCTGCGCAGTCGAGCGGGAGCAAGCTCCCTCGCCACAGGGGATTAGTGTCGGTAAGCCGAACCTGTATGTTGCTCAGGCAAATGCGCCTCTGCGTGAAACAGTTTTTCCCGCAAACTGCCGTTGTCATATTCGGTCTTGTACGACCCGCGCCGCTGCAACTCCGGAATCACCAGTTCAATGAAATCCACATAGCTCTCCGGCGTGACAATCCGCGTCAGGTTGAAGCCATCCAGCCCGGTTTCGGCGATCCAGGATTCCAGCTCATCCGCCACTTGCTCCGGCGAGCCCACCACCGTGATATAGCGACCACCGAGGGCGTGTTGCTCGAGCAATTTGCGCCGCGTCCAGTCGTTGTTTTGCAGGTTCTTGGTGGCCGACTGAATCGCGTTGCTCTTCACGTACTGGATCGGCTCGTCGATTTCGTACTCGGAAAAATCGATCCCGGTCGACGCCGAGAAATGCGCCACGCCGGCCTCGGCGCTGGCGTAGCTCAGGTACTCGGCATGCTTGGCCCAGGCCAGCTCTTCGGTGGCGCCGACGATCACGTTCAGCCCCATGAACACCTTGATGTCCTCAGGATTGCGCCCGGCCTCGACGGCGCTGGCGCGGACCTTGTCCACTTGAACCTTGGTCGACGGTTTGTTCTGGCCGCTGATGAATACGCACTCGGCATGCCGCCCGGCGAACAGCAAACCACGATCCGAACTGCCGGCCTGGAACAGCACCGGCGTACGCTGCGGCGACGGTTCGCAGAGGTGATAACCCTCGACCTGATAGAACTCGCCCTTGTGCTCGACCTTGTGCACTTTCTCGGGTTGGGCGTAGATCCGCTGCTGCGGATCGTTGAGCACCGCGCCGTTTTCCCAACTGCCTTCCCAGAGTTTGTAGAGCACCTCGAGGTATTCATCAGCCTGGTCGTAACGACGGTCGTGTTCCACCTGTTCGCTCAGGCCCATGGCTTTGGCGGCGCTGTCGAGGTATCCGGTGACGATGTTCCAGCCGACCCGACCGCGACTCAGGTGATCGAGCGTCGACATGCGTCGGGCGAACAGATAGGGCGGTTCGTAAGTCAGGTTGGCGGTCAGCCCGAAGCCAAGGTTTTTGGTGACCGCCGCCATTGCGGAGACCAGCAGCAACGGGTCGTTGACCGGCAGCTGGATCGACTCTTTCAGCGGCACGTCCACCGAGTTCTGGTAGACGTCGTACACGCCGACGATGTCGGCGATGAACAAGCCGTCGAACAGTCCACGCTCCAGCAACTGCGCCAGTTCGGTCCAGTATTCGATGGTTTTGTATTGGGTGGAGGTGTCCCGTGGATGCGTCCACAAACCATGGTTGATGTGCCCGATGCAGTTCATGTTGAACGCGTTGAGCAGGATCTTCTTTTTGGCGTCGGCCATCAGATGGTCCCCCGCAGCGGCGGCTTTTCATCGTTGAGGTAGTAGTTGCCCACGGCGTGATACTTCCAGCGCACCGGGTCGTGCAGCGTGTGCACCCGAGCGTTGCGCCAGTGGCGATCCAGACCGTGTTCGATCAGGGTCGCCTGGCTGCCGGCCAGTTCAAACAGCGTGCTGCCGGCGGCGAGGGAGATTTCGGTGCTGATGGCGCGGGCTTCGGCGACGGCAATCGATGCGGCGGCGACGGTCTCTGCGTTGGTCTCGGCCTGGGCCTTGTCGAGGAATTCGCCGGAGCGCTCCAGCAAGGCTTCGGCGGCGTGCAGACGGATGCTCAGATGGCCGAAACTCTTGATGGTCAGCGGGTCGTCGATGGCTTTTTCGTGCGTGGCGTCGATCCATGGCCGGGTTTTGGTCCGCACGAAATGCAGCGCATCTTCATAGGCAGCGCGGGCGATGCCGGTGTCGATGGCGGCGTGAAGAATCTGCGCCAATGGGCCGACGGTCGTCGGGCGTTCGAAAGCGCTTTGAAACGGGATCACATCTTCGGCGGCGACGTGGACGTCTTCGAACACCACCGAACCGCTACCAGTGGTGCGTTGGCCGAAGCCGCTCCAGTCGTCGATGACGCTCAGGCCTTTGCTGTCGCGCGGGACGAACGCCAGTTGCTGCACGCCGTTTTCATCCACCACCGACGTCGGGATGCGTTGTGCGTAGATCGCGCCCGTGGCGTAGAACTTGCGGCCGTTGATGCGATAGCCGTTGCCATCGCGCGTCAGACTGGTGACGCGGTCGTGGGCGGTTTTGGTGCCGAGTTCGGCGAGCGCATTGCCGAAGCGCTGACCAGCGAGAACTTCAGCGTAGAGGCGTTTTTTCTGCTCGGTGCTGCCATTCACACGCAGCACTTCGAGGGCATAAAAATGGTTCTGCGGAATTTGTCCGAGGGAGCCGTCAGCCTGGGCGATCAAGGCAATCACCTTGGCCAGCGTGACGTTGGAAACGCCAGCGCCGCCGTACTCCTTCGGCACGCTGATGCCCCACAGACCCGAGCGGGAAAACACTTCCAGTTCCGGGTACGGCAAACGGCGTTCGCGGTCGCGCAGGGCGCTGTCGCGTTTGAAATCTTCAGCCAGATCCGTGGCGACGATCAGGGCTTGCTCATCGCTGGTGATGACCGCGACGTGGTGAGAAAGAGTCATAGGTTTCTCCAGATGTCTGGTCGTCAGATCCAGGAATGGCGAGCCGGCAGCGTGCCGTTGAGGTGGTAAGCGCCGACCGCGTGATACTTCCAGCGCACCGGGTCGTGCAGGGTGTGCACGCGGGCGTTGCGCCAGTGGCGGTCGAGGTTGAATTCGGCAAGGGTGGCGCGGCTGCCGGCGAGTTCGAAGAGTTTTTCGCTGGCCAGCAGCGAGATCTCGGTGGTCAGCACCTTGGCTTCCGCCACGGCAATCGAAGCGCGCGCGGCGGACTCGGCGGTGAGCGGCGCGGCATTGACCTGATCAAGCACTTGCCCAGCCTTGCGCAGCAGCGCTTCGGCGGCGTGCAGTTCGATTTTCAGCTTGCCGATGTCGGCGATCACGTACAGGTCATCGCTGGCGCGTTCGACCTTGGCGTCGATCCACGGCCGTGCGCGGGTTTTCACGAATTCGATGGCGTCGTCGATGGCACCGCGAGCAATGCCGGCGTCGATGGCCGCTTGAATCAATTGCGACACCGCGCCCTGAATATTCGGCTTGTCGTTGATTTTCCAGTTATCCACCACCAGCTCGGCGTCGACCCGCACGTTGTTGAGCAAAATGGTGCCGCTGGCGGTGGTGCGCTGGCCGAAACCGGACCAGTCATCGACGATGCGCAGGCCCGGTGTGCCGCGACGGACAAAGGCCAGCACTTGCTTGCCGTCGTCGTTCAGCGCCTTGACCGCGACCCAGTGGGCGAACAGGGCGCCGGTGGAGTAGAACTTCTGTCCGCTGATGACAAAACCGTCGCCGTCGGCGGTGATCCGTGCCTTGAGTTCGAGGGTATTTTTTGTGCCGCGTTCAGGGCCCGCGTTACCGATGCGCCAGCCTTCCAGCACGCTTTTGAACAGCTGCTTTTTCTGCGCTTCGGTGGCGCTGCCGAGCACCAGGTTGAGAATGCCGAACTGGTTCTGCGGGATCTGTCCCAATGCCGGGTCGGCCGCGGAAATGATCGCGAACACCTCGGCCAGTGTGACGAAGGAAACCTGGGGGCCACCGTACTCGCGCGGGATGGCAATGCTGCCCAGGCCGCTGCGGGTGAACTGTTCTATTTCCGACCATGGCAACTTGCGCTGCTGGTCGCGTCTGGCCGCTTGCAGGCGGGCGACGTGCGCCAGTTCGTGGGCGGCCTTGATGGCTTGTGCGTCGTTGCGCAAAACCTGCGCGGGCAACAACAGGGGGGCGACATCCAGATCACTCTGGAGGGTAGCTTCTGCCAGACTGGACATCAGTGCCGCTCCTTGGCTGCACGCAATGCCCTGGCGATCTGCACTGGGGTGATTGTGTTCCGGACCATACCTACCTCACATCTCATGGAACGCCGCGAGGGTTGCGGCGAAGTAAAAACAAGAATGTCCGGTGGTCCGGTTCATATACCCTAAGCGTGTATAAAAAATTAATAAACTAACTTTTAGGAATATGGATAGAAGTGTGTCGTGAGCAACTGTTTGCAGGGCAACACTTTGTTTTTGTAGCAACAGACACCGCCCGAGATCTTTCTGTAGGAGCGAAGCTTGCTCGCGAAGAACGATGACTCGGTGTGTCAGAACTGACGCTTTCGCGAGCAAGCTTCGCTCCTACAAGGGGAGGCGTAGATCTCAATGTTTTCGGGGTTCTGCGGCCATGAGCATTTCTTTTGGCTGGACCTTTAAATAGGGATTCGCACAACCAATCTTCAACGTCCGTGCCGGTGCCCAGCGCGAGTTGTTGCCCACCCGGTCGAGGATGCAGTAGGTCACTTCCAGCCGCAGGTCTTCGCCTGCTTCGAGAATGATCGCTGGCGGCACCCAGACCTGAATCGGCTCGCCCACGTCGCTCGCCTTGAGCCGTGGCAGGTCCATGCGTACATCGCCCCAGCGCAAGGTGATTTCATCGTCGGCGGCCATGTTCAGGTACGGCTCGATGGTCAGGGGAACGCCGCGCTTGATCTGGTTCGGGTTGACGCCCTGACGACGGATGGTTTCGGGAATGCTCACCGGTGCCAGGCACTGGTTTTCGTCACCACACAGTGCGGATGGCTGGCCACCCGGGCAGTCGAGCTTGACCTGTACACGGGTTGCCGGTGACAGCGCAGGCCCATGGCCGACCTGCATGAGCCGATAGTGAAGGCGTGAGCAGCCATTGGCGATGAAGCTTTCCGGCACTCGCAGACTGATCGCTTTACCGACGTCCTGGGTATTCAGCACCCTGGAGGCCACGTAGCAGTTGTCCCAGAACAGCTCGATCAAGTCGCCGTCGTCCATGCCGGGGTAAGGCGCGACGTTGATCAGCAGATGAGCTGCCGAGGTGATGTTGATGCCGCTCTTGTGTGATTGCCCCACGGTCGGCGCCGCAAGTTCGGGTTTGTTCAAAGTGTTTTTCATGGGTTTCTCCTTGAAGTCTTGCAGCGAAGTCCGTTTCTGAAAGAGCTGAATTGCCAAGTAACAAACGGGTCATTACTTCGTATGAAAACAATGATTGAGCGTGAATGCTTACATCGGCTGGAGACTAGATAAGAGTGCGCATGAATAACTGTCAATGGAATGAGTTGGTTAATTAATGCATCTGATGTTATTCAGAAAGCTCCTACGCTTTCAGGTTAAGAAACCGCATCGTGCTGTCGAACATGACCACTGAATAGGCGGGTTTTGTAGGGTGTGCATGCAAACCGCGCGCGCTCTGAGGGTGAAGAGTTTCGAGGATTTTAGGCGAGGTTTATCTGTAGCAGGACATAGATATGTACCGCACACGATATTGAAAGAAAGATAAATTATTCGAGTTTGCGTAAGGAGGATTATCACCGTGCAATGTTACTTCCATCCGTGGAAGTTAACACTTTGTCATTACAGATCAGTTGTGAGCGTTGTTCAGAAACTTGCTGAGAAATTGCTTTGTGCGCTCTTCTTTAGGATTGGCAAACAGCGCCTTGGCTTCGCCTTGCTCGACGATCACACCCTTGTCGAAAAACACCACGCGGTTGGCCACGTCACGGGCAAAACCCATTTCGTGAGTCACGATGACCATGGTGCGCTTCTCTTCGGCCAGGCTGCGGATGGTCGCCAGCACTTCACCCACCAGCTCCGGATCGAGCGCTGAGGTGGGTTCATCGAACAGGATCACTTCCGGTTCCATTGCCAGCGCACGGGCAATTGCCACACGCTGTTGCTGCCCACCTGAGAGGCGCCGCGGGTAAGCGTCTTCCTTGCCCGCCAGGCCAACCCTGGCCAACAGCTTTTTACCCAGGGCAACGGCGTCGGCGTGCGGGATCTTCTTCACGATGATCGGGCCTTCGATGACGTTTTCCAGGGCGGTACGGTGGGGGAACAGGTTGAAGCTCTGGAACACAAAGCCGACGTGCTGACGCAAGCGTCGCACCAGGCTCTGCTGCTGGTTCAACGGGCGGCTGCCATCGATCTCGATGTCACCGACTTTGATCCGGCCGCTGGTGGGTTCTTCCAGGAAGTTCAGGCAACGCAGGAACGTGGTTTTCCCCGAGCCACTCGGCCCGATGATTGCGACGACCTCGCCTTCCTTTACCTCCAGATCGATGCCGTTGAGCACGACTTGACCCTTGAACTGCTTTGTCAGTTTTTCCACGACAATCATGGGGTCAGGACTCCTGGTCGTGCCGATTGACCCGCTCTTCCAACTTGTTCTGCAGGTGCGAAAGCACCGTGGCCAGAATCCAGTAGATCAGTGCGGCGGCAAGATACATGGTGAAAATTTCGAAGGTACGCGCGGTAATCAGCTGCGCCTGACGGAACAGTTCCGGCACCTGAATGGTGGCGGCCAGCGCCGTGTCCTTGACCAGCGAAATGAAGCTGTTGCCCAACGGCGGTAATGCCGTGCGCATCGCTTGCGGGATGATGGCCCGGCGCAGAGTTTGCGCACGGGTCATACCGATACTGGCCGCGGCTTCCCACTGGCCACGCTCGATGGAGCTGATCGCGGCACGCAGGATTTCGCAGGCGTAGGCAGCCATGTTCAGCGAGAAGCCGATCAGGGCCGCCGGCAGTGGATCAAGTTCGATACCCAATTGCGGCAAGCCGTAATAGATCACGAACAGTTGCACCAGCAACGGCGTGCCGCGAAAGAACGACACGTAGATGCGGGCAATCCAGCTCACCAGTTTGAAGCGCGACAGACGCATCAACGCCAGGCCGAAACCCATCACCAGACCGAAGAACATCCCGCCCAGACTGAGGATTACCGTGTAGTACGCGCCCTTCAGCAGGAAGGGCGCGGAGTCCAGCGCAAGTTGGAAAGCTTCTTCCATTATTGAGTGACGTCAGCGCTGAAGTATTTTTCCGAAAGCTTTTTCAGCGTACCGTCGGCACGCAGCTTGTCGATGGCTTTGTTCACCGCAGCCAGCAACTCAGGCTCGCCTTTGCGCAGGGCAATACCGGCTTCCTGACGGGAGAACGCTTCGCCGGCAGCGGAGGTGTCCTTGGCTTTCTTGGCGTATTCGAGAGCGGCGAGGCGGTCGATCAGAATGGCGTCGGTGCGGCCGTTACGCAGGTCTGCGAACTTGCTCGGGTCATCTTCGTAGGTGCGCACGTCAGCGGTCGGCACGTTGGCTTTCACCCATTGCTCGTAGTTGGTGCCCAGGCCTACGCCGACTTTCTTGCCACCCAGGTCGGCAGCAGTCTTGATGTTCAGCTCCGCAGCCTTCTTGGTCAGAACCAACGCCTGAATCCCGGAAACGGTGTACGGCTCAGAGAAGTCGTACTTCTTCTTGCGCTCTTCGGAGATGGTCACCTGGTTGATCACCGCGTCCAGACGCTTGGATTCCAGCGCCGCGAGGATGCCGTCCCATTTGGTCGGTTGCAGTTTGACCTTCACCCCCAGCTCTTTGGCCAGGGCTTCGGAGAACTCGACTTCGAAGCCGGCCAGTTTGCCGTCGGCGTCGACGAAACTGAACGGTGGGTAAGTGCCTTCCAGACCGACGTTGATCACGCCCGCGTCCTTGATTTTTTGCAGTTGCTCACCGGCAACCGCTTGCCCCAGCAGGCCGGCGCTCAGCGCCAGGCCCAGCGAACCTACCAGCAGATTTCGACGTAGTGCGGAAAAATTCATGACAAGCCCCTGTGTTTTCTTATGAAGACGCTTTTAGGAATGTTGGCAAAATCGGGATTTGGACGACTGCAATATCCTGCCCTAAAGCAGCGTATGCGTCTCGCTGCAAATTCGCCTGCGGCGTGACTATATGACGGTGCTTTTAGATAGGAAAATAATAAATATTCTATTTGTTATTCTTTAATTGCATATACGGACAACTCAATCCCCTGTGGCGAGGGAGCTTGCTCCCGCTCGGCTGCGCAGCAGTCGCAAACCCAGTCACCGCGATTCATCTGAAACACCGCGGCGCCAGATTTTGGGGGCGCTCCGCGCCCCAGCGGGAGCAAGCTCCCTCGCCACAAAAGCCCTTCAGCCAATCAGTGAATCCTTGTAGGCAAACAACGCCGGCGCCCCGCCGGTATGCAGGAAGATGATCGGCCCTTCATCAAAACGCTGACGACCAATCCCGTCGAGCAAACCAGCCATGGCCTTGCCGGTGTACACCGGGTCCAGCAGCAAACCTTCCTGACTCGCCACCAGCTTCACCGCCGACAGCGTTCCGGCATTCGGCTCGCCATAGCGCGGAGCAAAATATTCGTCCCACAACTCGACCTTGAAGCTGTCCGGCAAGCTCACGTCCAACAGCACCGCGGTATGCTCGGCCAAGCCTTGGACTTTGGGCCGCTGATCTTCATCGCTGCGAGACACCGTCACGCCAATCACTGGCAAATCCGGCAATGCTTCGCTCAACGCGAGTGCCAGGCCACTGTGAGTTCCGGCGCTGCCCGAGGCCAATACCACCGCAGCGAAAGTCAGGCCGGTGTCCTTGATCTGCTCGGCCAGTTCCAGCCCGGCGCGCACATAACCCAAAGCGCCCAAGGCGTTCGAGCCACCAATCGGCACCAGATACGGCTTTTTGCCGTTGCTGCGCAGGCGTGCGGCCAAGGCTTCCAGTTGCTCGTCAGCGTTGTCGAGGTTTTCCACCAACTCAACCTTGGTATCGAACAGGTCGAGCAACAGCCGATTGCCGTTGCCGACATAGTTGGCGTCGTCGGTGCCCAACGGATTTTCCAGCAGTGCGACGCAACCCAGGCCCAGTTTCGCTGCGAGAGCAGCTGTCTGGCGCACATGGTTGGATTGCAGCGCGCCAGCGGTGATCAGCGTGTCCGCACCCTGGGCCAGCGCATCGGCGGCCAGGTATTCGAGCTTGCGCAGCTTGTTGCCGCCCATCGCCAGCGGCGTCAGATCATCGCGTTTGACGTACACGTCGCGGCCGAGCCAGGCCGACAGGCGTTCGAGTTTTTCCAGAGGGGTCGGGTGGCCGAGTAGGTCGAGGCGGGCGAAACGGGCGAGCTGTTGTTTGATCATGGGTCCGTACTGGCGGTGGGGGATGTCAGGACTATAGGCACGGCTATAAGTGCGAGCAACCGGCAAGGTGACTTATAGCCAAACGTGCTGAGCACAGCACAATCGGTTCTTAATTCGGCTTCCAGACCTTGCCGTAAAGTAATCGCCGTTAGCGCGGCCAGACAGTCCGGCCGCCCGTGTGGAGTTTTTACCGTGAGCGAGCGTTCCAGCCATTGGCAATTGCAGACCATCGTCAGCCAGCTGCGCACGGCGCGCGATCAGTGGCGTGCCCAAAACGGCCGCGCCAGTGGCGAGCAGGGCGGTCGCGAGTTGCCTTCCCGAGCGGCCATGGCGGAGATTCTTGAAGCGCTGTGCGGTGCGTTGTTCCCGATGCGCCTCGGCCCGGTGGACCTGCGCGAGGAGAGTGAAGACTTCTACGTCGGCCACACGCTGGACGTTGCGCTGAACGCGTTGCTGGGGCAGGCACGACTTGAACTGCGTTACGCCGCCCGCCACAGCGCCGAGGCCGAGACCGAAGTCGAAGCCAAAACGATCCAGATCATTCAGGACTTCGCCCTCGCCCTGCCGGGGCTGCGCAGCCTGCTGGACACTGATGTGCTGGCGGCCTATCACGGTGACCCGGCGGCCCGCAGCGTCGATGAAGTGTTGCTGTGCTATCCCGGGATTCTGGCGGTGATTCACCATCGCCTCGCGCATCATTTGTACCGTGCTGGTTTGCCGCTGCTGGCGCGGATCAGTGCAGAAATCGCTCACTCGGCGACCGGTATCGACATCCACCCGGGCGCGCAAATCGGCCGCAGCTTCTTCATCGATCACGGGACGGGCGTGGTGATCGGCGAGACCGCGATCATCGGCGAGCGTGTGCGGATTTATCAGGCCGTGACCCTGGGCGCCAAACGCTTCCCGTCGGATGAAGACGGCCAGTTGCAGAAGGGCCATCCGCGGCATCCGATTGTCGAGGATGATGTGGTGATCTATGCCGGCGCGACGATTCTGGGGCGGATCACCATCGGCAAGGGCTCGACCATTGGCGGTAACGTCTGGCTGACGCGCAGTGTGCCGGCGGGATGCAACCTGACGCAGGCGAATCTGCAGCATGATGATGGGACGCAGAAGTAAGGCCTGAAATCTTCGCTGAGTGAGGCGGCCTCTTCGCGGGCAAGCCTTGCTCCTGCAGGTTTTGTGTCGTTCACGGATCTACTGTTCGACACATAACCTGTAGGAGCAAGGCTTGCCCGCGATTGGTTTCAAGCCGAACCGAGATAATGGCATGTCGCTAATTTCCCTCTGAACGAATCCTCCAAAACCTCCGTCATACCCATCCTTGAGCTAGCGTACACAACAGGTTTTTGTGGCGAGGGAGCTTGCTCCCGCTCGGTTGCGAAGCAGCCGGATTCCTGGCGAAAACCGGGGTGCCGCTTCGCGACACAACGGGGGCAAGCTCTCTCGCCACACAGTACCGCCGAGCCCTGGGATTAGTCCTTAGCACCCTATTCATGTTTAACTTGAACGCTCATTCAAGTTAAACCACCGGTTTGCTGCCCGCTCACAACAGGAGGCTTGCCCTTGCCGAGTCCGTTACTGATTGCCCGGTTTCACCCCCTTGAGGCGCACCTTTCATGAGTGCACCGTCCACCCCCGCCAGCGGCCAGGTCCGCATGAATCCGCCGGTGTTTTACTTCGCGGCGACCTTCATTCTGCTCTTCGGCATTGTCGTCATTGCCATGCCTGAACAGGCCGGCGCCTGGCTTCTGCAAGCGCAAAACTGGGCGGCCAATACGGTCGGCTGGTATTACATGCTCGCGATGACCCTGTATCTGGTCTTCGTGGTGGTCACCGCCTTGTCCGGCTATGGCAAGATCAAGCTCGGTGCCGACCACGACGAGCCCGAATTCAGTTACCTGTCCTGGGCCGGCATGCTGTTCGCTGCCGGGATCAGCATCACGCTGTTTTTCTTTTGCGTGTCCGAACCGCTGACCCACTTGTCGCAACCGCCGCAAGGTGAGGCAGGCACGGCAGACGCGGCGCGCCAGGCGATGCAGATTCTGTTTCTGCACTGGGGCCTGCACGGTTGGGGCGTGTTCGCCTTCGTCGGCATGGCGCTGGCTTACTTTGCCTACCGTCACAACCTGCCGCTGGCCCTGCGCTCGGCGCTCTATCCGCTGATTGGCAAGCGCATCAACGGCCCGATCGGTTACGCGGTGGATGGCTTCGGCATCATTGCCACGGTGTTCGGCCTCGGCGCCGACATGGGCTTCGGCGTGTTGCACCTCAACTCGGGGCTCGACTACCTGTTCGGCGTCGCGCACACCCAGTGGATTCAGGTCGGTCTGATCACGCTGATGATGGGCGCGGCGATCATTGTCGCGG
Source organism: Pseudomonas hormoni (assembly GCF_018502625.1). Taxonomy (NCBI): domain Bacteria; kingdom Pseudomonadati; phylum Pseudomonadota; class Gammaproteobacteria; order Pseudomonadales; family Pseudomonadaceae; genus Pseudomonas; species Pseudomonas hormoni. The sequence continues at coordinate 5,939,823 of NZ_CP075566.1, forward strand.
TGTCCGGCGTCGATAAAGGCGTGCGCGTGATGTCCGACATCAACATGCTGCTGGCCTGTGCGCTGTTGCTGTTCGTGTTGTTCGCCGGGCCGACGCAGCACCTGCTTAACACCTTGATCCAGAACATCGGCGACTACCTCGGCGCCTTGCCGATGAAGAGTTTCGACCTCTACGCCTACGACAAACCCAGTGACTGGCTGGGTGGCTGGACGGTGTTCTACTGGGCCTGGTGGATCGCGTGGTCGCCGTTCGTGGGCCTGTTCATCGCACGGATTTCCCGTGGCCGCACCATCCGCGAATTCGTCTTCGGCGTGCTGTTGATCCCGCTCGGTTTCACCCTGGCGTGGATGTCGATTTTCGGCAACAGCGCCATCGACCAGGTACTCAATCACGGCATGAGCGCCCTCGGCATGTCGGCCATCGACAACCCGTCGATGACGTTGTACTTGCTGCTGGAAACCTACCCATGGAGCAAAACCGTCATTGCAGTCACGGTGTTCATCAGCTTCGTGTTCTTCGTCACCTCGGCCGATTCCGGCACCGTGGTGCTGTCGACGCTCTCGGCCAAGGGCGGCAACCCGGATGAAGACGGGCCGAAATGGCTGCGGGTGTTCTGGGGCGCGATGACGGCGCTGGTAACCAGTGCGCTGCTGTTCTCCGGCAGCATCGACGCGCTGAAGTCGGCGGTGGTGCTGACCTCATTGCCGTTCTCGATGATTTTGTTGTTGATGATGTGGGGGCTGCACAAGGCGTTTTATCTGGAGTCGCAGAAGCAGATCGCGCAGTTGCATTCCCTGGCGCCGGTGTCCGGTTCCCGGCGTGGCGGATGGCGACAACGCTTGAGTCAGGCGGTGCATTTTCCGTCACGGGATGAGGTCTATCGCTTCCTCGACACGACGGTGCGCCCGGCGATTGAAGAAGTGACGGCGGTGTTCGTCGAAAAGGGTTTGCACGTGGTGGCTCAACCCGATCCGGCGAATGACAGCGTCAGCCTGGAAATCGGTCACGGCGAGCAGCATCCATTCATCTATCAGGTGCAGATGCGCGGCTACTTCACGCCGTCCTTCGCCCGTGGCGGCATGGGTTCCAAGGAACTCAACAACCGTCGTTATTACCGGGCCGAAGTGCATTTGAGCGAGGGCAGTCAGGACTACGATCTGGTGGGTTACACCAAGGAGCAGGTCATCAACGACATCCTCGATCAGTACGAGCGGCACATGCAGTTCTTGCATTTGGTGCGTTGAAGTCAGGTCTCGCTGCTCAACGCCATGAACAGCACCAGCGCCGCCACCGGCACGCCAAACACCACACTGCCGACCACGAGCTCCGTCGTCAGGGACTGGCCGGCAGTGACCACGCCGATGGCGCCGTTGATCATCGTCAGGGCCAGCCACAGTACGATGAAGCTGTAGGTCAGGGTCTGCCGACCGAAGCCGATTTTCTCGCCGATGAACAGCATCAGCGCCAGGAGGACCAGGCCGAAGAAGATGATGATGGTGGTGTGCATGGTGTGTTCCTCCCTTCAGATGCGCTTCGCCTGAGCGGCCGTCTTCGCGGGCAAGCCTTGCTCCTACAGGTGCTATGTCGTTCACGGATTCATGTCCGACACAGTACCTGTAGGAGCGAGGCTTGCCCGCGAAGGTGGTCTGACTGTTTCACCCTACACATCGAGCATAGTTAAACCAACCCGCCATTGACCCGCAGGATTTGCCCGTTGACCCATGCCGAATCAGGGCCGACGAGGAAGGACACCACGCGGGAGATGTCTTCCGGCTGAGCAAGGCGTTCCAGCGGCGGCATCTTGGCGAAGGTCTGAATCTGTTCTTCGCTCTTGCCATGCAGGAACAGGTCGGTCGCCACCGGGCCTGGAGCCACAGCGTTGACGGTGATGTTGCGACCGCGCATTTCCTTGGCGAACACCTGAGTCAGGGATTCCACCGCCGCTTTGCTGGCGATGTATACCGCGTAACCCGGCAAGTTCATGCCGACCGTACTGCTGGAGAAGTTGATGATCCGCCCGCCAGCGTTCAGGCGCGTCGCCGCTTCACGCAATGTATTGAACGTGCCGCGAGCGTGGATATTGAAGTTCTGGTCGAACAGTTCGTCCGTGTGCTGCGCCAGCGGCATCACTTTGAGAATGCCGGCGTTGTTGATCAACACATCGACTTTGCCCAGCTGCGTTTCGGCTTCATCGAACATCCGGCGCACGTCGTCGGCATTGGCCACGTCAGCCTTGATCGCTATGGCTTGATGGCCGGCCTGACGCAGTTCAACAACCAGCTTTGAGGCTTCAGTGGCGCTGCTGGCGTAGTTGATGGCGACGGCGAACCCTTCGCTGGCCAGTTGTCTGGCGATGACAGCGCCGATGCCGCGAGAGGCGCCGGTCACGATGGCAACTTTCGAAGTTTGAGTAGTCATGGCGGTGATTCCTTTGAAGGTGTGTGCTTGGGGTGAAGCCAGATTCACATGTTTACTCAGGCCGATAAATGCACGAGAGTTGCCTTGACTGTTCAATAATCGCCAACAATCGAAGGCCCGGAGCGCAGCGTGGATCAAGTCAAGGCAATGAAGGTTTTCGTGCGGATCTACGAGCGCAGCAGCTTCACCCTGGCCGCCGAAGACCTGAACCTGCCGCGGGCAACCCTGACCCACACGCTGAATCAGTTCGAAGCCTGGCTGGGCACGCGCTTACTGGAGCGCAGTACGCGCAAGGTGCGTCCGACGCTGGACGGCGAGGCTTACTACCTGCGTTGTGTGCAGTTGCTGGCGGAGCTGGAAGAAGCCGAACTGGCCTTTCGCAGCGTGGCGCCGAAGGGGCGATTGCGCGTGGATTTGCATGGCACCCTGGCCAAACACTTCGTGATCCCTGCGTTGCCGCAGTTCATGGCCCGTTACCCGGATATAGAACTGTCCATCAGCGAGGCGGACCGCTTTGTCGATCTGATTGCCGAAGGTGTCGACTGCGTACTGCGCGCCGGCACCCTCGGCGATTCGGCGCTAATCGGCAAACGTGTCGCCAACCTGCGTCAGATCACCTGCGCCAGCCCGGCTTACTTGCGCAAATACGGCGAACCGAAAACCCTCGAAGACCTGCAACACCATCGCGCGGTGAACTACGTCTCGCGCACCACCGCCAAATTGTTCCCGTTCGAATTCATGGTTGATGGCGAGCTGAAGGAAGTGGCCATCGACGGCGCGATCTCGGTATTCGGCGCGGAAATCTATGCCGCATCGGCCATTGCCGGGCTGGGTTTGATCCAGTGCCCGTATTACCGAATGGAATCGCTGATTGCTCAGGGGGTGGTACAGGAAATCCTTAACGACACCCCACCGCCGCCGATGCCGGTTTCAGTGCTGTATCCGCACAACCGGCACATGTCGCCACGGGTTCGGGTGTTTGTGGATTGGTTGGGCGAGGTGTTTGCGGGGGCGCAGTAACCGCTGGTCTTCAGGCATGTCGGGCGACCTTGCACTGGGCTAATATTTATCAGAGTGTGTATGGTGTGTATTACACCTGCGTTCATCGCGTAATGTGCTCGGCAGGTTGCTGCCCACAAGGACGAAGGTGATGCGAAGTCGGGAAATGATCAGGATGATCGAGGAGGATGGTTGGTATTTGGTCGCCGTGAAAGATAGCCACCATCAGTACAAGCATTCGTACAAGGCAGGCCGGGTGACGATCAAGCACCCTGATTCGGATCTGCCCAAAGGAACGATCAACAGCATTTTGAAACAGGCGGGTCTGAAATGACGCCCGACATTGGAAACGAGAGCCTCGAAGGGGCCACAGCACAGGAAGGGCTTACCGAAATGAAATTCCCGGTCGTTCTGCACAAGGATGCCGACTCAGAATACGGAGTGATTATCCCGGACGTACCGGGTTGTTTCTCTGCCGGCGCTACAGTGGCGCAGGCATTCGAAAACGTGAAGGAAGCGCTTTCCTTGCACTATGAAGGGTTGGTCGCCGATGGTGATCCACTGCCGCAAGTGCGTGAGATTGACGCTCATATTGATAACCCTGATTACGCCGGTGGTGTGTGGGGGGTGGTCGACTTCGATATCACGCCTTACTTCGGCAAGTCGGTGCGCTTCAACGCCACGCTGCCTGAGCAGTTGCTTGAGCGTATCGACCAAACGGTCAGGCGGGATCAGCGATACAGCTCAAGATCCGGTTTTTTGGCTGCGGCCGCATTGCGTGAGCTGTCGGAATAAACGCTATGCGGATTTTTGCTCCAGGGTCGGTCCGATTGAAAATATGTGAAACGTTTCAGCATTTCCTCAAGTCCGAGGTCTATCGGCGTTTGTCTGGGCGTATGCTGGGCAACTTGCGAAGCAGTCGATGCCAACTTCAAGACAGACAAGAGAGGATTCGATGACCTACACCGCTGCCGAAAACCGCTACGACTCCATCCCTTACCGCCGCGTCGGTCGCAGCGGTCTGGTATTGCCGGCGTTATCCCTGGGCCTGTGGCACAACTTCGGCGACAGCACGCCGATCGACACCCAGCGTTCGTTGTTGCGCACGGCGTTCGATCTGGGGATCAACCACTTCGACCTGGCCAACAACTACGGCCCGCCATACGGCAGCGCCGAAATCAATTTCGGCCGTTTGCTGCGCGAAGACTTCAAGCAGTATCGCGACGAGCTGATCATTTCCAGCAAGGCCGGTTGGGACATGTGGCCCGGTCCTTACGGACAGGGCGGCGGTTCGCGCAAATACGTGCTGGCCAGTCTTGACCAGAGCCTGCAGCGCCTGGGCCTGGATTATGTGGATATTTTCTATTCGCACCGTTTCGATCCGGACACTCCGCTGGAGGAAACCGCCAGCGCACTCGCCACTGCCGTGCAGCAGGGCAAGGCGCTGTACATCGGCATCTCGTCGTATTCCGGGGTGAAAACCCGTGAGATGGCGGCGCTGTTGAAAGAGTGGAAAGTGCCGTTGCTGATTCACCAGCCGGCCTACAACCTGCTCAATCGCTGGGTGGAAAAAGACCTGTTGGAGGTCACCGACGAACTGGGCACCGGTGTGATTGCGTTCACACCGTTGGCGCAGGGTTTGTTGACCGACAAATACCTCAACGGCATTCCGAAGGATGCGCGGGTCAATCGTCCGGGCGGTGGTTCTTTGCAATCCGCGCACCTGTCGGAGGCCAACATCGCCCATGTGCGCGGGCTCAACGAAATCGCCAAGCGTCGTGGTCAGAGTCTGGCGCAATTGGCGTTGGCCTGGACGCTGCGCGATCCGCGTGTGACCTCGGCGCTGATCGGTGCGAGCCGGCCGGAGCAGATCATCGAGAACGTCGGGGCGTTGAAGAACCTGAGCTTCAGTGCGGAGGAGCTGGCGGAGATTGACCGGTTTGCCCAGGAGGGCGGGATCAATCTTTGGGAGAAGCCTTCGACGGCTGAGTAAGTGTCAGGCGCCGGATGATCAGGCGCCTGCTTTGGCCTCATCGCGGGCAAGCCCGCTCCCACAGGATTATCGGTTGGCCACAGAATGTTGGTTCAACACATAAACCCTGTGGGAGCGGGCTTGCCCGCGATGGGGCCGTTACAAACAACAAAAAAGTCAGGGACTCACCGGAAGAAAGGCACATCCCCCAACACCGTCGCCCGCTGCATCACCCGCCGCGCCGGTCGGTAATCGTCCACCGCGTAATGCTGCGTCACGCGGTTATCCCAGAACGCCACATCATCCTTCTGCCAGCGCCAGCGAATGGTGAACTCCGGCCGCGTGGCATGGGCGAACAGAAACTTCAGAATGGTCTCGCTCTCGGTTTCCGACAGCTCATTGATCTTCGACGTGAACCCTTCATTGACGAACAGCGACCGGCGCCCGCTTACCGGGTGCGTGCGGATCACCGGGTGCGACAGCGGCGGATTTTTCCGGCGGGCTTCTTCCCACTGAGCCAGCGCCTCAGGCGTATTGCCGTAGCGTTCCAGCGGAAACGAGCGGGTGAAATCGTGAGTCGCCGTCAGCCCTTCGAGCAAGGTTTTCATCGGTGCAGACAGCGCTTCATACGCCGCAATACCGCTGGCCCACAACGTGTCGCCACCAAACTCCGGCAGCAATTTTGCGCTGAGCACCGCGCCCATCGCCGGGGTCGGCAGGAAGGTCACGTCGGTGTGCCAGATGGCGTTGTCGCGTACGTCGGTGACCGCGGTGTCGAGGATCAGCACTTCCGGTTGTTCCGGCACATTCGGGTAGATCGGGTGAATATGCAGGTCGCCGAAATTGGCGGCGAAACGCGCCTGTTGCTGCGGCGTGATCGGCTGGTCGCGGAAAAACAGCACCTGATGCTTGAGCAGTGCCTGCTCGATGGCATCGCGCTGTTCCAGGTTCAGCGGCTGACTGATGTCGATGCCGCTGATTTGCGCGCCGAGCGCGGAGCTGAGGGGGACGATTGTCAGGTGGCTCATGGTCTTTCTCTTCAATCCGGGGTGCCGAGCTGTCGGCATGGTCAATGACAAGTCTTTAGTGAGCCTGGCCGTGCCACGGCACCAGTTTGCGTTGCAGGGCGCGCAGGCCCATCTCCATGGCAAAGGCGATCAACGCAATCACCAGGATCCCCAGCACCACCACATCGGTGACCAGGAATTGCGCAGCTGACTGGACCATGAAGCCCAAGCCGCTGGTGGCGGCGATCAGCTCGGCGGCGACCAGTGTCGACCAACCCACACCCAACCCAATGCGCACACCGGTCAAAATATCCGGCAAGGCACTCGGCAAAATCACATGGCGAATCAACTGTGCCCGGGTAGCGCCCAACGACTGAGCCGCGCGCAATTTGGCCGGGTCGACGGTGCGCACGCCGGTGGCGGTCGCAATGGCAATCGGGGCGAAGATCGCCAGGTAGATCAGCAAGACTTTCGACAACTCACCAATGCCGCACCAGATCACGATCAGCGGCAGATAGGCCAGCGGAGGAATCGGGCGGTAGAACTCGATCAGCGGATCGAGAATGCCGCGCGCGATACGGTTGGCACCGATCGCAATGCCGACCGGCACGGCGGTCAGCACGGCAAATCCGAGGCCCAGACCGATGCGGCCGAGGCTCGCGCCCAAGTGCTGCCACAACGTCGAATCCATGTAACCGGTGGTCACCAGCAGCCAGCCTTTTTGCAACACGGCAGACGGCGGTGGCAGAAACAGCGGTTCGATCATTCCCGTGGCGGTAACGGCCCACCAAATAGCGACCAACGCGACCAGGGTCAGCACGCTGATCCAGCGGGTGCTCAAACTGCGACGAACAGGAATGACCGTCGAACCCGGTTTCACCGTCACGGCCGGAATTTCATAGCTGCTCATGCGCGCTCCTGCCACGTGGCGGCGCTGCGTTGGGAGAACACCTTGGCGAGCACGTGTTCGCGGGTTTCGATAAAGCGCGGGTCGGATTTGATCGACCGTGCAGATTCGCCGGCGGCGTAACGCTGACCGAAATCCAGGCTCAGGCGCTCGACGATTTGCCCCGGGTTCGGCGCCAGCAGGATCAGGTCCGTGGCGAGAAAAACCGCTTCTTCGATGTCATGGGTAATCAGGAATACCGGTTTGGCAGTGCGCTTCCACACTTGCAACAGCAGCTCCTGCATCTGTTCGCGGGTGAAGGCGTCGAGGGCGCCGAAAGGTTCGTCCATCAGCAACACGCGGGGATCTGCGGCGAGTGCGCGGGCCAGGCCGACACGCTGCTTCTGGCCACCGGAAAGCTGCCAGATTCGGCGATTTTCGAAACCGGAAAGGTCCACCAGCGCGAGCATTTCCCGAGCGCGGATTTCACGTTTGTCCCGGGAAACACCCGCCAGTTCCAGACCGAAACCAACGTTGGCCAGCACGTCCTGCCAAGGCAGCAAGGCGTCGTCCTGGAACACCACGCCGCGTTCGGCGCTGGGGCCTTTGACCGGCACGCCATCGAGGGTGATGCGTCCGGCGCTGGGCTCGACGAAGCCGGCAATCAGGTTCAACAGCGAAGTCTTGCCACTGCCGGACGGGCCGAGGGCGACCAGCAATTGCTGGGGCCCAAGGCTCAGGGAAATATCCGCCAGTACCGGTTCCGGGCTGCCAGGGTACTGTGCGCTGATGCGCTCCAGCTGTAGCAAAGCCATCGCTATTAACTCCCGATCAGTTGGTGATGAACTTGGCGCTGACGTATGGCGCGTAGTCCGGCAGTACGGCCTCGACCTTGCCTTGTTCCTTGAGGAACACGGCGGTGTCGGTGATGGCTTTGGTGGTCGGCGCGCCGAGGGTGATCACCTGATCAGCCGCCAGCGGGTAGACGTTGCCTTGCAGCAGCAGCGGAATGTCGCTGGCCTTGGCACCGGAGAGTTTCACCAGTTTGTCGACGTTGGACTGATTGGCGAGCCAGGATTTCGGGTCTTTACGGTAATCGGCGTAGGCGTCGAGGGTGACTTTGGCGAACGCGGTGACGATTTCCGGGTGTTTCTCGGCGAAGTCTTTGCGCACGATCCACGCATCAAAGGTCGGCGCGCCGAACTTGGCCAGTTCGCCGGAGGTGATCAGCACTTTGCCGTTTTCCTTGGCCACACCGAGCGCCGGATCCCAAACGTAAGTGGCGTCGATGTCACCGCGTTTCCACGCAGCGATGATTGCCGGCGGGGCGAGGTTGAGGATGGTGACTTTCGACGGGTCGATGTTCCAGTGCTTCAGCGCGGCGAGCAGGCTGTAGTGACCGGTGGAAACGAACGGCACGGCGATTTTCTTGCCGATCAGGTCTTGCGGGGTCTTGATGCCGGAACCGTCGCGGGCGACCAGGGCTTCAGCGGCGCCGATCTGCGTGGCAATGAGGAAGGTTTCTACCGGTACTTTGCGGGTGATTGCAGCCGTCAGGGGGCTGGAACCGAGGTAACCGATCTGCACGTCGCCGGACGCAATGGCGGCGATGATGTCGGCACCGTTGTCGAATTTGCGCCAGTCGATCTTGGCGTTGGTGGCTTTTTCATACGCGCCGTCGGCCTGCGCAACTTTTGCCGGGTCAACGGTTGTCTGGTAGGCGACGGTCACGTCAGCCGCCTGGGCAAAGAAACTCGCTGCCGCCAAAGACGCGGCCGCCAGGAGGCGAAGAGGGAAATTCAGTTTCATTGGGAAGCTCCTTGTCAGGCGGACCGAGAGTCGGCGTGAAAAGGAGACTAAATGATATAAGAATCCGAAAATAAATAACTTTTTCGAATGAGCTTATGAGCGGAAAATTCTAAGAGGGAGTAGTGGTAGATCACTTTTGTGGCGAGGGAGCTTGCTCCCGCTGGAGGCCGAAGGACTCCCAATCCAGACAACCGCATTCTTGAAGGTAAAACATGGTTGTCTGGTTTGCGGCTGCTACGCAGCCGAGCGGGAGCAAGCTCCCTCGCCACAATGATTGGCAGTGACTGAGGGAGGTTTGCGTTAGTTGCTGATCGCCAGAATGCTCGCCTGATACGACCCGACAAACACATCGAAATCGCCCACCTCGTTCTGCTCCAGCTCGACCTGTTCAGCCAGCGACGAACGCGCCCGGTCTTCAAATTTCGCCTGGTCTTCGCTTGAAAGCGGCTCGTTGCGGAAATACTCCGCATGGGCCTGGCTCTGGCGCAGGGAGAACTGGCTGAAGCTTTCCTTGTGCTCGGCCATCGCCGCCAGCACCTGGGCCGACGGCGTCAGGGAAGGATCCTTGACCTTGGCCAATTGCGCATCCAGCGCCTTGCTGTGCGCATCGCCGCCATGGCTCTGATCCAGCAAGGCCGCGAGTGGAGCGATGTTCTCCAGCAATTCGCTGGCCCACTCTTTCAGGTCCACTGGCTGGCCGTTGCGTTGCAGTTGCAGGCCAGGACGGCGACCTTCCTTCACCACGCTGAGGAAGTTCGAGGTCGCGTTGCCGCACGAAGTATTGGTCAGCAACGGGCTGTCGTTCAACGCGCAGTACAGCAGGAACGCATCGAGGAAACGCGACTCGGTGAGGTCGATGCCCATTGGCAGGAACGGGTTGATGTCCAGGCAACGCACTTCGACGTACTGAATGCCACGGGCCACCAGCGCCTGGATCGGCCGTTCGCCGGTGTAGGTCACGCGTTTCGGACGGATGTTGGAGTAGTACTCGTTTTCGATCTGCAGGATGTTGGTGTTGAGCTGAACCCACTCACCGTCCTGATGCGTACCGATTTCCACGTACGGCGCATACGGTGTGGCGACTGCCTTGCGCAGGCTGTCGGTGTAGCTCGCCAAGTCGTTGTAGCACGGCGTCAGACCGGCCTGGGCGTTGCTCTGGTAACCCAGATCGCTCATGCGCAGGCTGGTGGCGTACGGCAGGTACAGGGTGTCCGGGTCCAGCTGTTCCAACTGGTGCGAACGACCGCGCAGGAAACCGGCGTCCAGCGCTGGCGATGCACCGAACAGGTACATCAGCAGCCAGCTGTAGCGGCGGAAGTTACGGATCAGCGCGATGTAGGCCGACGACTGATAGTCGCGGTCAGTGCCGACAAACCCTTCAGCCTGTTTGAGCAGCGGCCAGAGTTTTTCCGGCAGGGAAAAGTTGTAGTGAATCCCGGCGATGCACTGCATGGTCTTGCCGTAGCGCAGGGCCAGGCCCTTGCGGTAGACATACTTGAGCTTGCCGATGTTGGAGGTGCCGTAATAGGCGATCGGGATATCTTCCTCGGCCGGCAACGGGCACGGCATCGACGGACTCCACAGGAACTCGTTGCCGAGCTTGCTGTAGGCAAAACGGTGAATGCTGTCCAGGCTCGCCAGGGTGTCGGCCGGGTCGGGCAGGGCGGGTGTGATGAACTCCAGCAGCGACTCGGAATAGTCGGTGGTGATTTGTTCGTTGGTCAGCGCGGAACCCAATTCTTCCGGGTGCGGCGTTTGCGCCAGGCGACCTTCGCCGGTCACGCGCAGGCATTCACGTTCGATGCCGTGAAGGCACTGTTCGAGCAGAGAGAGGTTAGCGCGCTCGCCGAGCAGAGCCAGGCGGCGGTTGAGAAGTTCGCTCAAGTTGGATTCCTTCACGCGTCAGTCGCCCCAATATGGGGGTGGGCAAGACGGTCTACAAGGGTGAAGTTAAAACTGGCGTTTTCGCCTGGTTTTTGCAACCGCGCAAGCCATGCCGGTCAGTAAAGAACTGCACAATCCCTGTGGGAGCGAGCCTGCTCGCGATGGCGGTGTGTCAGTCAACATATGAGTGTCTGACACACCGCCATCGCGAGCAGGCTCGCTCCCACAGGATTCGTAGCGCTGAAATTAACTCAAAATGATGGCATTCATCTACAGGACAGCGAACGTGCCTTGTGCTTTTGCGACGAGTTTGTCGCCCTGCATCACGTCGGCTTCGACCACCAGCGTGCGGCGGCCTGGGTGGATCACCCGCGCCGTGCACATGACCTCACCGTCTGCGACGGCGCGGATGTAATTGATCTTGCACTCGATGGTCGCGCTCTGCTGGTCAAAGCCGTGGGTGCTGGAACAGGCCAGCCCCATGGCAATGTCCACCAGACTGAACAAGGCTCCGCCGTGCAGCTTGCCGCCGCGATTGCGCAGTTCTGGTTCCAGCGCCAGGGCGACTTGCGCCACCCCGGCCTCCAGACTGTGCAAGCGACACCCCAGCAGCTTGAAAAAAGCGCTTTCGGTCAGCCCGGCCGGGATATCCATCAGCGTTTCTTCAACTGCTTGGCGTTGGCGAACAGCGAAGCCATGGCGTTGTTGGCCGGGGCCGCTGCCGTGGTTTCCTTGCGCGGTGCAGTGTTCTGGGACTGGCGCGGCGCCGATCCCGGACGCGCACCACGGGCACCGTCGATTTTCTCGCCCGGGGTGTCGCTCATGCGCATCGACAGGCCGACGCGTTTGCGCGGGATATCGACTTCCATGACCTTCACTTTCACCACGTCACCGGCCTTCACCGCTTCGCGCGGATCCTTGATGAACTTCTCCGAAAGCGCGGAAATGTGCACCAAACCGTCCTGATGCACGCCGATGTCGACGAACGCGCCGAAGTTGGTCACGTTGGTCACCACGCCTTCGAGGATCATGCCCAGTTGCAGGTCCTTGAGGTCTTCGACGCCTTCCTGGAATTCGGCGGTCTTGAACTCTGGACGCGGGTCGCGGCCCGGTTTTTCCAGTTCCTGCAGGATGTCGGTGACCGTCGGCAGACCGAAAGTCTCGTCGGTGTACTTCTTCGGATCGAGGCGTTTGAGGAAGCTGGCGTCGCCAATCAGCGAGCGAATGTCGCGGTCGGTCTCAGCGGCTATGCGCTGCACCAATGGATAGGCTTCCGGGTGAACCGCAGACGAATCCAGCGGGTTGTCGCCGTTCATGACGCGCAGGAAGCCAGCGGCCTGTTCGAAGGTTTTCTCGCCCAGACGCGCCACTTTCTTCAACGCCGCACGGGTTTTGAACGCGCCGTGCTCGTCGCGGTGGCTGACGATGTTTTGCGCCAGGGTAGCGTTGAGGCCGGAAATGCGGGCCAGCAGCGCCACGGAGGCAGTGTTCACGTCCACGCCAACGGCGTTCACGCAGTCTTCGACCACCGCGTCCAGGCCGCGCGCCAGTTTCAGCTGCGACACGTCGTGCTGGTACTGGCCGACGCCGATGGATTTCGGGTCGATCTTCACCAGCTCGGCCAGTGGATCCTGCAAGCGACGAGCGATGGACACCGCGCCACGGATCGACACGTCGAGGTCCGGGAATTCCTTGGAAGCCAGTTCCGACGCCGAGTAAACCGATGCGCCGGCCTCGGACACCATGACCTTGGTCATTTTCATCGCTGGGTATTTTTTGATCAGCTCAGCGGCCAGCTTGTCGGTCTCGCGGCTGGCGGTGCCGTTGCCGATGGCGATCAGGTCCACCGAGTGCTTGGCGCACAGGGCGGCGAGAATCGCGAGGGTCTGGTCCCACTTGTTGTGCGGCACGTGCGGGTAAACCGTGGCGTGATCCAGCAGCTTGCCGGTGGCGTCGACCACGGCCACCTTGCAACCGGTGCGCAGGCCCGGGTCGAGGCCCAGCGTGGCGCGCGGGCCGGCCGGGGCCGACAGCAGCAAGTCATGCAGGTTGTGCGCGAACACGTTGATCGCTTCGGTTTCCGCACCATCGCGCAACTCGCCCAACAGGTCGGTTTCGAGGTGGGTGTAGAGCTTGACCTTCCAGGTCCAGCGCACCACTTCGCCCAGCCATTTGTCGGCGGCGCGGTTCTGGTTCTGGATGCCGAACTGCTGGCCGATCATGCCTTCGCATGGGTGCATGGTGCCTGGCAGTTCGTCGCCGACTTTCAGCGCGGAGCTGAGAATGCCTTCGTTGCGGCCACGGAAAATCGCCAGCGCGCGGTGCGACGGCATGCTTTTCAGCGGTTCGTCGTGTTCGAAGTAATCGCGGAACTTGGCGCCTTCCTCTTCCTTGCCGGCAATCACACGGGCACTGAGGGTGGCTTCCTGCTTGAGGTAGTTGCGCAGCTTGTCCAGCAGGCCGGCGTCTTCGGCGAAGCGTTCCATCAGGATGTACTTGGCGCCTTCGAGGGCGGCCTTCACATCGGCGACGCCTTTTTCGGCATCAACGAAGCGCGCGGCTTCGGTGTCTGGCGTCAGGGTCGGGTCGTTGAACAGGCCGTCGGCCAGCTCGCCGAGGCCAGCTTCCAGGGCGATCTGGCCCTTGGTGCGGCGCTTCTGCTTGTACGGCAGGTACAAGTCTTCGAGGCGGGTCTTGGTGTCGGCGAGCTTGATGTCGCGTTCCAGTTGCGGGGTCAGCTTGCCTTGCTCCTGGATGCTGGCGAGGATGCTGATGCGCCGTTCGTCGAGTTCTCGCAGGTAGCGCAGACGCTCTTCCAGATGACGCAACTGGATGTCATCGAGGCTGCCGGTCACTTCTTTCCGGTAACGGGCGATGAAGGGAACGGTAGAGCCTTCATCGAGTAGCGCGACGGCCGCTTCGACCTGTTGTGGGCGTACGCCGAGTTCCTCGGCGATGCGGCTGTTGATGCTGTCCATAAAACCACCTGACAAATTGTGAAAGCAGGCTCGCGGGCGCAGGGATAGAGGCTCGGCGAGTCTGGTTGAGCGGCCTGGCCTGCGCCGCTACCTGGATCAACAGGCTTCCCGTTGACCCGTGAAATCGAACAATTACTGCCACGGCGATGAAAATAAAAAGCCGCAACTTAGGTAACGATCAGACGTTGCCTGACACAAAAGGCCGCGCATTATAACCAGCGTTCTGTCATTCGGGGGCATCACAGGCTGTAGGCACAATGCCCGGATTTCTGGCGATCAAGGAAAAATCTGCTAACAATGCACACGGTGCGTATAACGGCAGCTACGCCATAATGCGCGCCGAGATCAAAGGAGCATCTAATGAGCAGCACTGCAAACATTGCTGAAGGCGAAAAAATTCTTATCGTTGACGACGATCCGGGGCTCAGCAGCCTGCTGGAACGCTTTTTCGTCAGCAAGGGCTACCGCGCCCGCGCCGTACCGAACACGGAACAAATGGACCGCCTGCTGGCGCGTGAAGTGTTCAACCTGGTCGTCCTCGACCTGATGCTGCCCGGCGAAGACGGTCTGACCGCCTGCCGCCGTCTGCGCGGCGCGAACAATCAGATTCCGATCATCATGCTCACCGCCAAGGGCGACGAGTTGAGCCGTATCAAGGGCCTCGAACTGGGCGCCGACGATTATCTGGCCAAACCGTTCAACCCTGACGAGCTGATGGCGCGTGTCAAAGCCGTCCTGCGTCGTCAGTCCGCTCCGGTGCCGGGCGCGCCGGGCAGCGAAGACGAAAGCGTGACGTTCGGCGACTACGAATTATCGCTGGCGACTCGCGAACTGAAACGCGGTGACGAAGTGCACATGCTCACCACCGGTGAGTTTGCGGTGCTCAAGGCGTTGGTCATGAACGCGCGTCAGCCACTGACTCGCGACAAACTGATGAACCTGGCCCGTGGCCGTGAGTGGGATGCCCTGGAGCGTTCCATCGACGTGCAGATCTCCCGTCTGCGCCGGATGATCGAACCCGATCCATCCAAGCCGCGTTATATCCAGACCGTCTGGGGCGTGGGTTACGTGTTCGTTCCGGATGGCGCCGCCACCAAGTGATCGGCGATTTGTAGGAGCGGGTCTTGCGGACGATTGTCCGCAGACTCGCGATCCGCAATATGCGAGCATCGCTCGCTCCTGCAAGTGTGTAGCGGTTATCCATGAAAACCCCCGTGTGGTTCCCCCAGAGTTTCTTCTCCCGCACCCTGTGGCTGGTGCTGATCGTCGTCCTGTTCTCCAAGGCGCTGACCCTGGTTTATCTGTTGATGAACGAAGACGTGCTGGTGGACCGCCAATACAGCCACGGCGTCGCCCTGACGCTGCGCGCCTATTGGGCGGCGGATGAAAACAACCGCGACAAGATTGCCGAAGCCGCGACCCTGATCCGGGTGGTGGGCACGGGTGTGCCGGAAGGCGAGCAACACTGGCCTTACAGCGAGATCTATCAGCGGCAGATGCAGGCAGAACTGGGCGCCGACACCGAGGTGCGATTGCGTATGCACTCACCGCCGGCGCTGTGGGTTCGGGCGCCGAGCCTGGGCGATGGCTGGCTGAAAGTGCCGCTGTACCCGCATCCTTTGCGTGGTCAGAAAATCTGGAACGTGCTCGGCTGGTTCCTTGCCATCGGCTTGCTGTCCACCGCCTCGGCGTGGATCTTCGTCAGTCAGCTCAATCAACCTTTGAAACGCTTGGTCTATGCCGCGAGGCAGCTTGGCCAGGGACGCAGCGTGCGCCTGCCGATCAGCGACACACCGAGCGAGATGACCGAGGTGTATCGCGCGTTCAACCAGATGGCTGAAGACGTCGAACAGGCTGGCCGCGAGCGCGAGCTGATGCTGGCCGGGGTGTCCCATGACTTGCGTACGCCACTGACGCGATTGCGGCTGTCACTGGAACTGATGGGCGACCACAGCGACCTGACGGACGACATGGTCCGCGACATCGAAGACATGGACGCGATTCTCGATCAGTTCCTCGCGTTCATTCGCGATGGCCGCGATGAATCGGTAGAAGAGGTGGACTTGACTGATCTGGTCCGCGAAGTTGCCGCGCCGTACAACCAGAATGAAGAAAAAGTACGCCTGCGACTGGAGCCGATTCAGCCGTTTCCGTTGCGTCGGGTGTCGATGAAGCGGCTATTGAACAATTTGATCGGCAATGCGCTGCATCACGCCGGCAGCGGTGTTGAAGTGGCGGCTTATGTGTCCGGCGATGTCAGCGCTCCGTATGTGGTGCTGAGCGTCATGGACCGTGGGGCGGGGATTGACCCGTCGGAACTGGAGGCGATCTTCAATCCGTTTACCCGGGGGGATCGTGCTCGGGGTGGCAAGGGGACCGGCTTGGGGTTGGCCATCGTGAAGCGGATTGCTTCGATGCATGGCGGGAATGTTGAGTTGCGCAATCGGTCTGGTGGCGGGCTGGAAGCGCGGGTGCGGTTGCCGCTTGGGTTGATGTTGCCTAGAGACGCGGTCTAAGCAGCACAGATAAACCTTGTGGCGAGGGAGCTTGCTCCCGCTGGAGGCCGAAGGACTCCCTACCCCGACAACCGCGTTCTTGTAGCTGAAACACGGTTGCCTGGTTTTTGCGGCTGCTGCGCAGCCGAGCGGGAGCAAGCTCCCTCGCCACAGGGGACCGGTTTAGCCCTTGCCTTTGGTCCGCGTCATATTCGGCCCACCATTCTTCTCAAGATGCTCAATGATGATCCCGGCCACATTTTTCCCGGTGGTGGTTTCAATCCCTTCCAGACCCGGCGAAGAATTCACTTCCATCACCAACGGCCCGTGATTGGAGCGCAGGATATCCACACCCGCCACCGCCAAACCCATCACTTTCGCCGCACGCAACGCGGTCATGCGTTCTTCCGGCGTGATCTTGATCAGACTGGCGCTGCCACCGCGATGCAGGTTGGAGCGAAACTCCCCAGGCTTGGCCTGACGCTTCATCGCTGCAATCACCTTGTCGCCAACCACGAAGCAGCGAATGTCCGCACCGCCGGCTTCCTTGATGTATTCCTGAACCATGATGTTCTGCTTGAGGCCCATGAACGCCTCGATCACCGATTCCGCCGCTGTCGCGGTTTCACACAGCACCACGCCGATGCCCTGAGTGCCTTCCAGCACCTTGATCACCAGCGGTGCGCCGTTGACCATGTCGATCAGGTCGGGAATGTCGTCCGGGGAATGCGCAAATCCGGTGACCGGCAAACCGATTCCACGGCGTGACAGCAATTGCAGCGAACGCAGTTTGTCCCTCGACCGGGCAATGGCCACCGATTCGTTGAGCGGAAACACCCCCATCATTTCGAACTGGCGCAACACCGCGCAGCCATAGAACGTCACCGAGGCACCGATCCGCGGGATCACCGCGTCGAAACCTTCCAGCGGTTTGCCGCGGTAGTGGATCTGCGGCTTGTGACTGGCGATGTTCATGTAGGCGCGCAGGGTGTCGATCACCACCATTTCATGGCCACGCTCGGTACCGGCTTCGACCAGACGACGAGTGGAATACAGACGCGGGTTCCGCGACAGCACAGCGATCTTCATGCAACACCTGTGGAAGAGGTAGATACCGGGAACACCGGCTTGTCTTGTACATATTTAATGCCCGGATTGACCACCAGCTGGCCGTCGATCAGGGCTTTGGAACCGAGTAACAGGCGATAACGCATGGACTTGCGGCAGGCGAGGGTGAACTCGACCCGCCAGACCCGATCACCGAGGGCCAGGGTGGTGCTGACCACGTAGCGTTTCTGCGCATGGCCGTTGGAGCTTTTAATGGTTTTCATCGTCACCAGCGGTGCTTCGCAGCGGCGGTGACGCAGTTGCACGACCGTGCCCAGGTGCGCGGTGAAGCGCACCCAGCTCTCGCCCTCGCGCTCGAACGGTTCGATGTCGGTGGCGTGCAGGCTGGAGGTGCTGGCCCCGGTATCGATTTTTGCCCGCAGGCCCGCGACTCCCAAATCCGGGAGCGCCACCCACTCGCGCAGACCGATAACGGTCAAATGGTCAAATGTCTTCAATAGGAAAAACCGGCGATTATCGCGTCCAGGCTTCAGGCGATACCTGAGCCAACGCTTTGAATGCAGGTTTGGCGAACCAGTAACCCTGCATCAGAAAAATTCCACAGTCCGCCAGGAAATCCCGTTCTCCAGCGCTTTCAATGCCTTCGGCGATGACTGTAACGTCCAACTCCGCACAGATTGTGACAATCCCCCGAACGATAGCCTGACGAACACGATCGCGGTCAACATCGCGGATCAGTGCCATGTCGAGTTTGATCAGGTCCGGTTGGAAATCAGCCAGCAGATTGAGCCCCGAGTAGCCCGCGCCGAAATCGTCGATGGCGGTCTTGAAGCCGAATTCGCGGTATTCACGCAGAATATTAGTCAAATGGCGATAGTTATCTACGTGCTCGCTTTCCAGGGTTTCGAAAATCAGACGGTCGATGGGGAAGTTGTGTGTTTTCGCGGCCTCCAGCGTGCTGCGAATACAGAGTTCCGGGCGGTATACAGCGTTGGGCATGAAGTTGATCGACAAGTGTGTCTGCATGTTTAGACGGGCCGCTCCCTCAATGGCTCGAGTCCGGCAGAGCTGGTCGAAGCGGTAGCGATTCGCCTCTGTAATCTGCTCAAGCACAGACATTGCTCCTTCCCCGGACACGCCGCGTACCAAGGCTTCGTGGGCGAAAATCGACTGATCCCGCAAGTCGACGATCGGTTGGTAGGCAAAGGCAAAATCGAAGCCCAGCGGTTCACTTTGCTGACAGCCCTGGCAACCGCCCTGAGGCGAGGTCAATGAAGCCGGAAATATAGTCACTCGATCACTCCATGCCGGTGAGCCGGCCTTGATCACATTCTATCTGGAGGGCCGGGTTCTTGCGCCCGACAGAAACGGTAGTACAGTTCCGACTATTGGCGGAAAGAGGAATTCAAGTGGCACAAAAACAGGAAGAGGACGACAAGGTCCGTCTCGATAAATGGTTGTGGGCCGCGCGTTTTTATAAAACACGCGCTTTGGCGAAAGCGGCTATTGAGAGCGGCAAGGTGCATTGCCGGGGCGAGCGCTGCAAACCGGGCAAGGAACCGAGGATCGGTGACGAGTTTCAGATTCGCGCAGGGTTTGAGGAACGCACGGTGGTGGTCCAGGCACTATCGATTGTGCGCCGTGGTGCGCCGGAGGCTCAGGCGTTGTACGCCGAAACCGAAGCCAGCATCGCCAAGCGCGAAGCGGCGGCCGCCATGCGCAAGGCCGGCTCGCTGGGCGTGAGCACCGATGGCAAGCCGAGCAAGAAACAGCGGCGGGATTTGTTTAAGTTTCGTGGGAGCAGTAACGACGAGTAGTCATCGCTTTTGTGGCGAGGGAGCTTGCTCCCGCTGGACCGGGCTAGCGCTACAAGGCGAAGGACTCCTGATCCTGGCAACCGCATTCTTACAACAAGAACACAGTCGCCTGGATTTGCGGCTGCTGCGCAGCCGAGCGGGAGCAAGCTCCCTCGCCACAGGGATGGCATCAAGTCATTAGCTTGCAGCCGCACCACTCATCCGCGAAACCACAGGCATTTCCCCAGCAGCCCAAACAACGCCAGCCCCCAGATCACCAGTCGCAGACTTGCAATTGCCCAGATGTGCAGCCATATCGGGTTATTCGCCAGCGGCGAATTGAGGTGGTGAAACAGCCACTCGTCGAAAATCACACACAGCCTCTGACCCGTAGGCCATAACCAGAAGGCCAGCAGTGCCAGAGGCACAACATTGCAGAACGCCAACCGGCGGGCGTTCCACCTTGCTTGGAACAAACCCGGATTGTTCATAAAATGCCTCCTTGGCTGAACATCGCGCACCAAAACAGTGCCGCGGAGGCGCAATTTTCAAGTTTTGTAATTATTTTGTCATCACTTCAGATACCCAGACCTATGACCGATCTACCGGATACCGACTACACCCAACGCTTCATCTTCGATGACAGCGACACTCGCGGCGAACTGGTGTCGTTGGAGCGCAGCTACGCCGAAGTCCTCGCCAAACACGCTTACCCGGAGCCGGTAAAACAACTGCTCGGCGAACTGATGGCCGCGGCGTCGTTGCTGGTCGGCGCGTTGAAGTTCGATGGTTTGCTGATTCTCCAGGCCCGCTCCGACGGCCCGGTGCCGTTGCTGATGATCGAATGCTCCAGTGAGCGCGAAATCCGTGGCCTCGCCCGTTACGAGGCCGACCAGATCGCCCCCGACGCGACCCTCGCCGACCTGATGCCCAACGGCGTATTGGCGCTGACCGTCGACCCGACCCAAGGCCAGCGCTATCAGGGCATCGTCGACCTGGATGGCGAAACCCTGTCGGAGTGCTTCACTAATTACTTCGTCATGTCCCAGCAGGTGGGCACGCGTTTCTGGCTGTACGCCGACGGCCGTCGCGCCCGTGGCCTGTTGCTGCAGCAGTTGCCCGCCGACCGTCTGAAAGACGAAGAAGAACGCGCCGCCAGTTGGCAGCATGTCACTGCACTCGCCAGCACCCTGACCGCCGATGAATTGCTCAGCCTGGACAACGAAACCGTGCTCCATCGCCTCTACCACGAAGAGCAGGTTCGGCTGTTTGATGTGCAGAAGCTACGCTTCCGTTGCAGCTGCTCGCGCGAACGATCTGCCAATGCACTGGTCAGTTTGGGTCAGGAAGATGCCCAGGCATTGGTCATCGAACACGGTGGCCACATCGAGATCGATTGCCAGTTCTGCAATCAGCGTTACCTGTTCGATGCCGCCGATATCAGTCAATTGTTCGCTGGCGCGGGTGTCGAGACGCCGTCAGATACCCGTCACTAAAACGGTTCAGCGCAGGTAAATTCACTGGATAGTGCCGGAATAACGCCGTTACGACGGGAGGGCCCTACTTTTTTTGGGCTTTTCTGGCATAATCCGGCCCACTTTTTTCGCGGTAGTAGTGCACGACTTTCTACTACAAAACGTTTGGAGCACTCGGCCACTGGCCGACGGGGAACCTCATGACGCAAGCCAATAACGCCGTGTACACCGATCTGAGTGTTGATGATCTGGTTAAAGAAGCCCTGAATCGCGGTGAAGGCGAGCTTGCCGATACCGGCGCGCTGGTTGTTCGCACCGGTCACCGTACCGGCCGCTCGCCAGTCGATCGTTTCATCGTTGAAGAGCCGACTACCCAGGCCGCAATCGCCTGGGGCCCGATCAACCGCAAGTTCCCGGCCGACAAGTTCGATGCCCTGTGGGCTCGCGTTGAGGCGTTCAACAACGCGCAAGAGCATTTCGTTTCCCACGTGCATGTAGGTGCGTCTGAAGACCACTACCTGGCCGTGAAGATGACCACCCAGACTGCCTGGCAGAACCTGTTCGGTCGTTGCCTGTTCATCAACCCGGAAAAGTACAACCCGGCTGGCCGTGATGAGTGGCAAGTGCTCAACGTTGCCAACTTCGAATGCGTTCCAGAGCGTGATGGCACCAACTCCGACGGTTGCGTGATCCTCAACTTCGCACAGAAGAAAGTGCTGATCGCCGGCATGCGTTACGCCGGTGAGATGAAAAAAGCCATGTTCTCGGTGCAGAACTTCCTGCTGCCGGCTTCCGACGTACTGCCGATGCACTGCGCCGCCAACATCGGCGAAGCGGGCGACGTGACCCTGTTCTTCGGCCTGTCCGGCACCGGTAAAACCACCCTGTCCGCCGACGAAAGCCGTTACCTGATCGGTGACGACGAGCACGGCTGGGGCGAAGGCGTTGTCTTCAACATCGAAGGCGGCTGCTACGCCAAGTGCATCGACCTGTCCGAGAAGAACGAGCCGGTCATCTGGAAAGCCATCAAGCACGGCGCAGTCCTGGAAAACGTCGTGATCGACGACGCCAAGCACGCCGACTACGCCGATGTCAGCCTGACCCAGAACAGCCGCGCCGCCTACCCGCTGGAGCACGTTGCCAAGCGTTCCGAGAAAAACCTCGGTGGCGAGCCAAACGCTGTGATCTTCCTGACCTGCGACCTGACCGGCGTTCTGCCGCCAGTGTCGATCCTCAGCGAAGAACAAGCGGCCTACCACTTCCTGTCCGGCTACACCGCACTGGTGGGCTCGACCGAAATGGGGTCCGGCAGCGGCATCAAGTCGACCTTCTCCACCTGCTTCGGCGCACCGTTCTTCCCGCGTCCGGCCGGCGAATACGCAGAACTGCTGATCAAACGCATCCGCGGCTTCGGCTCCAAGGTCTACCTGGTCAACACCGGCTGGACCGGCGGCGGCTACGGCGTCGGCAAACGCTTCAACATCCCGACCACTCGCGGCGTGATCGCAGCGATCCAGAGCGGCGCGTTGATCGGTGCTGAAACCGAACACCTCGACACCATCAACCTCGACGTGCCACTGGCCGTACCGGGCGTTGAGACTGGCCTGTTGAACCCACGTAATACCTGGGCCGACAAGGCTGCTTATGATGAAGCCGCTAAAGCACTGGCCGGGTTGTTTGTTGAGAACTTCAAGAAGTTCGAAGTGAGCGACGCGATCAAGGCTGCTGGGCCGAAGTTGTAAGACTGGTTTGATGTAATGAAAAAGCCGCCCTTTGGGGCGGCTTTTTTGTAGGTGCAATTCAGGCTGTCAGGCACACCGTAACTGCCATTATTCCAGTCGAAAAGGCACTAAACGACCAGAATAATGGCACTTACGCGCTCGGCTAGATGGCTTCCAATTCCTGTGTCTCCCACCGTTGCACTTTGATCGCTTGGTAAAGCATTCCGATGGTTAGCGGGACTTTGTCACCGCGCCCCTTCGCCCGGCGCTTTTGAAACACATCAAACCCTTCCGGTTGGAAATAGCGATAAGCGTCGTAGTCGATGAAGTCGATCCCAAACTGTTCTTCTAGCGCTTCCATCAAATGCCGCGCATCAGCGCCATCGCAACCTAAGTCGAAGTTGATCGAGGTGGTGAGGCTGATGGCTTTGCGTTCGGGCAGGCCGAGTTCTTCGTGCAGCAGCTGCATGAGCAGGTGCATGGTGTGGTCGTCGGGGAAGTTGGGGGCGAGGTTCATGGTGCGTTGTCCCTTATTGGCCTGGGTCACATCGATATGCTTGCGATTTTGTTTGGCTTGCAACGCATCAACGTGGGATTCGCGGGAAGGTTGACGCTCACCCAGTAAGATCTCGTCCATCTGTTGAGCGCTTTCCATCAGCTCATCAAAAAACTTGCTCATGGTTGTCTCCGGTGTTTGATGGCGGCTTTCAGCGCTGTTTGACCGTTCTCACGCAGAACGTGAGAACGATCAGTTCACTCGACGTCAGGCGGGGGCTTTCCAGCCCATCATTCGTTGTTGGGCGACTTTGAGCAGGTCGCAGCCGTCTTGGGCCAACAGGCAGAGCGCGTGGGTGATGTGGGGGATGTCTTCGAGATCGCCTTGCTCGAAGCATTGGCAGTGCAGGGTTCGGAGCAGTTCGCTGGAGGCTCGGACACGCTGGAGGGCGGCTTCGAGGAGGTCTTGGGGGTTGGCCTCAGTGTCGATGATCAGGGCCGGGGTATCGGTTAGGTTGGTTTTGAGTGGGCGGTAGCGATCGGGGAATGGATTAAGTTTATTCATTTGGTTGTTCTCTTTTATTTATCTGGAGAACCGCTGCCATCGTGACCAAACGATGGGTGGCGGACTGTGTTCAGGTTGGTCAACCAGGGAGAGAAAACCCGGGTACGCGGAAGCGTCCCAAACACAGCCGCCATAAAGCGTGCCGACACAAAAGAAGTCGGCAGCATACAAGGGCATGCGTAAGTTTTCTCTCAAATTCAGGTGACCAAACCCGAGTCGCTGATTTGGCAGCGACAGTCCGACTATAGATACGAGCCGCCGGTTGGCGATAGGCGACAAGGTGTCTTCTGTTGTAGGACCGGGATGAAGCTTTGATAGGGCGTTGCCTACGGACTCATCCCCAAGTGAATTTCTTCGTTTACTTCTTCCCAGGCACACCGCGTTGTCGTTCTTCGCGGGCAAGCCTCGCTCCTACAGGGATGTGTGGTGGGCATTAACCAGCGGTGATTTTTGGGAGGCGTTGGCGGGCGATGTCGAGGAGTTCGTTGCCGTCCTGGGTCAGCAGGTAGAGGGCGTTGACGATGTTGGGAATGTCGCTTGCGTCCGCCTGTTTGAAGCACAGGCAGTACAGCGTTTCGAGCAGGTCGCTGGCGGCGCGGATGCGCTGTCGGGCGGCGTCGAGGATTTCGTGCGGGTCGGCCTCGGTGTCAATGACCAGGACCGGGGTGTCGCTGTAGCGGCTTTTGAGTGGGCGATAGCGGTCTTGCATCTGGGTCAGTCCTGTAGGAAGTCTGGCAGGCCGACACTGTTTCAGCCGCGCCGAAAACTATGAAGCGGACGACGCGTTGCGGCAATACGGCCGCAATCGACACAGCTTGTAGGGGATTTACTGGTCTTCGGGTATTAGCCCTACGCGTTTCCCGAGATTTTTTGATCAAAACCCTTACAGGTGAAATTTCCTACGTGTTTGTCAGGCGCAGCGCAGCAAACCTCTGTATCGTGCGCGCCAGAATCTGTAGGGCATTTCGAAAATGCCTGGTTAAGCACTTAAAGGGAATTAGGTATGCAGTGGCTACGTATGGCCTCGGTTTTGTTGTTATGGGCGGGTGCTTGTCGTTTGACCGGCGCGGCCGACGCGGGTAACTCGATGGTGCTGGCCAACATGGACCGCACTGGCTGGCCGGACGCGCTCACCACTCAGGCGAACATGGACACCGCCTCCCGCGCCGAGGTGTTGATGTTCGGCAAGGCGCTGTTGGCCAGTGAAGCGCTGGATGAGCAGGGTCTGAAACAGCGTCTGGGCGTGCAGGCGGTGAAACTCAAGTCTGTGCGACAGGTGCGTGACGGGCTTTGGGATCGGTTGCTGACCACCTACCGCAACGCCAGCCAAAACTGCGACGGTGAACCGTTCTGCCCGCGTGTGCGAAGCGTCGCTGATTTGCGTCAGTTGGCGGCGGCGTTCACCGGTGAAATCAGCCCGGCCCATGCGGCGTGGGCGAGCAAGAGCCAGGTGTTTCATGAGCAGGCGTTGAATGAGCAGCTGCGGGTGGCGGTGTTGGTGCCCTGAGTAGTTTCATGATTATTGTGGTGAATGGGCTGGCCTCATCGCGAGCAGGCTCGCTCCCACATTTGTTCTCGGTTGTGCACAAAATTCAGGTTCACTGAAGATCAAATGTGGGAGCAACTGTCTTCACCCTGCCATCCCCCCGCACCATCCGCTGTATCATTCCGTATCGTTTTTGCCCCCGACCTTTTCTCGACTCGCTGCGATCACCGGCTAGGCTTTGGGCTTCGCAGCGGTCAACGGAGTGACAGCTTATGCACAACACCCTGGAACAGGTTTTCGGTTATCCACAGTTTCGGCCCGGCCAGGAGGCGGCGATCAGCGCGGTGCTCGCCGGGCGCTCGGCGGCAGCGATTTTCCCCACGGGTTCAGGCAAGTCCCTGTGTTACCAGATGTCGGCGGTGTTGCTGCCGCACCTGACGCTGGTGGTCTCGCCGTTGTTGGCATTGATGCAGGATCAGTTGGCGTTTCTGCAGCGACACGGTATCGCGGCGGGCAGTATCGACTCGGCCCAGAGCCGCGACGACGCCAGCGATGTGATGGCCCGCGCCAAGTCCGGCGAGTTGAAGATTCTGATGATTTCCGTGGAACGCCTGAAGAACGAGCGCTTCCGCAATTTTTTGCAGCAGGTGCCGATCTCGCTGCTGGTGGTGGACGAGGCGCATTGCATCTCGGAGTGGGGCCATAACTTCCGCCCCGACTACCTCAAACTCCCGGACTACCAGCGCCAGTTCAACATCCCTCAGGCGTTGTTGCTGACCGCCACCGCGACCCCGAAAGTGATCGCGGATATGGAGGCGAAATTCGCCATCGCCCCTGAAGACGTGGTGACCACCGGTTTCTATCGGCCGAACCTCAACTTGCTGGTCGAGCCGGTTCGCGGTCAGGACAAACGCCGGCGCCTGGTTGAATGGATGAGCGAACGTCCCGGCCAGCCGAGCATCGTCTACGTCACCCAGCAGAAAACCGCCGAGCACATCGCCGAACACTTGGTTCGCAATGGCATTCAGGCCGAGGCCTATCACGCCGGTTTGCCCCATGAACAACGGGAAGCGATTCAAAAGCGCTTTATGGGCGGGCAGTCCAATTGCATCGTCGCGACCATCGCGTTTGGCATGGGCATCGACAAGAGTGACATCCGCAACGTGGTGCATTTCGACCTGCCCAAATCCACCGAAAACTACAGTCAGGAAATCGGTCGCGCCGGGCGTGACGGTCAGCCGTCTGACTGTCTGGTATTGGCCAACCGCGACAGCCTCAACGTGCTGGAAAACTTCGTCTACGGCGACACGCCGGAACTGGACGGCATTCGTCATGTGCTCGACGAGTTGCAAGCCACTGCGCCTGAGGGGCAGTGGGAGTTTCTGCTGGGGCCGTTGGCCGATCAGAGCAACATTCGTCAGTTACCGCTCAAAACCTTGTTAGTGCAGTTGGAACTGCGTGGAATCATCGCGCCGCGTTACGCTTACTACGCCGAGTACCGCTTCAAGTATTTGCAGGAGCCGGAAGACTTGCTGGCCCGCTTCGAGGGTGAGCGCAAGGATTTCGTGGCGGCAATCATCCAGACGTCCACTCGGGCGCGGACTTGGGCCACGGTTAACTTCGATGCGTTGTACCAGCAGCATCGAGCCGAGCGCGATCGCGTGGTCAAGGCACTGGATTATTTCCAGGAGAAGGGCTGGGTCGAGCTGGAAAGCAAGCAGATGACCGAGGTCTACAGCCTGTTGCAAACGGACTTCGACAGTCAGGCACTGAGTGCCGAACTGCATGCTTATTTCACCCAGCATGAACGCACCGAGATCGCGCGAATCCACGCCATGCTGGATCTGTTCGCCACCGAGCACTGCCTGGGTTATCGCCTGGCCGAGTATTTCGGCGACGAAAACGCGCCGCAGCAGTGCGGGCATTGTTCGGTGTGTTATGGGCATGTGGCCCGACTGCCCGCACCACCGGAGTTACCGGCGCTTGTGGATAAAAACTTCGAGGCGCTGTGCGGTGATTTTATCCACAAGCATGAGCAGCACGTGGGCAGTGTTCCTTCTGCCGAACGCGTGACACGGTTTTTGTGCGGGATCAGCGTGCCGCTGTTTACCAAGCTCAAGGCACGGTCGATTCCGGGGTTTGCGGCGCTGGAGGATTATCCGTATGGCGAAGTGCGGAGTTGGGCTGAACAACATCTTTCAGGTTGAACCGGGCCTCTGTGGGAGCGAGCCTGCTCGCGATGAAGTCATCACATTCAGCATCAATGTTGAATGTCAGTCCGCAATCGCGAGCAAGCTCGCTCCCACAGGGACCCCAGCGTTTGGCAGATGTAGATCCATCCGCTGAATGTCCCCCATCACAGGAATAAATTTCAAAAAAGCCCGGTGGCTGACTATGGTGAGGGCTGTCTTTGGATCGCCAACAAGAGAACAACCATGAGCCAGACACCATTCAACATTCAGCGCGCCGCCGTCATCGGTGCGGGCACCATGGGCCGTGGCATTGTCATGTGCCTGGCCAACGCCGGGGTGCCGGTGCAGTGGGTGGATAACAATCCGCAGATGCTTGAGCAGGCGCTGGTCGCCGTGGCCGAGACCTGCGCGCACAACGTGCGTCAGGGCCGGATCGATCAGGCCGAGGCGGATGCTCGTATTGCACGGATCACAGCCGCTGCCGATTACGCGGCGATCCGCGATGTCGATCTGGTGATTGAAGCGGTGTACGAAAACCTCGAGCTCAAGCAGAAAATCTTCCGTGAACTGGATGGCCTGCTCAAACCGGAAGCCATTCTGGCCAGCAACACGTCGGCGCTGGATATCGACGCGATCGCCGCGGCCACTCGCCGTCCGCAACAAGTGCTGGGCCTGCACTTCTTCAGCCCGGCGCACATCATGAAATTGCTGGAAATCGTTCGTGGCGCACAGACTGCGCCGACGGTGCTGGATGCCGCGCTGGAACTGGGCAAGCGCATGGGCAAGGTCAGCGTGGTGTCGGGCAATTGCGAGGGGTTCATCGGCAACCGCATGCTCAATACCTATGTGCTCGAAGCGCGCAAGATGCTGCTTGAGGGCGCTTATCCCTATCAGGTGGATGCGGCGCTGCAGGGCTTCGGTTTCGCCATGGGGCCGTTTCGCATGTTCGATGTGGTCGGCATCGACCTGCAATGGCGCGCTCGGGAACTGGCCGGTGTCGGGCAGGATGCGCCGCAGGTCCAGGTGGATAACCGCCTGTGCGAACTGGGGCGTTTCGGCCAGAAGAGTGGCAACGGTTATTACCACTACGAAGCGGGCAGTCGCCAGGCTGAGCACGATGTGGAGGTGGATGCGCTGGTGCTGGCAGTCAGCGAAGGATTGGGCTTCCAGCGTCGCGAGATCGGACCTGAGGAAATTCTGGAGCGCTGTTTGCTGGCGCTGGTCAACGAGGGGGCGAAGATCCTTCAGGAAGGGATTGCCGAATCGGCGCATGACATCGATCTGGTGTACCTCAACGGCTATGGCTTCCCCGCGGACAAGGGCGGGCCGATGGCCTGGGCGGATCAGCAGGGGTTGGCGGACATTCATCAGCGGTTGTTGGCGCTTGAAACCCGGCAGGGTGATCACTGGCAGCCGGCGCGGTTGATTGGGGAGTTGGCGGTGGTGGGTAAAGGGTTTGCTGATTTGTAGCGTCTCTAATGACGCCATCGCGAGCAGGCTCGCTCCCACAGTTGATCTTCGTCGAACACTTATTTCGCGTTCGGCCGAGATTCAATGTGGGAGCGGCGGTGCGACGATTCGACTTGCTCGCGATGAACGATAACGCGGTTTTCGCCTTAAACTCGCAACCCAACTCAAGGAACCGACATTGATGTCCAACCCGATGCCCCAACGCACCGACTACCCGCACTTCCAGCCCATCACCACTCGCTGGCACGACAACGATGCCTACGGTCACGTCAACAACGTCACCTACTACAGCTTTTTCGACACTGCGGTGAACACCTATCTGATCGAAGTCGGCGGCCTCGATATTCATGATGGCGAAGTCGTGGGTTTTGTCGTGAGTTCGGCTTGTGATTACTTTGCCTCCATCGCTTTCCCCGACCGGATCGAGATCGGTTTGCGGGTGGGCAAGTTGGGCAACAGCTCTGTGCAATACGAACTGGCAGTGTTCAAGGCCGGTGAAGACGAAGCCTGTGCGGCAGGGCGTTTCGTGCATGTGTTTGTGGATCGGACGTCGAATCAGCCGGTGGCGATTCCTGCCGGGTTACGCGGGGCGCTGGAGCGGTTGGCGGTTTGACGGGCAAAAAAAATCGCAGCCTGTGGGCTGCGATTTTTTGATCTACCGGTAAACGAGGCGATTCAAGCCTCAGTCGCGATAGCGATGTTTGTGCTTGCGATGGCCGTAGTGGTGGCCACGATCATGGTGACCATCACGGTAGGAACGGCGATCGCCACGGCCACGACGATCGTCTTCGTCGTCGCTCTTGTTACCCATGTAGTTACCCAGCGCGCCACCGGCGCCGCCACCTGCCGCGGAGCCGATCAGGCTGCCGGTGGTGCCGCCCATGCTGCGGCCGACCACGTTACC
Organism: Pseudomonas hormoni; assembly: GCF_018502625.1. Classification (NCBI taxonomy): domain Bacteria; kingdom Pseudomonadati; phylum Pseudomonadota; class Gammaproteobacteria; order Pseudomonadales; family Pseudomonadaceae; genus Pseudomonas; species Pseudomonas hormoni. Next base: position 5,969,443 of record NZ_CP075566.1, read on the forward strand.
GCCCGCTGCGCCCAACGCACCGCCAATGGCCGCTTCGCCACGGCTGCGTTTGTCTGCGCCGACTGCGCTACCACCCGCGCCGCCCAGGGCTGCGCCGATGGTTGAACCTGTGTTGCCGCCTAACGATTGCCCGACGACCGAGCCCAAAACCCCGCCCAATGCGCCGCCCACACCTGCTTCGGTGGTGCCTCCGGCAGAAGCTAAGCCACTGACCAGGCCAAGGGACAACAAGAGAATCGAGGAGAACTTCATAGAGGAACCTCAAGGGGATGACGGCGCGATCCTGAGGCTGAGGCAGGGTGCTTACAATCGAAATCCGACGAATGACACGACTTCAAAAGATATACCTAAGTTGCTGTTTTATAGCCGGAACTTAAGTGTTTTTCGCCGGTCTTTAGCTACTTCGGATAGGCCGTTTTTGTGAAAAAACGGCCTTTTTTGTGGGCGGTTGGAAAGTTATCTTGCCGCTGAAAATCCGGCGCGTACATCGTCTTGTGGCGAGGGAGCTTGCTCCCGCTGGGTCGCGAAGCGGCCCCAAAAAAAGCAGCGGCTGCTGCGCAGCCGAGCGGGAGCAAGCTCCCTCGCCACAGGGGGGCGCGAGTTAAGCCGATTTGGCCATGATCAACCCAGTCTCACTCGCCGCCTCCAACCGAATCGCCACAAACTTCGACGTCGGCGTATGACTGCCATCCCCGGTGCTCTCCAGCGGCACCAGCGGGTTCACTTCCGGGTAATACGCGGCAGCCTGCCCCGCAGGAATATCAAACGCCAGCAGCGTGAAGCCCTTCACCCGACGCTCAACGCCATCGTCCCAGATCGACACGATGTCAGCCTTCTGTCCCGGCTTGAAGCCCAGGCGAATGATGTCGGCTTCGTTGACGAACAACACGTCGCGCTGACCTTTCACGCCGCGATAACGGTCATTCAGGCCATAGATCGTCGTGTTGTATTGATCGTGGGAGCGCATCGACTGCAGGATCAGGTCCGGCAATACGCCAGTGGCGCGGGTGCGTTCGTGTACCAGGTCCTTGGGCAATACGTTCGGGCGGAAATTGGCCCGGCCTGACGCGGTGTTCCATTTACGTGCACCGGCACTGTTGCCGAGATAAAAGCCACCAGGGTTCTTGATCCTCTCGTTGAAATTCTTGAAGTTGGGAATGGTGTCGGCAATCAGGTCGCGGATACGGCTGTAGTCCGCCACCAGCCAGTTCCAGTCCACCGGATGGCTGCCCAGCGTGGCGGCCGCGATACCGGCAAGAATCGCAGGCTCCGAGCGCATCTGGTTCGACAGCGGCTCCAGCTGGCCATTGGAAGCGTGGACCATGCTGAACGAGTCTTCGACGGTCACTGCTTGAGGGCCTTCGGTTTGCCGGTCGATGTCGGTCCGGCCCAGGCACGGCAGGATCAGCGCGTCTTTACCGTGGGCCAGGTGGCTGCGGTTGAGCTTGGTGCTGATCTGCACGGTCAGGTCACAATTGGTCAGGGCCTTGAAGGTCCGTGGACTGTCGGGGGTGGCTTGGGCGAAGTTGCCGCCCAGGGCGATGAACACTTTTGCCCGACCTTCGGCCATGGCGTGAATCGCTTCAACCACGTTGTGGCCGTTTTCACGCGGCACCTTGAACTGGAAGCGACGTTCCAGGGAGTCGAGGAACGCCACTGGCGGACGCTCGTTGATGCCCATGGTCCGGTCGCCCTGCACGTTACTGTGGCCACGCACCGGGCACAGGCCTGCACCCGGCCGGCCGATGTTGCCGCGCAGCAGCATCAGGTTGGCAATTTCCTGGATGGTCGCCACCGAATGACGATGCTGGGTGATACCCATGGCCCAGCACATGATGACGCTCTTGCCTTTGGCGTACATGCGCGCAGCTTTTTCGATCTCGACAAGGGGCAGGCCGGATTGCTCGACGATCTGTTCCCACGAGGTGTCGTCAACGACGCCCAGGTATTCCAGCACGTTGACGCTGTGTTCATTGAGGAAGTCGTGGTCGAACACGGCAGGCTCACCCGCCTTCTGCGCATCGCGCTCCCATTGCAGCAGGAACTTGGCCATGCCACGCATGATCGCCATGTCGCCGCCCAGTGCCGGACGGAAGTACGCGGTGTTGGTCGGCTTGTCGCCATTGGTGAGCATTTCGATCGGGTGTTGCGGGTGCTGGAAACGTTCCAGTCCCCGTTCTTTTAACGGGTTGATGCACACCACTTGCGCGCCACGTTTGACCGCTTCACGCAGCGGTTCGAGCATCCGTGGGTGGTTGGTGCCGGGGTTCTGGCCCCAGACGAAAATCGCATCGGCGTGTTCGAAGTCATCGAAGGTCACGGTGCCTTTGCCGACGCCAACGCTCTGCGCCAACGCGACACCGCTGGCCTCGTGGCACATGTTCGAGCAGTCGGGGAAGTTGTTGGTGCCATAGGCGCGCACGAACAATTGATAGAGGTACGCCGCTTCGTTGCTGGCACGCCCCGAGGTGTAGAACTCGGCCTGATCCGGGCTCGACAAACCGCGCAGATGCTTGGCGATCAGGGCAAACGCATCGTCCCAGCTGATCGGTTGGTAGCGATCGGTTTCGGCGTTGTACCTCAATGGCTCGGTCAGGCGGCCCTGATATTCAAGCCAGTAGTCGCTCTGCTCCAGCAGCTGAGTGACGCTGTGTTTGGCGAAGAACTTGCCGTCGACACGGCGTTTGGTCGCTTCCCAGTTCACCGCTTTGGCGCCGTTCTCGCAGAACGCCACCATGCCGGCTTCATTGGAGTCGCCCCAGGCGCAACCGGGGCAGTCAAAGCCTCCGTTCTTGTTGGTCTTGAGCATCATGCGCAGGTTTTTCAGCGCGTTGTCGCTGGTCAACCAGGCCTGGGCAACGCTGATCAGCGCGCCCCAGCCACCGGCCGGGCCTTTGTAGGGCTTGTAACGGGGGACGGGTGTCTGGTCGGCTTGACGGTGTTGACTCACGCTTGATTCTCCAACGCTGGGCTGTAGACCCGCGGCGCACTTTTCTGCGGCAGGTGGATGAGATTGAGGTTATGGCGACGGGCCCATTGCACAGCAAGGCCCGTGGGCGACGACAGGCTGACGAGGGTCTGGATGCCTGCGCGCAACACTTTCTGGATCAATTCGAGGCTGCAACGACTGGTGACAATCGCCAGTCCGCCGGTGGTCGGGATTTTTTGTCGGATCAGCCCGCCAATCAGTTTGTCGAGGGCGTTGTGTCGGCCAATGTCTTCGCGACCCAGCAGCAATTCGCCTTCGGCGTTCATGAACACCGCCGCATGCACCGCGCCGCAATGCTGACCGAGTGGCTGGAACGCGCCGATGCGCTGGCGCAAGCCGTCGAGCCATTCGGCGGGTGGCAGGGGCGCGCCGGGCAACACTTTGAGATCCGGCAAGGCCTGCTCCACGGCTTCCACGCCACACAGTCCGCAACCGCTGGTGCCGGCCAGTTGCCGACGCTGCTGCTTGAGGTTCCAGAAGGCGCGGTTGGCGATGGTCACTTGCGCGTACTGCGCCGAACCCGAGCCGCTGAGTTGCAGGTCATAAATGTCGGCAGCGTCTTCGATGATGCCGCTGCCGAGGCTGAAACCGACGATGAAGTCTTCCAGGTCCGTCGGCGTCACCAGCATCACCGCCTGGCTGATGCCGTTATAGGCAATCGCCAACGCGACTTCTTCGGCCAGCGCGGTGCTGGCCGATTCGGTGTATTGAAGATCGCTGTAGCTGTACGTTTGGCTGGCGGAGGGCGCGGGCGTTTCAAGGGCTGGCGCCGCGCAAACAGGACGCTTGGCGTTCATGAGGCTTCACCGACGGTTTAGTCAGGTTTAAGCCTATGCGCGTCAAGTTGTCGCGTCTAATCGCTAATACTGATCTGCCGATAGATGGCGTCGATCAAGAGCCGGTTGGCGATTTCTGATAGATCGCAAAACAGGCTTCCGCCAGCGCCGACCGCGGCGCGCTGCGACGCATGATCAGCCCCAGTTGGCCGAGGGTCTGCGCGTTTTCGATCGGATGTAAACGCAGATGATCGGTCAGGTTTTCCAGGCCACCGTCCAGCGGCATCACGGCGCAACACAAACCACCGTGCACAGCTTGTAACAGTTGATGCACGGCATCGGTTTGCAACAGCGGCTGCGGGGTGAGGCCGCGGCTGTGGAAATTGTGGTCGATGGACTGGCGGAAATGCATGCCGCTGGTGAGCATGCCCAGCGGCAGTTCGATCAGCGACTCCCAGCTCAGCGGCGCCTCACCGAACGTGAAGAAGCGCTGATCGTAGAGCAGACCCATGCGGGTTTCGCTGAAGGTCAGGGAATCGAAGCGTTCGGTGTCCAAACGCTCGAGGTACGACACGCCGAGGTCCAGGCGATTGTTCGCCAGTTGTTCGAGGATCTGCTCGGAGCTCAATGCAGAGAGTTCGAAACGCAGGTTCGGGTGTTCGGTATGCAGCCGTTGAAGCAGGGGCAGCGGATCGAAACTCGACAATGGCACCACGCCCAGGCGCAGCGTACCCACCAGGTTGCCGCGACAGGCAGCGGCCTCCGCCTGCAAACCGTCACAGGCCGCCAGCACGGTGCGCGCCCAGGCCAGCACCCGCTCACCCGGCGCGGTAAAACCTTCGAAGCGCTGGCCACGGTTGACCAATGGCAACTCCAGTTCTTCTTCGAGGCTGCGCAGACGCATGGACAAGGTCGGCTGGGTGATGTGACACCGTGCGGCGGCCTGGCCGAAGTGCCGGGTTTCGTCGAGGGCGATGAGGAATTTCAGTTGCTTGATGTCCATCTTCGCTCCAGGGCGCGGGAAGGTCGGGATTCTAGCGCCTGGGGGCAAGCGGCGTCATTGGTCGGGTGGGAACCGAGGGTTGCAACGTTGGTCTAGGCTTTTGCGTCTGGAACCCAAAACCCAAGGAGAGTGCACCATGAGTATTTTTAGCTTTGTGAAAGAAGCAGGCGAAAAGCTTATCGACCTGCTGACGCCCGGCAACGCCAATGCCAGCGAGCAGTTAAAGGAGCACATCAGCAAGGTCGGCCTGGGAAACCCGAATGTGCAGGCGACAGTGGATGGCGACAAGGTCACGGTGACCGGTGAAGTGGCGAGCCAGGAAGAGAAGGAAAAGATCCTGCTGGCGGTGGGCAATATCGCCGGGGTCGGTAGCGTGGATGACCAGATTACGGTAACCGGGCCGGTGGTGAAGGCTGCAACCTTTGTCACGGTTGTGAAGGGCGACACCCTCAGTGCGATTTCCTTGCGCGTGTATGGCGATGCCAACAAGTATCAAAAAATCTTCGAGGCCAATAAGCCGATGCTCAAGGATGTGAACAAGATTTATCCGGGGCAGTCGTTGCGGATTCCTGAGTAACACATAAAAACTGTGGCGAGGGAGCTTGCTCCCGCTCGGCCGCGCAGCAGCCGCATTCTGGCCCAATGCAATTCTCTGAAGGAGACTTCAGCCAGATTGGGAGCGCTTCGCACTCCAGCGGGAGCAAGCTCCCTCGCCACAAGTCTCAAAGCCCGGCAATCAACTCTCGATAATCGACCACCGCCGCAAACTCCGCCGTATCCTTCGGCCCCTTGCGACTGTCCGGCTCTCTCACCGCCAATAAATGCGTAACACCGAAATCCCGCGCACTGCGCAGGATCGGCAACGTATCGTCGATAAACAGGCTGCGCGCCGGATCGAAGCCGATGTCCGCCTGCAATGCCTCCCAAAACTGCGGATTCTCTTTGGGAAAGCCGTAATCGTGAGAGCTGATCAACCGCTCGAAGTACGGTGCCAGTTCAATTCGTTCCAGTTTCAGAGACAGCGAGTCACGGTGCGCATTGGTGATCATCACCACACGTTTGCCGGCCTTCCTGATGGCCTCCAGAAACGTATCCGCATCCGGGCGCAAAGCGATCAGGTGGGCGGTTTCCAGTTTCAGCTCGCGCACCGGCAGCTTCAGCTCTGCGCTCCAGAAATCCAGGCAATACCACTGCAACTGACCGGCGTTACGCTCGAACAGTGGCTGCAATTCCATCTCGGCCATGGCCCGGCTCACCCCGTGCAACTCGGCATAACGCTGGGGCAAATGCTCCAGCCAGAAATGATTGTCGAAGTGCAGGTCCAGCAGCGTGCCGTCCATGTCCAGCAGAACGGTGTCGATGTCGCGCCACGGCAGCAGTGACATAAAAACTCTCCAACGGTAAAAAAATATCCGAGGTCAACAATCAGGATAGGCCGGGTATAGTAACGCGTTCACGCCAAGGAGCTTTTCATGCGCCAGAAACCCACCATCCTCGCCCGCGAGATTGTCGCCACCAGCCGTTTATTCTGCGTCGAAGAGCTGAAACTGCGCTTTTCCAATGGCGTGGAGCGCACTTATGAGCGACTGGTCGGCAAGGGCGCCGGGTATGGCGCGGTGATGATCGTGGCGATGATCGATTCGGACCACGCGGTGCTGGTCGAGGAATATTGCGGCGGCACCGATGAATACGAGCTGTCGCTGCCCAAAGGCTTGATCGAACCGGGTGAAGACGTGCTGGCGGCGGCGGAGCGTGAGCTCAAGGAAGAAGCCGGGTATGGCGCGCGACAGCTGGAGCATCTGACCGAGTTGTCCCTGTCGCCCGGTTACATGAGCCAGAAAATCCAGGTGGTGCTCGCCACCGACCTGTACGAAGAACGACTTGAAGGCGACGAGCCCGAGCCGATGGGCGTGGACAAGATCAATCTGCGTGAACTGTCCGGCCTGGCCCAGAACCCGCGATTCACCGAGGGCCGTGCCTTGGCGGCGTTGTACCTGGCCCGTGATCTACTGACTCAGCGTGGGGTGTTTTTGCCATGAATTTTCCGCATCCATTGATGGCGCCGGTGGTTGAGCTGGCATTGAAGGCTGGCGACGCGATCCTGCCGTTCTGGCGTACAGGTACGGCCGTGACCGCCAAGGCCGACGATTCGCCGGTCACCGCGGCCGATCTCGCCGCTCATCATCTGATTCTGGCCGGGCTGACGGCGCTTGATCCGAGCATTCCGGTGCTGTCCGAAGAGGACGCCAACATCCCGCAGAGCGTGCGTGCCGGCTGGCAGCGCTGGTGGCTGGTCGATCCGCTGGACGGGACCAAGGAATTCATTTCGGGCAGCGAAGAGTTCACCGTCAACATCGCGCTGATCGAGCAAGGTCGCGTGGTGTTCGGTGTGGTGTCGATGCCGACCAACGGGCGCTTCTATGTCGGCGGTGCAGGGCTGGGCGCGTGGCGTGGTGATCAAGAAGCCGAGCCGTTGCCGATTCAGGTTCGCACCGTGCCCGCCCCGGGTGAGGCTTTCACGGTCGTCGCCAGTCGTCGGCATTCGAGCCCCGAGCAAGAACGCTTGCTGGCCGGACTTAGCGACAGCCTCGGTGAGTTGCAATTGGCCAATATCGGCAGTTCGCTGAAATTTTGCCTGCTGGCGGAAGGCGCGGCCGATTGTTATCCGCGCCTGGCACCGACTTCGCAGTGGGATACGGCGGCGGCCCAAGGTGTGCTGGAAGGAGCAGGCGGTGAGGTGCTGGAGCTGAGCGGTGTGCCGTTCAGCTATCCAGCGCGGGAGTCTCTGCGGAACGAATTTTTCCTGGCACTGCCAGCGAAAGCGGCCTGGCGGGAAAAACTGCTGGCGTTGGCGCGTTCCTGATCTGCACAAATACCTTGTGGCGAGGGAGCTTGCTCCCGTTGGGTCGCGAAGCGGCCCTAAACCGGCCACCGCGCTGTATCAGCTAAAATCCTGTTGCCTGATTTGCGGCTGCTGCGCAGCCGAGCGAGAGCAAGCTCCCTCGCCACAGGTGTTGTATCGATCCTGACGTTCACCGGTGCAGCACGTACTGCCCGGTAAACGTCACCGCATCCTCCTCGCTATCGGCATTCACAATCCGCGAATGCAACGTCAACCGCGCCCGTCCATAACGCTGATACATCGCCAAAAATTTCTTCCACACCGCCGCACTCGGCGCCTGGCAAATCGCTGTCGCGTCCATGGTCACCGGCAGCGGATAGCTGATGTGCCCTTCGTGAATCACGATGTGCCCGTCTTCAATCCCTTCCTCGCGCAACCGCAAATGCAGCCAGCCCCAACCCGCCAGCACCGCGCCGCAATACAGGCTGCCGCCGAACATGGTGCTCTTGTGGTTGACGTTGGCTTCCAGCGGCAGATACAGGCGCAATTGCTGGTCATGCCAGTCGAGCACTTTGACGCCCATGGCCTGCGTCAGGGGAATGTCGCGGTGAAGGACTGATTCCAGGTGACGACTGTCGCGGTTCATTAACGGACCCTTTTCAAGTGATGACTCAATCGAGTTCATCGGCAGCGTGATGGTCGGCAAAATTCAGCCCGTGCTTGCGCAGTTTGTCGTGCAAGGTCTTGCGCGGAATGCCGAGGGCTTCGGCGAGGCTGCGGACCGAGCTGTGAGAGCGCGCCAGTTCGGCGGCAATCAACGATTTCTCGAAGTTTTCCACCTGCTCGCTCAACCCGCCGCTGACCGCTTCAACCGTTGAGCCCACCGCGCCATCCGGTGCGCTATTGTCCAGCGCCAGTTCCAGGCCCAGGGCAAAACGTTCGGCGGCATTCTGCAATTCCCGCACGTTACCCGGCCAGGTGTGACGCAGCAGCAACGCTCGTTGTCCCGGTTGCAGTTCGTGGGGCGGCAAACCATGGCGAGCACTGGCTTCATCGGCAAAATGCTGGAACAGCATCAACGCGTCTTCGCCACGCTCGCGCAGCGGTGGAATGCGCAGCGGCGCGACGTTGAGACGGTAATACAAGTCGGCACGGAAGCGCCCCTGATCGGCGGACTGGCGCAGGTCCTCCTTGGTCGCGGCGATGATGCGGATGTCCAGCGGGATCAGCTGATTGCCACCCAGACGCTCGACCACCCGCTCTTGCAGCAAGCGCAGCAACTTCACCTGCACGTCCAGGCTCATGCTTTCGATTTCATCGAGGAACAGCGTGCCGCCATTGGCAAATTCGAACTTGCCGATGCGGCGCTTTTGCGCGCCGGTAAAGGCGCCCGGCTCGTGGCCGAACAGTTCGCTTTCCACCACCGACTCGGCCAGGGCACCGGCGTTGATCGCCACGAACGGGCCGTTACGTCGACTCGACAAATCATGCAGCGCCCGGGCCACGACCTCTTTACCGGCACCGGTTTCGCCGAGGATCAGCACGTCGGCCTTGGTCGCCGCCAATGCGCCGATCTGCTCGCGCAGGCGCAACATTGGCGCCGATTGCCCGACCAGTCTTGTGCTCAGTTCATTGCGGTCGCTCAGGGCCAGACGCAGGCTGCGGTTATCCAGCACCAACCGGCGCAAGGCCAATGCACGGCGCACGCTGTCGAGCAGGGCATCGCTGGCGAAGGGTTTTTCCAGAAAGTCATAAGCGCCGGTGCGCATCGCTTGCACTGCCAGCGGCACGTCGCCGTGACCGGTGATCAGCAGCACTGGCAGCTCGGGGTCTTGCGCGTGCAGTTCGGTCAGCAACTCAAGACCGTCCATACCCGGCATGCGGATGTCGCTGACCACCACCCCCGGCCAGTCGCGCTCCAGTTGCCCGGCCACGCCTTTGGCTTCGGCGAGCGGCAGGATTTTCAGGCCCGCCAGGTCCAGTGTCTGGCTCAGGGCCTGACGCAGATGGGGATCGTCGTCGATCAGCACGACCTGGATGCGGTTGTCGATGGTCATGCACTTCGGTCCTCGGACGGTTGCAGGCTCACGCCCGGTGCGCCTGCGCGCAGTTTCAGGGTAATCAGGGCGCCGCCTTCCTTGTGGTTGGCGAACGACAGTTCACCCCCGAAGGCGCGCATCAGGGTCTCGCAAATCGCCAGCCCCAGACCCAGCCCCTGCGTGCGGGTCTTGGTGGTGTAGAAGGGCTCGCTGGCGCGGCCAAGGGCTTCCATGCAAAAGCCGGGGCCGTTGTCGCGAATGTACAGATTGACGCCATCGGCGGTGGATTGGGCACTCAACCAGAGTTTACGCGGCGGGCCTTTTTCCGTCAGCGCGTCCAGCGCGTTGGCCAGCAGGTTGCCGAGCACCTGGCGCAAACGGGTTTCCCCGGCCTCGACCCACAGCGTGGCGGCCGGCAAGTCGCGGATCAGCTCGACCTCCATGCTCCGCCGGCGCTTGGCCAACAGCGCCAGCGCGTCATCCAGCGCCGGTTGCAGTGCGACACTTTCCGGCGCGTGGCGATCACGCCGGGCAAAGGCGCGCAGGTGCGCAATGATCGAGGCCATGCGCCCGGTCAGTTCGCTGATCAGCTTGAGGTTGCCGCGCGCATCGTCCGTGCGCTGATGATCGAGCAGCACTTCGGCGTTTTCCGCGTAACTGCGGATCGCCGCCAGCGGCTGATTGAGTTCGTGGCTGATGCTCGCCGACATGGTCCCAAGCGCCGACAGCTTGCCGGCCTGCACCAGATCATCCTGGGCGCGCACCAGATCTTGCTGGGCATTTTCGCGCTCCAGGACTTCCTGTTTCAGCCGACGGTTGAGGCCTTCGAGGTCGCTGGTGCGCTCGGCGACGCGGCCTTCCAGTTCCCGACGGGCCTTGGCTTCGAAGGCGATTCGTTCGAGGTAGTGACGGCGGCGTTGCATCATCAGACCAAGCAACAGCATCAACACCAGTAGCGTCGCGCCGCCGATGGCAACCACCGTGCGCACGGGGCGGTCGATCAGGGTGCGCGGCGCAAGGATGCTGACACTCCAGCCGGTTTCGTCGATCTGCCGGGTCTGGGTCAACCACTCGTCCGGATTGAGGTTCAGCGGTTTGGGTTCGCGGGTCGGGTAGGGCTGAATCGCGGTGATTGCCTCACGCTCCGCGTCGCCCAACGGACGGGTCGCGCGAAACCGCCATTCGGGCCGCGAGGTGAGAATGACCACGCCGTTGTGGTCGGTCACCAGCAGTTGTTCCGGGGTTTTACCCCAGAGGCTTTCGGTGTGGTCCAGGTCAACTTTGACCACCAGCACGCCGATGATTTTTTCGCGATCCCGGACTGCTGCCGCGAAGAAATAGCCGCGTTTGGCCGACGTGGTGCCCAGGCCAAAGAAGCGACCCAGACGCCCGGCCATGGCTTCACTGAAATACGGCCGAAAGGCGAAATTGCGCCCGACGAAGCTGTCGTGTTTGTCCCAGTTGGAGGCGGCGAGCGTCTTGCCCGTGGTGTCCATCAGGTACATGACTTCGGCGCCGGTCTGGGCGCTGATGTTCTTCAGCAGCCGGTTGGCGTTGCCTTGGGTTACGCCGTCGTCCGGTGCTGACAGGTCAGCGCGCAAGGCCGGCAGGTCGCCAAGAATCTGCGGAAGCACTTCATAGCGATGCAGCGTGCCCAGCAGGTTGGCGACGTACAGGTCGAGGGTTTGACGGTTTTGCCCGGCCAGTTCGCTGCGGTAATATCGCTCGGCCAGATGCTCCAGCGGCCACAGCAATGGCGCCAGGCACAGCGCAAGCAGGGCCAGGCTGCGCCAGCGGGGTCGGCGGGGAAGGGTCGAGTTCATGAGCATCAGGCGCCTGTGGGTACAGGCGCATTATGCCTAGGCTTGTCCGGCAAGACACTCGCGCAGCGCGGTTTGCCAGTCAGGCTGACTGACGCCCCATTCGCGCTGAAGACGAATGCAATCCAGGCGTGAGTTCAGCGGACGGGTGGCGGGTGTCGGGTATTCGCTGGTCGTAATCGGCAGCAGGTTTGCGCAAGGCTTTCCCTGTTCCCGCAGCGCTTCGCCGATGGCCTGGGCGAAACCGAACCACGAGGTTTCACCCTGCGCGGTCAGGTGATAAGTGCCCCAGGCGCCGGTCTCGCCTGCCTGCCAGCGTTCGATCAGGGCGAGGGTGCTGTTGGCGATCGTGCCGGCCCAGGTGGGCGCTCCGATCTGGTCGGCGACGATGCGCAACTCCGGCTTTTCTTGCAGCAGACGTTGCATGGTCAGCAGGAAATTTCGGCCGTGGGTCGAGTAGACCCAGCTGGTGCGCAAAATCAGATGCTTGCCCTGTACCGCTGTGATCGCCTGTTCACCGGCCAGTTTGGTCTTGCCGTAAACGCCCAATGGGTGAGGTTCGTCAGCTTCGCTGTAAGGCTCGGTCTTGCTACCGTCGAACACGTAATCGGTGGAGTAGTGGATCAGCGGAATGCCCAGCGCCAAGGCTTCCTCGGCGAGAATGCCCGGTGCCTGAGCGTTGACGGCGAAGGCCGCTTGCGGCTCGCTTTCAGCCTGATCGACTGCCGTGTGGGCCGCGGCATTGATGATCAGGTCGGGATGAGCGCGCCGGACCTGCTGGCGGATCTGTTCCGGTTGAGTCAGGTCGAGCTGATCGCGTCCCGGAACGACCAACTCGCCCAGAGCGCCCAGACGATGCTGCAACTCACGTGAAACCTGGCCCTGCTGGCCACAGATGAGTATTTTCATGCAAACAGATCAACTTCTTGCAAGGTTTTGCCGTGCTGATCCCTGGCCGAAAGCTTGGGCGCTTCCTCCAGTTGCCAGTCGATGGCAAGCGTTGGATCATCCCAGCGGATGCAACATTCGGCGGACGGATTGTAGTAGTCGGTGGTCTTGTAGAGGAACTCGGCGAAGTCACTCAGCACCACGAACCCATGGGCAAAACCCTCCGGCACCCAGAGTTGGCGACTGTTTTCTGCGGACAAACGCACTGCCGCCCACTGGCCGAAATTCGGTGAGCTGCGACGAACATCCACCGCGACATCGAGCACTTCACCGGCCGTGACGCGCACCAGTTTTCCCTGGGTGTTTTCCAATTGGTAGTGCAGGCCGCGCAGTACGCCTTTCTGGGAGCGGGAATGGTTGTCCTGAACGAACTGCCTCTTCAGGCCCGTCGCCTCTTCAAACGCCTTTGCGTTGAAGCTCTCGTAGAAAAAGCCGCGCTCGTCGCCGAAGACCTTGGGTTCAAGGATCAACACTCCGGGCAAAGCGGTTTCAATCACATTCATTGTCCACCCTCAGCCAGCTTGTAAAGGTACTGACCATAACCGGTCTTGCCAAAATACTTGGCGCGCTCGAGCAAATGCTCGCGGTCGATCCAGCCTTTTTCGTAAGCGATTTCTTCGAGGCAGGCCACTTTCAGCCCTTGGCGATGCTCGATGGTCTGCACGTATTGGGACGCTTCGAGCAGGCTGTCGTGAGTGCCGGTATCCAGCCAGGCGAAACCGCGACCGAAGCGCTCGACCTGCAGATCGCCGCGCTTGAGGTAGGCATTGTTGACGTCGGTGATCTCCAGTTCACCGCGCGGTGAAGGCTTCACGGCTTTGGCGATCTCGATCACATCGTTGTCGTAGAAATACAGGCCGGTCACGGCATAGCTGGATTTCGGGGCTTTCGGCTTTTCTTCGATGGACAAGGCACGGCCTTCGTCGTCGAAATCGATCACGCCGAAGCGCTCCGGGTCTTTGACCCAGTAACCGAACACGGTGGCGCCAGAAGGGCGATTAACAGCGTTATTCAACTGTTCGCTGAAGCGCTGGCCATGGAAGATGTTGTCGCCAAGGATCAGGCACACCGGATCCTTGCCAATGAATTCCTCGCCAATCAGAAAGGCCTGGGCCAGGCCATCGGGCGAAGGCTGTTCGGCGTAGCTGAAATGCACACCAAACTGACTGCCATCCCCCAGCAGGTTGCGGTACTGCGGCAGATCCTGCGGAGTGGATATCACCAGGATTTCCTTGATGCCGGCCAGCATCAGGACCGAGATCGGGTAGTAGATCATCGGTTTGTCGTAGATCGGCAACAGCTGTTTGGACACACCCAGCGTGATCGGGTGCAGACGCGTGCCTGAACCCCCGGCCAACACAATTCCTTTCATCATGCGATCAACTCCTTGGTATTGATGGCGCCCAGTCGTTCACCCTGATAGCTGCCGTCCTGAACGCGGCGGCACCACTCGAGGTTTTCCAGATACCACTGGACGGTTTTGCGCAGGCCGGTCTCGAAGGTTTCTTCGGGCGTCCAGCCGAGTTCGCGCTCAATCTTGCTGGCATCGATCGCGTAGCGCAGGTCATGGCCAGGACGGTCCTGGACGAAAGTGATCAGGTCGGCGAAATGCGCGACGCCGTCGGGTTTGTGCGGTGCCAGTTCTTCGAGCAAGGCGCAGATGCCACGCACCACGTCGATGTTCTTCTGCTCGTTGTGACCGCCGATGTTGTAGGTCTCGCCAACCACGCCTTCGGTGACCACTTTGAACAGTGCGCGGGCGTGATCCTCGACAAACAGCCAGTCGCGAACCTGCAGGCCGTTACCGTAAACAGGCAGCGGCTTGCCGGCGAGGGCGTTGAGAATCACCAGCGGGATCAGTTTTTCGGGGAAGTGAAACGGCCCGTAGTTGTTCGAGCAGTTGGTCAGCAATACCGGCAAGCCGTAGGTGCGCTGCCAGGCGCGGACCAGGTGGTCGGAGGCCGCCTTGCTGGCGGAATACGGTGAACTTGGCGCGTACGGGGTCGTTTCCGTGAACAGGTCATCGACGCCATGCAGGTCGCCGTAAACCTCGTCCGTGGAGATGTGGTGAAAACGGAAGGCGCTTTTCTCGGGCTCGGCCAGGGTCTGCCAGTAGGCGCGGGTTGCCTCGAGCAGGCTGTAGGTGCCGACGATATTGGTTTGAATGAAATCCGACGGACCGTCGATGGAACGGTCAACGTGGGACTCGGCCGCCAGATGCATGATCGCATGCGGCTGGAAACGTGCCAGCACGGCGCTGACGGCGGCCTGATCAACGATATCGGCCTGCACGAATTCGTAGCGTGTGTCGTTGGCAATGCTGGTCAGCGATTCCAGATTGCCGGCATAGGTCAGTTTGTCCAGATTGAGCACTTCGTGCCCGGTGTGCCCGATCAAGTGGCGAACCAGGGCAGAGCCAATGAAACCGGCACCGCCGGTGATGAGAATACGCATGTTGGCCAGCCTTTATCTGTAAGACGATTGAAGCAAATGAGCATAGCTTGTCGGCAGGAGAGGGGGGGTGCAATAGGGTTGTGACATCTATTTGGGTTTTGACGCATGAACAGGGGTTGATTATCGACCGACGCGGTGGCGATATAAGCGCCTAATAAAATTTCAGAGGTTGTTGTATGCCGCTCGCCACGTTGATTCATCGCGCCAGTTTGCCCAGCCCGCAAGTGTCTGCGGTGCAAGCGCTTGAGCTGCTCGAGGGGCATTACGGGCTGAGCGGGCGATTGCAGGCGCTCGGCAGCCAGCAGGATCTCAACTACCGCGTTGACAGTAAACATGGGCGTTTCGTCCTGAAAATCTGCCGTGGCGACTATTCGGCGCTGGAACTGCAAGCCCAGCACGCGGGGCTCAAGCATCTCGCCGAGCACTCCGGCGTGCCGGTGCCGCGAGTGATTGCGGCGCAGAACGGCGCCGACCTGCTGTCACTTGAAGTCGGCGGGCAAGCGGTGCACGTGCGCCTGCTCGAATACATCGAGGGCCAATCGCTCACACACCTGGACCATCTGCCCGGATCGGTGGTGGCCGGTTTCGGCCGGCTCTGCGGTGAAATGGACCAGGCGCTGGCCGATTTCAACCATGCGGGTCTTGAGCGCACCCTTCAGTGGGATGCGCGTCACGCCAATGCCTTGATCGCGCATTTGCTTCCGGTCATTGAAGATGACGCGCAGCGAGCGTTGATCGCGCAAGTGGCCGAACAGGCCGAGCGGCATTTGCAGCCGCTGGTGGACAAGTTGCCGGTGCAGGCCATCCACATGGACATCACCGATGACAACGTGGTCTGGCAGCGCGATTCGCAACGCCGGTGGCAACTGCAGGGGGTGATCGACTTCGGCGACCTGATCCACACCTGGCGCATCACCGACCTCTCGGTGACCTGCGCGGCGCTGCTGCATCATGCCGATGGCGATCCGTTCTACATCTTGCCGGCGGTCCAGGCCTATCACGCGATTAATCCGTTGCAACACGAAGAACTGCTGGCGCTGTGGCCGCTGATCGTCGCGCGGGCGGCGGTGCTGGTGCTCAGTGGCGAACAGCAGGTCAGCATCGATCCGGGTAACCAATACAGTCGCGACAACCTGACCCACGAGTGGGAGATTTTCCGCGTGGCCGCCTCGGTGCCGCTGGCGTTGATGGAAGCGGCGATCCTCACCTCTGTCGGCCACAGCCTGCCGGGCATTGGTAGCGAAGGCTTCGCCCCGCTGCTGCCGAGCCTGGTCGGAAGTGAATTCGCCTTGATCGACCTGGGCGTACTCAGCCCGCATTTCGAGGCCGGTAACTGGGAGCAGGAAGGGATCGATCAGCGCCTGTTGAGCGAAGCGGCTGCAGCGCACGGTCTGGCCGCCAGCCGTTACGGGCAATATCGTTTGTCCCGCACCCGCCCCGACAGTGCCAGCGAACCGGACACGTGCCCGCTGCATGTCGAGTTGCGAGTGCCCCACGGCACGGCGGTCGAATCGCCGTTTGCCGGTGTGGTCCATCAACCGTCGCCGGGTGTGTTGCAACTCGACGGCCCGCAATTGAGCGTGCGGCTGTGGGGCGTGACGCCGTCGCTGCACACCGGCGCGGCGCTGGTCAAAGGCCAGGTGTTGGGCGCGGTCAGCGGTCCGTTGCGGGTGCAGTTGTGCCGAGGCGCTTCGTTCGACGCGCCGTTGTTTTGCACGCCGTCTCGTGCGGCGGCCTGGCAAGCGTTGTGTCCGTCGCCGGCGGCGCTGCTGGGGCTGGCGTGCGATGCTGAAGCGGAGCTTGATTCGCAGACATTGCTGGCGCGCCGCGACGCCAGTTTCGCCCGGACCCAGAAGCACTATTACGTTGACCCGCCACGCATCGAACGCGGCTGGTGCAATCACCTGATCGACATGCAGGGTCGTTCCTACCTCGACATGCTCAACAACGTCGCGGTGCTCGGTCACGGTCATCCGCGCATGGCGGCGGTGTCCAGCCGTCAATGGTCGCTGCTCAATACCAACTCGCGCTTCAATTACGCGGCGGTTGCCGAATTTTCCGAGCGTTTGCTGAAGTTGTCGCCGGATGGCATGGACCGGGTGTTCCTGGTCAACAGCGGCAGCGAGGCCAACGACCTGGCGATCCGTCTGGCATGGGCCTACAGCGGCGGTCGCGACATCGTCAGCGTGCTGGAGGCCTATCACGGCTGGACGGTGGGCGCGGACGCGGTCTCGACGTCGATTGCCGACAACCCCAAGGCCTTGAGCAGCCGCCCGGACTGGGTGCACCCGGTGACGGCACCGAACACCTATCGCGGTGAATTCCGTGGCCCGGACAGTGCGCCGGACTATGTGCGCAGCGTCGAACACAACCTGGCGAAAATCGCCGCGCAAGGACGCCAGCTGGCCGGTTTCATTTGCGAGCCGGTGTACGGCAATGCCGGCGGCATCTCGCTGCCGCCGGGCTATTTGAAACAGGTATACGGCTTGGTGCGCGACCGGGGCGGCGTGTGCATCGCCGACGAAGTGCAGGTCGGTTACGGGCGCATGGGCCACTTCTTCTGGGGCTTCGAAGAACAGGGCGTGGTGCCGGACATCATCACCATGGCCAAGGGCATGGGTAACGGGCAACCGTTGGGTGCGGTGATCACCCGCCGTGAAATCGCCGAGGCGCTGGAAGCCGAGGGTTATTTCTTCTCGTCGGCGGGTGGCAGCCCGGTCAGCTGCCAGATTGGCATGGCCGTTCTGGATGTGATGGAAGAGGAAAAACTCTGGGAAAACGCCCAGGTCGTGGGCGGGTATTTCAAGGAGCGTCTTGAGGCGCTGATCGATATTCATCCGCTGGTGGGCGCGGTGCACGGTTCCGGTTTTTATCTGGGCGTTGAATTGATCCGCAACCGCGAGACCCTGGAACCGGCGACCGAGGAAACCACGGCGCTGTGTGATCGTCTGCGGGAATTGGGGATCTTCATGCAGCCGACAGGGGACTATCTGAACGTCCTCAAGATCAAACCGCCCATGGTGACCTCGCGCCGGAGTGTGGATTTCTTTGTCGACATGATGGCGAAGGTGTTGGATGAAGGTTTGTAAGGCCTGAAATCGCTTTCGCGGGCAAGCCTCGCTCCACTGGTCCGCGTCGTACACAATTTTGTGACATCGCAGGTCCGTAGGAGCGAGGCTTGCCCGCGAAGGCGTCATCAACAACACCCACAAAATATCGATTGTTATCGGGTTTAAGTGCTGTTGTTTTCGACGGAAGGAAGATTAATCGCTTTTAAAGCCGATTTTTATCGGCTATAAAGTCGCCATTGCCGCGGCGTGCCTCATCACGCCCGCCACTTCTCTTTCTGTCATCGGTCGATGCCACACTCGACCTTAAAGCACTTGCCCGGAGATGATTCATGAGCCGTATCGTTACCGTCGCCGCCACCCAGATGGCCTGTTCCTGGGACCTTGAAGCCAACCTCGAAACCGCTGAAAGGCTGGTCCGTGAGGCTGCGGCCAAAGGTGCGCAGATTATCCTGATCCAGGAGTTGTTCGAGGCGCCGTACTTCTGCCAGAAACCCAATCCGGATTACCTGCAACTGGCCACGACGGTTGAAGAGAACGTCGCCATCAAGCATTTCCAGAAAATCGCCAAGGAACTGCAAGTGGTGCTGCCGATCAGCTTCTACGAGCGGGCCGGCCGCGCGCGTTTCAATAGCATCGCGATCATCGATGCCGACGGCAGCAACCTCGGGATTTATCGTAAAAGCCATATCCCGGACGGCCCTGGTTACCATGAGAAGTACTACTTCAATCCGGGCGACACCGGTTTCAAAGTGTGGAACACCCGTTACGCGAAAATCGGCGTGGGCATCTGCTGGGATCAGTGGTTCCCCGAGTGCGCCCGCAGCATGGCGTTGCTGGGTGCGGAAATTCTGTTCTACCCAACCGCCATCGGCAGCGAGCCGCACGACAAGACCATTTCGTCCCGTGACCATTGGCAGCGTGTGCAACAGGGCCATGCCGGCGCCAACCTGATGCCGCTGATCGCCAGCAACCGTATCGGCAACGAGGAGCAGGACGGGTATGACATCACCTTCTACGGCTCGTCGTTTATCGCCAACCAGTTCGGCGAGAAGGTCCAGGAACTCGATAAAACCGAAGAAGGCGTGCTGGTTCACAGCTTCGACCTTGACGAACTGGAGCACATTCGCAGCGCGTGGGGCTCGTTCCGTGATCGTCGCCCGAACCTATACAATGTGCTCAAAACCCTCGACGGTTCCCTGGAGTCCTGACTGCATGACCACTTTAAACAGCACCCCGCGCGCCGACGGCTTCTACATGCCCGCCGAGTGGGCGCCGCAAACCCAGACCTGGATGATCTGGCCCGAGCGTCCGGACAACTGGCGCCTGGGCGGCAAACCGGCGCAAGCCGCACACGTAGCGGTGGCCAAGGCCATCGCACGTTTCGAACCGGTAACGGTGGCGGTTTCCGCTGGCCAGTACGAAAACGCTCGTGCCCGTCTCGATGTGCCGAATATTCGCGTGGTCGAGATGTCCAGTGACGACGCCTGGGTCCGCGACACGGGGCCGACGTTCGTCATCAATAACAGTGGTGAAGTCCGCGGTGTGAACTGGGATTTCAATTCGTGGGGTGGTTTTGACGGTGGCCTGTATTCGCCGTGGAACCGTGATTCGCAGGTCGGCGGCAAGATCCTCGAGATTGAACGCAGTCAGCGTTATCGCACCGAGGGCTTCGTGCTTGAAGGAGGTTCGATCCACGTTGATGGCGAAGGCACGCTGATTACTACCGAAGAATGCCTGCTTAACCGCAATCGCAACCCGCACATGAACCGTGCAGAAATCGAAGCGGTGCTCAGCGCGAACCTGGCTGTGGATAAAATCATCTGGCTGCCGGACGGTTTGTTCAACGACGAAACCGATGGTCATGTGGATAACTTCTGCTGCTACGTGCGTCCGGGTGAAGTGTTGCTGGCCTGGACCGACGACCCGCAAGACCCGAACTACCCGCGCTGCCAGGCGGCAATGAAAGTGTTGGAAAGCAGCACTGACGCCAAGGGGCGCCCGTTCACGGTGCACAAGATGCCGATTCCGGGGCCGCTGTATGCGACCGAAGAAGAGTGCGCCGGCGTGGACCCGGTGGACGGAACCCAGGAACGCAATCCGACCGTTCGTCTGGCGGGTTCCTACGTGAACTTCCTCATCGTCAACGGCGGCATCATCGCGCCGAGCTTCGACGATCCGCTGGACGGCCCGGCCAAAGAGATTTTGCAGAGCCTGTTCCCGCAGCACGAGGTCGTCATGGTGCCGGGCCGCGAACTGTTACTGGGCGGCGGTAACATCCACTGCCTTACCCAACAGCAGCCTGCGCCGCACAAAGAGTGAGTGCAGTTGTAACAGCCTGAGTTGACTGGAAAATCACTCCGACAACGGTTTTCCTTCGACACCTTGCAAAAAAGCCCGCAGCCCATCAGGACTGCGGGCTTTTTTGTATCCGCTGGTCGACCGTCCCGACACATTGGCACAGCTCTTGTATCTCTCCTGATGAGAAACAGGGAGGGGAGAACTTCGATGTTCTGTCATAAACCTTGGATAAGTTAGCCGCTCACAAACCAGGAGAGAGCGCGGAAATGAACGCCGAAATGAACGTAGTGAGCGAGCGGGCACTGCATCCCCTGGCAGTAAACAGCGAATCGCTCCAGATCCTGGCGCACTGGTTGAAGTCCAATGGAACGCGTCAGATCAGGGAACCTGATCCGCGCCGGATGATGATCGAGCGCTATCCCGCTGGTTTATTCAGCGAAGCGGAGATGGATGCGTTGTGGGATGTGATGGAAGGATAAAAAAGAACAACAACGGATTGATAAAAGCGCTGCCGGGAAGGCGGCGCTTTTTTATGGGTGATGGTTTTATTCGTTGAAAACATATCTTGTGTTCAACACCAACCACTGTGGGAGCGAGCCTGCTCGCGATGGCGGCCGGGAAGTCAGCATTGATGTCGACTGACCCACTGCCATCGCGAGCAGGCTCGCTCCCACAGGGTATTGCGGTGTTTAGAAGCTGTAGGTGCCCGTCACCACCAGGCTGCGCGGCTCACCCGGTTGAATCTGCGCCGCGCTGGTGGCCGACGAGTAGTAGGTTTTATCGCTGATGTTGTTCAGCGCCGCGCGCAAATCCCAGTCCTTCTGGCGGAAGCCGGCCAATGCATCCCAGCGGCCATAACCCGGCAGAACGGTGGTGTTGAGGTTATCCGCATAACGGTCGCCCACCAGGGTCAGACCGGTTTCGGCGTACCAGCCCATTTCCGGTTTCCAGGTCAGGAACAGGCTGCCGTTGTGCTTGGCTACGTTGCTGATGCGCTTGCCTTCAAAACCGTTGTTGTCCTTTTCGACCGTGGCGTCCTGCACACCCACACCACCGCGCACGTACCAGTTGCCGGCAATCTTGCCGGTGCCGGTCAGCTCGATCCCGCGGGAACGTTGCAGGCCGCTGAGCAAGGTCACGGTCGGGTTGAGCGGGTCGCTGGTGCGACGGTTGTAGAGTTCCAGTTCGTAGATCGCCAGCGTGGTGCTCAGGCGATCGTCGAGCCAGTCGCTTTTCACACCGATTTCTTTCTGCTTGGTCAGCTCGGGACTCAGGTCGTTGGTATTGCCGGCAGCGCCCGGGGTGATGCCGATCAAACCGCCACCGACCGGCGAAAAGGTCTTGGTCCAGGAGGCGTAGAAGGAATGATTCTGCAGGGGCGTCCAGACCAGTCCTACACGCGGGCTGGTGCTGTGGCTGTCGCGGTCTTCGGAGATGTTGCGCAGCTTGTTGGTCGACTCGATGTCAAAGGTGTCGTAGCGCAGTCCGGCCAGCAATTGCCATTGATCGTTCAGGCGCAGCTGATCCTGCACGTACACCGCACGGCTTTCGACTTCGGTGTGGTTGTCGCTGGACACTTGCATGCGCCCGGTGTGGCGCAAATCCCGATCCGGGTTATACAGATCCAGCGACGGCACGGCCTGGCGGCCAGGCCCGGTAGTGGCCGCTGTGTAGAGCTTCGGATCACGGCGTTGACTGCCGATTTCGACGCCGGTCAGCAGGCGATTCTCAAGTCCGAACGTATCGAAACCACCTTCCAGCTCAATGTTGTTGTAGACGTTGCGAGTGGTCAGGTCCTGCTGCCAGTGCTGACGCGTGACCCGGTTGGTCGCCGGTGTGTAGCCGGTGAGGTAGGTGTTGTCGAAATCGCTGTTGAGTTTGAATACGCCCAGCGTCTGGCGCAGTTGCCAGTTTTCGTTGATGTCGTAGCTGAGTTTCGAGCGCAGGGATTGCGACTTGTCATCGATGAAATCGTGATCGCTGCCGTAGGTTGTATCCCGTCCGACGTCTGCCGGGCGTCCGTTTACACCGGGAATACCGCGATCCGGCGTACGGTTGTAGCGGCTGTATTCGTACTGCACCAACCAGTTCAGGTCGGGTGTCAGTTGCCAGCTCATCGACGGCGCAAACAACTGGCGATTGCCGCTGACGCCATCGCGAAAGCTGTTCTGGTCCATGTTGCCCATGTTCAGACGCAGGCTGATGTTCTCGCCGGGATCGGTGCTCAGGTCCGCGTAAAGGCTGCGCAAGTTATTGCTGCCGCCCTGGGCTTCAATGGAAGAGCGGCGCCCGAACTCCGGCAACTTGCTGACCCGGTTGACGATCCCGCCCTGACTGCCACGGCCGTACAACACCGCCGCCGGGCCCTTGAGCACGTCGATGCGTTCAATGTTGTGCAGATCGCGTACGTACTGACTGTCGTCGCGAATGCCGTCTAAATAGAAATCGTTACTGGCGTCGAAACCGCGGATGCGCAAACTGTCGAAGCGGGTGTCGGCGCCGCTGCTGACGTTGGGAATGCCGCTCAGGGCGGTACCCAGATCATTGGTGCCGTAATCGACGACGTTCGAGGTTTTTATTGAGTCGATGGCTTGTGGCACGTAGCGCACGGGTGTGGAGGTGCGGGTTGCGGTGCTGGTTTCCTTTACGCGTGGGTCGTCGGCTTCCGCTTCGGCGCTGATCGAGGTTTCTGGCAATGTTGTAGGCGCGGCATAGGAAAAACCGGCAGACAGCAAAGCGGAGAGGCCAAGACTAAAGGGTGTAAGGCGAAAAGGGGCAGGCATTGAAGGACGCGTCCGTAGGATTTTTGGGGTATATCGTGCAGGTCGCGAATGATAATGCTTGCTATTTACTTTCGTGAATTATTCCTGAAAAGTTCTTGGGTTTGATTGTTTCAATTTGTGTCTTGGTTGTTACAGGAGCGTTTGAAGCATTCGACCGATTCATGAAACAGACTGAAAGCCATTCCGGCGTTTTTCATAAACTGGCGCAGGGCTAACCTGCCGGCATCGAACTTTCCTACCTTTTTGCCGGAGCCTTCCCATGATCCTTCACTACATTTACGACCCGTTGTGCGGCTGGTGCTACGGCGCAAAACCACTGGTGCAAGCCGCCGAGGCAGTTCTGCCGGTGATTGCCCATGGCGGCGGCATGATGACCGGCGCCAACCGCAAGAACGTCTCGCCACACTTGCGCAACTACGTGATGCCCCACGACCGGCGCATTGCCGAGTACACCGCTCAGCCATTCGGCGAAGCTTATTTCGAAGGTTTGCTGCGCGATGAGACGGCGGTGTTCGATTCCGCGCCGCCGATTGCCGCCGTGCTCGCGGCCGAGCAGATCGCTGGCCGTGGACTGGCGTTGCTGGGGCGTTTGCAGAGCGCGCATTACGTGGAGGGTCGGCGCATTGCCGATGAAGCGGTGTTGTTTGAACTCGCCCACGGCATCGGCCTGGAACCTGAAGCTTTCCAGACTGCGTTCAAAAACGCCGAGACCGATCGCCACATCAAGGCCAGTCGCGACCTGTTGGCCAACATCGGTGGCCATGGTTTCCCGACCTTCGCACTGGAGTTGGATGGCCAGTTCACGCTGGTCGACATCGGGCCGTGGCTCGGCAAGCCGCAAGCCTTCGCGGCATGGTTGAGTCAGTCGCTTCCCGCACAAGCCGCTTCCTCCGGCTTTCAAGCCTGTGGGCTCAACGGCTGCTATTAGAAATTTCTTAGACGATTTTCGCCTATTCACAGACGATTCATGAAATTGACACAGGGTTCAGGGCGCGACTAGGATTCGCCCCAACGCCTGTGGCGAACCGCCATGACTCAAAAATAATAAAAAGGCCCGCCGCGATTATTCGTGGGCGGGCCTTTTTGTTTCGGGGTGAAAAAAGAGTGCGATAGCGCCGTTTCAGCCGTACGACGCAGTGCGTATCAACCCGTATTAAGGAAAAGAACAAAATGAACAAGCGAATCAGCCTGATCGCTCTGGGGATGTTGAGCGCTACACAGGCCATGGCTAACGACCAGGCCGAATCCAAGGGTTTTGTTGAAGACAGCAGCCTCAAAGTGCTGCTGCGCAATGCCTACATCAATCGTGACTACAAAGACGGCCGACCGGACAAAGCCGAGTGGGGCCAGGCGGCCATCGGTACGTTCTCGTCCGGTTTCACCCAAGGCACCGTCGGTGTGGGTGTGGACGCGTTCGGTCTGTACGCACTGCGTCTGGATGGCGGCAAAGGTCGCACCGGCGCACAAGGTATCGACTTCTTCAAAAAGGGCGACAGTGGCAACGCGGCTGATGACCTGTCCAAAGGCGGCGCGGCGGTCAAATTCCGTGTCTCCAGCACTACGCTGACTTACGGCGACCAGATGCCGGTCCTGCCGGTGTTGAGCTACGACAACGTGCGTCTGCTGCCGGAAAGCTACACCGGCACCATGATCACCTCCAAGGAGATCAAAGGCCTGGAGTTGAACGCCGGTCGCTTCACCGCCGAATCGCGCAAGAGCGCGGAAGGCCGTGACAGCGGCGGTCTGAAGTCGATCAACGTGTTGGGCGGTAGCTACCAGTTCACCGAACAGTTCAAGGCTGCGGTGTACGCGTCTGACGTTGAAGACGTGTTGAAGAAGCAATACGTGAACGCCAACTACGTGTTCCCGATCGACAAGGATCAGTCCCTGACCCTCGACTTCAACGGCTACCGCACCAAGCTTGAAGATTCCTACGTCCGTCAAAGCGGTGCTACCGGTGACGACAACAAGATCTGGAGCCTGGCAGCGACCTTCGCCACCGGCCCACACTCGTTCACCGTCGCGCACCAGCGCAGCACCGGCGACAGCAACCTGGGCTACGCCTACGGCGGCTATCAGAAGGATCAAGGTCGCGTCGGCGATGGCGGCAACACCATCTACCTGGCGAACTCCTACTGGTCCGACTTCAACGCCGAAGACGAACGCAGCTGGCAGGTGGGTTACGGCCTGGACTTCAGCACTTTTGGCGTCCCAGGTCTGAGCTACAACGTGGCTTACGTGCGCGGCGACAACATCACCACCTCCACCAGCGAAGGCGGTACCGAGCGCGAAATCTTCAACCAGTTCAAGTACGTCGTGCAAAGCGGCCCGGCCAAAGACCTGAGCGTGAAACTGCGCAGCTCGATCCTGCGTGTGGCGCAGAAATCCAGCGAGTACAACGTCAGCGGCAACGAAGTGCGGGTGTTCGTGGATTATCCGATCAACATTTTCTGATGATCGGTTGCAGTATCGAGGCCTGATTCAAGGCTGAGAATGAAAAGCCCCGACTGGTTCGGGGCTTTTTTTCGCCTACGAATCAGCGTTCAGGCTCTTCGGCTATTTCCTGCATTGGACCAGGACAGTTCCCAGTACCGAAGGGGAACAGACTGATATTCATCACAGGTTTAATCGATTGAAATACCGGACGAGAAATTCAGTTGAGTGTCACCGCTCCTCAAACGTTGGAGCCGTCCATCACGCTGAAGTTGACCCCCAATTGCCTGTTCAACCACAATGCTTGAGGTAGCGCCAATGTAGCTACAAATTTAAGATGAGGTCATTACCATGAGTGCATTGCTGAAGACCACCGACGTGCGTTGTCGCATTGATGAGGATTTGAAAGCGCGTGCTACTGAAGTTTTGAGCGCTTGCGGCCTGAGTATCAGTGATGCGATGCGGCTTTTTCTTCGTCAGGTCGTAGCGACTCAGGGCCTCCCGTTTGAGGTACGCGTACCTTCGGAAAAAACGGCTCGCGCCATGAGGGAAGCACGTGAGATTCGCCAGCGGTTCGACTCGATAGACGACTTGCTGAGGGACGCTGATGGCGAAACCGGAGAAAAAGCAGAAGCGCGCTGAGCTACCCAGGCAGTGCGCGCAAACGTCAGAATTCAAGAAGTCTTGGGAGCGTTACAAGCGTGCCGAGCGCCGTGACATGAATGAAGTTCGCCAAGTGATGGTCATGCTGTTTCTGGGTGAACCGCTGCCACCGGAATACTTGGACCATGCGCTGACGGGTGAGTGGACTGGTTTTCGAGAGTGTCATATAGGCGGTGATTTCTTGATGATTTACGAGCACACGCGCTCCGATCTAATCACATTTGTCGATCTCGGAAGTCATTCAGAGCTGTTCAAGTAGCGTCTCTAAAGATAAGCCCCGACTGGTTCGGGGCTTTTTTGTGTGCGCTGCAAGGCTCTAGTCTGCGTATCACGACGACTGAAGTCACTTGCGCGCCGAGCTTCACCACTTCAAATGATCGAAACGAGCATTCGAAATGATTGGTTTGCGCATTTTATAACGAGGGCATAAGATAAATTTGACTGAATCAATCATTGCCTGATCAGTTCAGTCAGTTTCGAGGTGAAACACGTCTTACCCAACAATTATAAAAGGAGACCCTCGTGGCCCAGATTCCTATCAAGCGCACCATAGAACGCATCCCGGGCGGCATGATGATCGTGCCTCTGCTGATCGGTTCGCTGGTCGCCACCTTCATGCCTGACACGCCCAAGTTCTTCGGCTCTTTCACCAACGCGCTGTTCACCGGAGCGTTGCCTATTCTCGCGGTGTTCTATGTGTGCATGGGCGCGAGCATCAACATCAAAGCCACGCCTTACTTGCTCAAGAAGGGCGGCACGCTGCTCATCACTAAAGTTGGTATCGCCGTGCTGATCGGTATCGTGCTCGGGCATTTCCTGGGTGAGCAGCCGATTTCGTCAGGCCTGTTCGCCGGCATCTCGACGCTGGCGGTGGTCGCGGCGATGAACGACACCAACGGCGGTTTGTACATGGCGCTGATGGGTCAGTACGGTCGGTCCGAAGACGTCGGTGCCTACTCGGTCATGTCCCTGGAGTCCGGGCCTTTTCTGACCATGGTCACCCTGGGCATCGCCGGTCTGTCGGCGTTCCCGTGGCCGACGCTGGTGGGCAGCATTCTGCCGCTGGCGCTGGGCATGTTGTTGGGCAATCTCGACCGTGACATGCGTGACTTCCTGGCCAAAGCCGTTCCGGTGATGATCCCGTTCTTCGCCCTGGCACTGGGCGCGAGCCTGGACTTGCATAACGTCTGGCAGGCCGGTTTGCTGGGTCTCGGCATGGGTGTTGCGGTCGTTGTGCTGACTGGCATTCCGCTGTTCTTCGCCGATCGCCTGACCGGTGGCACGGGTGTCGCCGGTGTCGCTGCGGCCACCACCGCCGGGAACGCCGCAGCGGTTCCGGCGCTGATCGCAGCGGCCAATCCGGTTTACGCCGAAGCCGCCAAGAGCGCGACCATATTGGTAGCCGCCTGCGTCGTGGTCACCGCGATCCTCGCCCCGCTGCTCACCGCCGCCGTCGCCAAGCGCGTGCAACAGCGCAACCCCGTCGTCATCCCTGAGCAGGAGATCGAACCTCAAAAGCAGGAGGCGTTGCGATGAGGATTCTGATCATCGCGGATGATCTGTCCGGCGCGGCGGATTGCGCCATCGGCTTTGCGAGCGTGGGAATGCAAACGGTCGTCACGCTCGATCCCTTGAACGACAAGGCCGATGCTCAGGTGATTGCCGCCGATACGGACACTCGGCGCCTGTCACCTGAGCGGGCCGCCGAGCGCACCGTCGCTGCATTCAAGGCGCTGCATCAGCCGGGGCAGCGGCTGTACAAGAAAATCGATTCGACCTTGCGCGGCAACTGGGCGGCGGAAGTCGCCGCCTTGCAACCCTTGGCCGGCCTGGCCATCGTCGCCCCGGCGTTCCCCGCTACGGGGCGCACGCTGCGCGGCGGTCGGGTGTTCGTGAACGGCCAGCCGCTGGAAACCACCGACACCTGGAAACTGGAAAACTCTGATCGTCCGGCCGACGTCGAAGCGATGCTCATCGCCGCTGGCCTGAGCACCGCGAAGCTGGACCTCGACACCTTGCGCGGCAACGAAAATGCGCTCGCGCACCACATCGCAGAAGTCGCCCGCAGCGGCACACAAGCGCTGATTGTCGATGCGCAAACCGAAGACGATCTGCTGACCCTCGCTCGCCTGACCGCGTCGATGGATCAGCCGCTGTTCTGGATCGGTTCGGGAGGTCTCGCGCGGGAGATTGCCAGTCTTGCTGATTTCTCCGAAGCACGGCTCACGGCCATCGAACCGACCGCGCAGGAAAAAAGCCAGGCGCCGATTCTGATCCTCGTCGGCAGCCTCTCCGTCGTCTGCGAGCGGCAATGCGCGCTACTCAAGGAACGTGGCGGCGTCAGCGAACTGGTCGTCCCGCCCCAGGTCCTTCGCCAAGGCACAACCCATGGCGACTGGGCGATGTGGCAAGCGCGGATCGGCGAGCAACTGGACGGCTGGAGTGACCTGTTGCTGCGCATCGGTCGCGATGAGGCGTTCGATCCGCAGGAAGGCGCACAACTCTCGACCATGCTGGCCATATTAGTCGAGCCGCACTTCGCCAAGGTCGGCGGTCTGATCGCCACGGGCGGCGAGACGGCACGGGCCATATTGACCACCGTCGGCATCGACAGCCTGCAACTACTCACCGAAATCGAAGCCGGGGTTGCCTTCGCTCGGCCAACTGTTTCCCGGCAAGGCCATCGCCCCGGCATTGTGACCAAGGCCGGCGCGTTCGGCACAGATAACGCCTTGTATGCGGCATGGCAACACTTGAGCGACAGCGCCGATCGCTCCCCGCCCCAACGCACACGAATCCAAGGACTCGAATGAACATTATGAGCAACTACCTGCCCATCATCGGCATCACCATGGGCGACGCCTCGGGTGTCGGTCCGGAAATCATCGTCAAGAGCCTGACTCACGACATCGTCTACCAGCAATGCCGACCGCTGGTGATTGGTGATGCGCGCCGTCTCGAACAGGCGAATGTCATCGTTGGCGGCAGCGCCAAAGTGCGCCGCATCAAGGACGCCTCCGAGGCGCGGTACGAGGCCGGCATCATCGACTGCATCGACCTCGACCTGATCCCCGACGACCTGCCGTTCGGCGAGCTGTCGCCCATCGCCGGTGACGCCGCCTACCAGTACATCGCCCGTGCGGTGCAACTCGCCGAGGCTAGCCAGATTGATGCCATTTGCACCGCGCCACTCAACAAGGAAGCGTTGCACGCCGGCGGCCATAAGTACCCCGGCCACACCGAAATGCTCGCACACCTGACCAACGTCGACGAAGTGTCGATGATGCTGGTGGCGCCGCAGCTGCGGGTGATTCACGTCACGACCCACATCGGCATCATCGACGCGATCCGCAAGATTGAGCCGGGCCTGGTCCAGCGCACCATCGAGCGTGGCAACGCGACGTTGATCAAGGCCGGCATTGCCAGACCACGCATCGGCGTGTGCGGGATCAACCCGCATGCCGGTGAAAACGGCCTGTTCGGTTATGGCGAAGAGGAAGAAAAAATTATCCCGGCGGTGAAGCTGCTGCAGGAACGCGGCCTCGACGTCACCGGTCCGTTGCCGGCCGACACACTGTTCTTCCGCGCCGGCCGCGGCGACTTCGATCTGGTGGTCGCGATGTATCACGACCAGGGCCACGGCCCGGTCAAAGTGCTCGGTCTTGAAGCAGGCGTGAATGTCACGGTAGGCCTCGACGTGATCCGCACCTCGGTCGACCACGGCACCGCGTTCGACATCGCCGGCAAAGGCATCGCCGATGAACGCAGCCTGCTCGAAGCGCTGCGCCAGGGTGCAGAGTTGGCCACGCGACGGGGATGAGCCGCACGGGCGCTGTCGTGTAAGATCGACCACCGTCCACCACACGAGACCCGCCATGAAAGCCTCCGAACGCCACCGCGCCATCCTCGACCTCGTACGCATTGGCGATGCCAACGTCGAGCAATTGAGCGCGGCGCTCGGGGTTTCGGAAGCGACGGTGCGACGCGACCTCACCATGCTCGCCAAACAGCGACACCTGGTGCGCACCTATGGCGGCGCCACCGCCGTTGTCGGTGTTCATGAGCCGGAAGCCTCCCTCGAAGAACGCAAGACGTCTCAGTGGGAACAGAAAGACGCCATCGCCCAAGCTGCGGCGGCGCATGTCCAGGATGGCGATACCGTCCTGCTCGACGGCGGCACTACCTGCGCCGCATTGGCCCATCATTTGTGCTCGCGACAAGACGTGCATGTGGTCACCAATAACTTGCTCGCCGTAATGACCCTGGCCAATGCGCCGGGTATTCGGCTGACCTTGATCGGCGGAGATTTGCGCGGTTCGAGCATGAGCACGCTGGGGCCGTTGGCCGAGCTGACGTTGAGTCGGTTGAGTGTCGACAAGGCCTTCCTCGGTGCGGATGGCGTGGTTGCGGAATTTGGTTTGTGTGAAGCGAGCGCGCAGCAGGCGTATCTCAAGGAATGCATCATCAAACGGGCGGCGCAAATCGTCGTACTTGCCGACACCGACAAACTCGGCCGCGCCCGCCAGCAACACTGGACGCCGATTGAGCGAGAGTGGCGGTTGATCACCGGTGCCACTGCCGATGAAGCTGCACTTGCACCATTCCATGCCCTCAAGCAAATCACCGTGGAAACCGTGATCGTCGGATAATTGCGCACCCCTGTGGCGAGCGAGCTTGCTCGCGCTGGGCTGCGTAGCGGCCCCAGAATCTGACAGCCAACGCTATTTTCGTGCTCCTGAGCGATAGCAACAATCTCCCCGCGACTGCCTTATGTCGCCAAAATCCAATTTCGGTAACACTTATCGCCAACATGTCGTCCGCAGCGACATATTCACAAGACGTGTCGCAAAAAGTGAAAAATTGCGACGCGTTGTGGAGTCATGCATTACACCACGTAACGAATGATGTTCCCGCCCCCACCTTTATCCCCACCCCTAAACTCCTACATTGAGCTCCAACACCTACCCATCATCCCGATGAGCAGGTCACTGGAGATCTTCCTCATGCCTTTCGTAAGCGTACGCATTACCCGCGATGGCGTTACCTCTGAGCAGAAAGCTCAGGTGATCGCTGAAATCACTGAAACACTGGAACGTGTCCTCAAGAAGGACCCGCACCTGACCCACATCGTGATCGAAGAAGTCGACACCGATAACTGGGGTTACGCCGGCATCACCACCACCCAGTACCGCAAGCAACTGGCTGAGAAGGAGGGCAAGTCGTGACTGCATCGGTCTCCATCGATTTCATTTCCGACGTGGTGTGCCCTTGGTGTGCATTGGGCGCGACGGCGTTAGAGCAAGCGATCGCGAACGTGGCCGGTGAAGTCTCGGTGGAGCTGACCTACAAGCCCTTCGAGTTGAACCCGAACATGCCGCCGGAAGGCGAGAAAGCCGTCGAGCATTTGATGCGTAAATACGGCCGCACTGCCGAGGACGTCGCCGCTGGTAAGGCCATGCAGATCGCTCGCGGCGAGGCCATTGGCTTTACCTTCGATCTGGAGAAGCGCAGCCACTTCTACAACACGTTTGATGCGCATCGATTGCTGTTGTGGGCGTTGCAGGAAGGGCGGCAGGTTGCACTGAAGAAGATCCTGCTGCGCGGTTACTTCACTGACGGCCAGAACCCGAGCGATCGCGAGACGCTGGTTCGACTGGCAGCGGAAGCGGGACTGGATGCGGCCGCGGCTCAAGAGGTGTTGACGTCCGGTGCGTTCGCCAAAGAAGTGCGTGAACTCGAAGCGTTTTACCAGCAGCGCGGCATCAACTCGGTACCGGCCATGATCCTTAACGGTCGTCACCTGGTGTCCGGTTCACAGTCGGTCGAGTACTACGAACAGATGTTGAGACAAATGGCGAAGGAACCCGCCGAAGCCTGATTCATTACTTTTTCAAACCATCATTTATCAGTAGAGGTTCATCATGAGCAATTCGAAAAAAGTCATCGTTATCACTGGCGCCTCCCAAGGTCTCGGCGCAGGCATGGTCAAGGCATTCCGTGATCTGGATTACAAAGTCGTCGCCACTTCGCGTTCGATCAAGCCGTCCACCGATCCGGACATCCTCACCGTGGCCGGCGACATCGGCAACCCGGAAGTCGCTCAAAAAGTCATCCGTGAAGCCATCGCACGTTTCGGCCGCGTCGACACCCTGATCAACAATGCCGGTATCTTCGTCGCCAAACCGTTCACTCAGTACACCGCTGAAGACTACGCGAATGTGTTGTCGGTGAACCTGAACGGCTTCTTCTACATCACCCAACTCGCAATCACCGAGATGGAAAAGAACGGCAGCGGCCACGTCGTCAACATCACCACCAGCCTGGTCGACCACGCCATCGACGGCGTGCCATCGGTATTGGCCTCGCTGACCAAAGGTGGCCTGAACGCGGCAACCAAATCCCTGGCCATCGAATACGCCAAGCGCGGGATTCGGGTGAACGCGGTTTCCCCAGGCATCATCAAAACCCCGATGCACGGTGAAGAAACCCACGCAGCGCTGGGCGCTCTGCACCCGGTCGGGCACATGGGCGAAATCAGCGACATTGCTCAGGCTGTTGTGTACCTGGACAGCGCCAACTTTGTCACTGGCGAAATCCTGCACGTGGATGGTGGGCAGAGCGCCGGTCACTAAGACCTGACCTGATTGTCCGCAACGCCGTCGATCACTATCGACGGCGTTTTCATTTGGAGAGCGCACCATGAACACCCTCGTTCACAAGGTTTTCCTGATTACCGGGGTCAGTTCCGGCTTCGGACTGGCGTTTTCGCAAGCAGCGCTGGCGGCGGGGCATACGGTGGTGGGGACGGTCCGGCGCGAATCCGAGCGTGCTGCGTTCGAAGCGCTGGACGCCCATCGCGCCAAGGCATTCGTGCTCGACGTCACCGATTACCCGGCGATAGAGCCGTTGGTGGCCGAGATCCTGCGCGAAGTGGGTCGGATCGACGTGTTGGTGAACAACGCCGGTTATGGTCATGAGGGGATTCTCGAAGAGTCGCCGTTGGCGGAAATGCAGCGCCAGTTCGACGTTAACGTGTTTGGCGCGGTCGCCATGATCAAGGCGGTTCTGCCCGGCATGCGTGAGCAGCGTAGCGGGCACATCGTCAACATTACCTCCATGGCGGGCTTCATCACTTTGCCGGGTATCGCTTACTACAGCGGCAGCAAATTCGCCCTTGAAGGTGTGAGTGAAGCGTTGGCCAAGGAAGTGGAAAGTTTGGGTATCCACGTGACGGCTGTGGCGCCGGGCTCGTTTCGTACTGAGTGGGCGGGGCGCTCGATGATTCGGTCGGGTCGCGCTTTTAGTGAATACGACTCGGTGTTTGATCCGGTGCGTAAGGCGCGTGAAGAGAAGAGTGGTAGGCAGGCGGGGGATCCGCGCAAGGCGGCGCAGGCATTGCTGACCCTGGTGGCGGCTGAGAAACCGCCGGTTCATTTGTTACTGGGTAAGGATGCGGTGAGATTGGTGCGGGAAAAAATTGCGCGGCTTCAGGCGGAGATTGATGCTTGGGAGGACCTTTCTGCGTCGACGGAGTTCGACTGATCGAAACCTCGTCGCGTGTAAAATCAAACGGGTATTAGGGCCAAGAGAAAAAGGGCTCCTCGTCGGGAACCCCTCTCTGACTATGTCGGCGGTCAGACTCGTTGAAGGATGTATTGCGTTCGCGGGTGATGCCCGTAGCTGACACTGAGGTTCTTTTGAATCACTTTCAGGCCAACACTGGAAGCGCACTTCTCGACCTGGTTCGGGGTATGGCGGATCGGGTAGATCTTCAGAGAGTAGTCACCCATGAAGTGGTCAGTCGAAATGCGGTAGTCGGATACGGCATCGGTCAATTCCACAATGATCACGCCGCCAGTGTTCAACTTGCTGGCATAAGGTGAAAGAAACTCTGTTAGCAGCTTTTCCCGAAGTTCGTCGGAAGTGATTCCGGAGTGCAATTGCTCGTTTCCGTAGTTACCCATCCAGGCAGAGAAAACCCAGTGCATGGCGGTAATTACGTCATAGCCTTCGTGTTTGAAGGTGGGAGCGAATCCATCAGCCTGGTAGAAGTCAGCTTTGTAACTCCCCATCTTGGCAATCGAATTGGCGACATCAACACACTCATCCAGATAGTCGAAGCCACTGACATGCTGGAACCCTTGGTCTTCAAGATGGAGCGCCATGATTCCCGTGCCACAGCCTGTCACTAGGATGCGGGAGTCTTTTTTGAATCCTTTGATGATGTAGTCGAGAGCAAAGTTCGTGAGCGGGTCATGGTCGCCTCGCTCATATGCTGTATAGAACCACGATGCCTGTCCGTCGATGACGGCAAAGCCCTTATCCTTGATCAGCTTCTTGATCGCGTTTTTTGGAACTTTACTTTGCGCATGGGAAGTTTTTGGCTTCGCCCGGCGAATCTCGACACCTAGAAAATTTGCTGCAGTGTTCTTTACAAAAAACTTGAGATCACTTTTCAAACAAATAAGCGCATCTTTCATATAGCCGTCCTAAATCCTTGGGGCGTTAATACTGAAATGGCATGCTTATGTATCAGCGTCGATACAAGTGGTCGCGAGAGACTACCAGCAATTTCACCCTCGGCCAATTGCCCACCTGTGGCGCCGCAGAGGCGCAAGGAAAGCCCTGAAGCTGGTCCGCAGATGGTGAAACCAGTGGAACCGGTGGTCATAGATGTCCATCATCTTGGCCTTTGGTCCGCGTAAGGATTGTCAGGCGCTGGTCGAAGAACGAGGTGGTTTGATTGGGGGCGGCGTGAGTAGGAAGGTGCATTACCTGGTGGTCGGTAGCGTGGGTAATGAGCAGTGGCGCCACAGTAATTATGGAACGAAGATCATGAAGGCAGTGGAGTTGCGGGAGGCGGGAGCTTCGATTGCCATTGTGAGTGAGGATCATTGGCAAAGGATGCTATTTGCTTGAGGTTGCTTCGTTTGTAGTTTTCTGGGGAAGTTAGCCCTTTGTCTTGGCCGGCAGATCGTTGGTGGGTTTGACGGCGTCATCGCGAGCAGGCTCGCTCCCACGGATCTCAGTGTGTGAACAAAGAGTGGACGTTCCAGAAACAACAAAGCCCTCGTATTTCTACGAGGGCTTTGTTTTGTATGGTGCCGGCACCAGGAGTCGAACCCGGGACCTACTGATTACAAGTCAGTTGCTCTACCAACTGAGCTATACCGGCGTGTTAGGGCGACGATTATAGCGATTGGGTTGGTTCTGTAAACCCCTGAATTCAGACTATTTTTGCGCGGGTGTCAGGCCAGCCCCGCGGACGCTTCTGCGGAGCTGGTCAGCGAAGCATTACACGCCGTTTTTGACCGCGTTGATCAAGTCCTGGCTCAGCACCTGCGCAGGTGCCACTTGCACGCTTTGGGTGTAGAACGGCGGCAGGTTCTGGGCCAGTGTCGACAACGCTTGCGGAGTGGTATTGCCC
The DNA here is from genome assembly GCF_018502625.1 of Pseudomonas hormoni. Classification (NCBI taxonomy): domain Bacteria; kingdom Pseudomonadati; phylum Pseudomonadota; class Gammaproteobacteria; order Pseudomonadales; family Pseudomonadaceae; genus Pseudomonas; species Pseudomonas hormoni. The sequence continues at coordinate 6,004,989 of NZ_CP075566.1, forward strand.
GGCAGCAACACGTATTGCAGGTTGGACGGATAGCTCTGCGGCACGGGGCCTTCCATGGTCGAGCCGTACGCACCGAAGGTCATCACGGCTTGCGGCGTTGTTGGGTCGGGGGCGTAGAGGAAGACGAAGGTGCCGTATTTCGGATGCGTCAGGTATTGCGCGGCTTCGGTGCGTACGGCCGGGTCGGGGTCGTTCATCAGGGTCCAGCGCATGACTGCGTAGCCGCGGGTCGTTTCCATGAACGCTGTACGAATCGGCGACTCCTTCTCGGCGCCACCCAGACACACCAGCAAATTACCGAACGGATCGATCAGCGCCACTGAGTTGAATACCGGGGTTTTCGGGTTGGGTTGCGCAGTTTTCAGCAGCGGCGGGGCCAGTTCTGCGCCGGGATCGCGCGGGTTCTTCGATTGCACGGTCAGTGCAAACGGACTGAGCGCCGTGAGTGCCTGGCGCACTTTGCTGTTGGCCGGCAGGGTGGCCGGGTTTTTTAATTGATCCGGTGGCAGACCGCTGTTGTTGCTGGCCTCGCGCACGGTGTTGACGCTGGCGGAGAAGATCGAACTGCAGAGGAAGTACGCTGCCGAGTCGATCGTTTGGTTGGCAAAAACAGGACTGTTCGAGCCCTGATAGGCGCGGCTGACCGGCGCTGCAATGGCGTAATAACCCCAAGTGTCCTGCGCCTGCTGGCGGATTTTCGGCGGCAGTGACGGAAAGTTGAACTGGCTGTTGTAGTTGATGCCCGCGTAGTCATCGATCGCACTGACGGCGACGTTGAATCCTGCGGTCAGTAGCGAACCGGCGCACATGGCGCATGGGTCGAGCGTGGTGACGACGGTCAGTTGGCTGGGCGGTGGCAGGTTCAGTGGCGCAACGTTTTCGTAGTACCAGTCCACCAGCTGTCGCTCGCCGTGTGCGGTCGGGTCATGGGGTAGAAAGTAGGTGGTGCCACCGCCAGGAAAAGGCATCAGAACATTGTTGTGCAATGCGGCGATGACCTCGCCCGTTGCGTTGTTGATGATGGCGCCGCCCACCGCGAAAGTTTGCTGCAGTGCAGCGTAAATGGCTTCGTTGGCGACGGTATCGACGGCTTCCTGTGCACTGTTCAATGTGCTCATGTTTTCCCAGCTCCTTGCTGTCCCTGACATCAGAGAATTCTGACGCTTGGCAAAGATAGTCGAGGATTTCCAGGTCGTTTATGTTCTTTTGGCTTAATGCTTATGCACAACGGGGCGTTCGGTGCACGCGGTTAAGATCGAAAATGTGGATCCATTCTCATTTTCTCGCAAATGCCTGTTTTTCCGGTTTTTTATTCGGGTGTACGAAAATTGAACAGTTTAGTTTCAGCCCTGAAACAGGCGTAGATATTGGATCCACGATATTTCATCAACAGAGTTATCCACAGGCTGTGGCTGTTTAGGCACGTTCCGCCAGCAACAGGAAATTACGCGGCGTGAGTGGGGTTTCACAAAAAGTGCCGAGTCGAACGGTGTAACCCTGCTCGGCGAGAAAAAGTGCTCGATCAAGGTTCAGCCATAGCTCCAACGGGCGTCGGAAAATTCCGCGTAGCAGCTCCAGGTTGCGAACCTCTGCCAGTCGTTGCCAGCCGGCGGCTTCGAGCGCTGGCCAATCCTGCGAGCCGATTGTGGATAACTCTTTAAGTGCGGCCAAATGGTGGCAGTAATCGGCGAAGGATCTGTCCAGCCAAGTGCTTGGCAGTGAAGGCGTGGGCAGGTATTCATCAACGCCGCGCAGTTGTCGTTGCAGCAGGTCGAACGCCAGGCGCCGGGCCATGGAGGTGTCACGCTGACGTCGGACGCGGGCGCCCGCAGTGACGGTTTCGCTCATCGGTAGTGAAAGATCGTCGAGTGAAAGCTGTAGGTCGGAGCGCGAACCGACCGAGGAAACTGGCTGGTACGCAGGAAGACTGATCCTGTTATAGCAACACGGCGCAACAGCCATTTGCTTGCAGCCGGCGGCGCTGGCGAGCTGGATCAACCGCACATGCAGATCGCCACAGGCGTGCAGCGCGACAGGCGTGTGATCGGCGTTCAACAAAGAGGCGGCGCCAGGCGCGAGTACATCCTGCTCGACATGCAGCGCATGCAATTGATGACGCTGGCTGAGTATCTGGCCACTGAGGACCAATGCTGGATCGTGCTCAAGACAAGTGAGCAATTGACCGGGTTGCAGCAACCGTCGACCCAAGTGACCTTTGCCCGAACACCAATCCAGCCAATGCTTCGACGGCACCGCAAACGACAACCGACTGGCAAACGCCTCGATCTGCTGCCACTTGCGCCCCGGCACATCGACATTCAAGCGATGTCCGGCCGTCTCCAGCGCATGAGCCGGCAGCTCGCCCACAGATCCCAGTTCAAGGGACAACGCCGCCAACGAAGCAAACGGCTCCGGCGCATCCAGCAGACAAGGTTGGTTATGACTGGTTTCCGCATCTTCCAGCGACCGCCCGCGTAGCCATAAAGCCAACTCCGGGTAGGACGCTTCCCAAGGAAGCTTCAGATGAGTAAACGGTCGAGGCTTCCACAGCGCCTGATGCTCGATCAGAAAAGCATCCAGCGCCATGAAACGGGCGAGCAGGTCCTCGCCCGTCAGCACGCGGGAATCAACGCCCTTGGCAGGCATCGACGCGCAACCAGCGCTCCAGCAGCTTGAAGCCGCGAACCAGCACGTAAGCCATCAGCAGGTAGAACATGCCCGCGGCGAAGAAGATCTCCACCGGCAGATACGTCCGGGCAATGATGGTGCGGGCCATGCCGGTCAGTTCCAGCAGGGTCACGGTGCTGGCCAGGGCACTGGCCTTGAGCATCAGGATCACTTCGTTACTGTAGGCCGGCAGGCCGATGCGCGCGGCACGGGGAAGGATGATGTAGAACAGCGCCTTGGCCCGGGACATGCCCAGCGCCCGCGCCGCTTCGATCTCGCCCGGTGGAATCGCCTGAATCGCACCGCGCAGGATCTCGGCGATGTAGGCCGCCGTGTGCAGCGTCATGGTCGCCGTGGCGCACCAGAACGGATTGCGCAGGTATGGCCACATCGAGCTGTTACGGATCGCATCGAACTGCGCCAGGCCGTAGTAGACCAAAAACAGCTGAACCAGCAACGGCGTGCCACGGAAAAAGAAGATGTAGCCGTAGGGGAATGCGCGCACCCACCACAGGCGCGACGAGCGCGCGATGCCCAGCGGAATTGCCAGCAACAGACCGGCGATCACGGCGATGGCGACCAGTTCCAGGGTCAGCGTCGCGCCCTGGGCCAGTTTCGGTAGCCACTTGATGATGACTTCCCAGTTCATTGGGTGCTCCTCGCGAAGCCGCGAGCGGCGCGTTTTTCCATGAAGTGCATGCCGGTCATGGCGAGAATCGTCAGGCCCAGGTACATGAATGCCGCGACCATATAGAAGGTGAACGGCTGCTTGGACACGGTCACGCCGATTTGCGCGTGACGCATGATTTCTTCCAGGCCGATGACCGACACCAGCGCGGTGTCTTTCATCAGGATCATGAACAGGTTACCCAGGCCGGGCAGGGCGATACGCCACATCTGCGGCATGATCAGGCGGGTGAAGATGCGCAATTTCGACAGGCCCAATGCCACGCCTGCCTCACGGTGACCTTTGGGAATGGCGAGGATCGCGCCCCGAAACACTTCCGTGGCGTAGGCGCCAAAGCACAGGCCCAGCGCAATCACGCCGGCGGCGAAGGCATTGAGTTCGAGGTCGGGGTTGCCGAAAAACTCGCCGAGGGCACGCATCAGGTTGACCGTGCCGAAGTAGATCAACAGCACCCAGAGCAATTCCGGGATGCCGCGAACCAGTGTCGAATAAGTGCCGCCAAGCCATTGCAGCGGCTTGTACGGGGAAGTCTTGGCCAAGGCGCCGAGCAAACCGAGCACCAGCCCGAGACACAGGGCCGAGAGTGCCAGTTTCACAGTCATCAGCGCGCCAGCGGCGAGCGCCGGGCCGAATCCGTAGAGGTCGATAATCATGGATTTCTTTTCAAATCGCGGCAGGCAATGCCAGAGACTGGCACCGTCAGCGAACGGCGCCAGTCAGGCAGGTCAGAATCAATAGATGCTGAACGGGAAGTACTTGTCGTTGATCTTCTTGTAGGTGCCGTCAGCAACGATTTCTTTCAGCGCGGCGTTGAGCTTCTCGCGGATCGGGTCGTTCTTACGAACGGCGATACCGATCTTGTCGCTTTCTTCCACCGGGTCGCCTTTGAATTCGTAAGGTTTGCCAGCGTCGCTTTTCAGCCACTCGTAGTTGACGTATTTGTCCGCCAGGATGCCGTCCAGGCGACCGGAAGTCAGGTCGAGGTAAGCGTTTTCCTGGGTGTCATAGAGTTTGGTTTCAACGCCTGGCATGTTGTCTTCAAGCCAGGTGCCGGCCAGTGTCGCGCGCTGGGCGCCGATCACTTTGCCCTGCAGCGCATCCTTGTCGGTTTTGAAGTCGACGTCTTTCTTGGCGATGAATTGCAGTTTGTTCGAGTAGTACGGGTCGGTGAAGTCGACCGCTTGCTTGCGCTCGTCGGTGATCGACATCGAGGAGATCAGGAAGTCGAACTTCTTGGCGTTGAGGGCCGGGATGATGCCGTCCCAGTCGGAGGTGACCACGGTGCATTCGACTTTCATCTTGGCGCACAGGGCGTCGCCGATTTCCTTGTCGAAGCCGACGACATTGCCACTGGCATCTTTGTTGTTGAACGGCGGGTAGGCCGCTTCGATGCCCATCTTCAGGGTTTCGGCCATGGCACCGGCGCTGAAGGCCAGGGTGACGGCGGCTGCCAGGAAGACCTTTTTGTAGTTCTGCATGCGGGTAGCTCCGTTAGCGGTTGCTGGACATGAATTGTTTGCAGCGCGCCGAAAGCGGGTTTTCGAACACCTGCTGTGGCGATCCTTGCTCTTCTACCAGGCCCTGGTGGAGGAACACCACTTCGCTGGACACCTGACGGGCGAACCCCATTTCGTGGGTGACCAGCAGCATGGTGCGGCCTTCTTCGGCCAGTGCGCGGATGACATTAAGTACTTCCTGGACCATTTCCGGGTCAAGGGCGGAGGTGGGTTCGTCGAACAGGATCACCTTGGGTTGCATCGCCAGCGTGCGGGCGATGGCCGCGCGTTGCTGCTGGCCGCCGGACAGTTGCGCCGGGTATGCATGACGCTTGTCGGCGATGCCGACCTTGGCCAGCAAGGCTTCGGCAACTTCGATGGCTTCGGCCTTGCTCTGACCGAGCACCCGGCGCGGCGCTTCGATGATGTTGTCGAGCACGCTCATGTGCGGCCACAGATTAAAGTTTTGAAACACAAAACCAATCTCGCTGCGCAGGCGATTGATCTGCTTGCCGTCGGCCGCGACCAGTTCACCGTTCTTGGCGGCTTTGAGTTTGAGTTCTTCGCCGGCCACCAGGATCTGGCCCTGGTGCGGGTTTTCCAGCAGGTTGATGCAACGCAGGAACGTGGACTTGCCGGAACCGGAGGAACCCAGGATCGAGATCACATCGCCGTCGCGGGCGGTCAGCGAGATGCCTTTGAGCACCTCAAGCTGTCCGTAGCGTTTGTGCAAGTTGCGGATTTCAAGCGCGGGCGTGGCCTCAGCCATGTGCGTTCCTCATAGTGTTTCGCTCCTGCTGTTGGTTGGCCTTCCTGGCGAGGCGGCCAACCTAGCATAGCGTCTGAATGGCAGCCAACAGCGCTACGGGCGGTAAACGGGTGGCATGTGGCAGGTTGTCGCATCGGTACAGCAGACTGTCGCGCTGCTATCAACCGAACAGCCGTTTGAACCAGATGGGGGGCGGCTGTCCCGTAAAAAAGGGCGCGATGTTGCCAGCTTTGGCAGGGTGTTGGAAGCGCTAACCGGCCAAACGTTCCTGATCCGCACTTTTATTGTGCGCGGAGCATTTCCTGGGTGTGTTTCCGGTGCGCAGATTCGTTCCTTAAGTGAGTCGCAGGGTAACGCTCTGGCGAAGTGCCATTATTTTCAATGACTTGCGATGACTGTCCGGTCAGGTCGAGATCGCCGGATTAGAGAGTTTTGAAACATTTTGGCGCAATTATTGCGTGCAGATTCCGGAACGCCCCGTTGGTTTCTTTTTACAGAAGAGAATTCACGACGGGATGCACGCATTCGCTTTTCCTTACAAAGGTAGTTTCAATGAGCAATACCCAAAGCTCTAACGGCCTCGAACAGGGGCTCAAACCGCGTCATGTGACCATGCTGTCGATCGCCGGGGTTATCGGCGCCGGCCTGTTCGTTGGCTCGGGCCACGCAATCGCTGCAGCAGGCCCGGCCGTGCTGTTGGCCTACGCCGCCGCCGGTATGCTGGTGGTGTTGGTGATGCGCATGCTGGGTGAAATGGCGGTTGCCTCGCCAGACACCGGCTCCTTCTCGACATACGCCGATCGCGCGATCGGTCACTGGGCCGGTTTTACCATCGGCTGGTTGTACTGGTGGTTCTGGGTGCTGGTGATCCCGCTGGAGGCCAACGCCGCCGCAACCATCCTGCATGCCTGGTTCCCTGGCGTGGACATCTGGGCTTTCGCCCTGGTCATCACGATGCTGCTGACCGTCACTAACCTGTTCAGCGTGAAGAACTACGGCGAGTTCGAGTTCTGGTTCGCCCTGCTCAAAGTCGTGGCAATCATCGGCTTCATTGTTCTCGGCGTTCTGGCGATCTTCGGTTTCCTGCCGAACAGCCAGGTGAGCGGCGTTTCGCACCTGTTCGACACCCAGGGCTTCCTGCCAAACGGCATGGGCGCGGTACTGGGCGCTATCCTGACCACCATGTTTTCCTTCATGGGCACCGAGATCGTGACCATCGCGGCCGCGGAATCGAAAAACCCTGGCAAGCAAATCTCCAAGGCCACCAACTCGGTGATCTGGCGGATCGGTTTGTTCTACCTCGTATCGATCTTCATCGTAGTGGCCCTGGTGCCATGGAACGACCCGGTACTGGCCAGCGTCGGTTCCTACCAGACCGTGCTTGAACGCATGGGCATCCCAAATGCCAAGATGATCGTCGACATCGTGGTTTTGGTTGCTGTGACCAGCTGCCTGAACTCGGCGCTGTACACCTCGTCGCGCATGATGTTTTCCCTGGGCAAACGCGGTGATGCGCCGGCCGTGTCCACGCGCACCAACAAGAGCGGCACGCCTTACTGGGCGGTGATGTTGTCCACGGGCGCAGCGTTCCTGGCAACATTTGCCAACTACGTGGCACCGACTGCAGTGTTCGAATTCCTGCTGGCCAGCTCCGGCGCCATCGCGTTGCTGGTGTATCTGGTGATCGCGATTTCACAACTGCGCATGCGCAAACAGCGTGTGGCCCGCGGTGAAAAAATCGCCTTCAGCATGTGGCTGTTCCCGGGCCTGACCTACGCGGTGATCATCTTCATCGTCGCGGCCTTGACCATCATGTTGTTCCAGGATGCTCACCGCGTAGAAATTCTCGCGACCGGTTTGCTGAGCCTGTGTGTGGTGGCTGCCGGGTTGTTTGTGGCTCGCCGTCGTCGCAATGAACAGCTGATTGGCGCAGTGGCGCGCTAGGTTTACGTCCACTGTTGATGTCCCGAAAACGACCGCCATCAGAAATGATCGCGGTCGTTTTTGCTTTCATTCAGGGTTTTTATCGGTGGGCTCTCTGATGGACACGATGATGTCGAGATAGTAGCCTTCCCGTCAAATGTGTATCTCGCTGTTGCGGGATGCGATGGAGTTTCAGGACACGGATTGTTCGACGCCCCCAGCCTTCCTGGCTAAAGCCCCGACCCTTTTTTGCCTGCTCCCTCATCTGATGCGTGTCACAGATGCATTTGCGTGCGCCTGTCGTTTGCGCGGCAGTCACGAGCCAGCGCTGCATGGAGCTAGCCCGGCCATTCAGCCAACCCATTGGGGCATCAAGGAGAGACAGGCATGGCGTTTACATCGGTTGTGTTCAAAAACCCTAACACCGGAGCCATGAAGGAAGCCCCGATCGGCTTCTCGTGGACCGTGTTTTTCTTTGGCTTCCTGCCGCCACTGTTCCGTGGCGACATCAAGTGGGCAGCGATCATGTTCATCGTCGCCTGCTTCACGTTCGGCCTCAGCAACTTCGTGTTCATGTTCATCTACAACAAGCTGTACGTGCGCGACCTGATCGGCGCCGGCTTCAAGGCTCAGTCCATCGCCAGCGGCGACCTGAGCTACGCCAGTGCCAAGGTCGGGATAGAAATCCCGCGTCTGGATGCTGTCGCTGCCTGATTGTTGTTTTTCAGGTTTGCACAAAAACGGCCGCTGTCAGTGATGACAGGCGGCCGTTTTTGTTTCTGACGACCGTGCTTACTCGGCTTTTTCTTCCTGCGCGTCCAGCGACTGGCGATAGCTGTCCAGCGCATCGCCGAAGTCGGTGATGAACTGCGGATCGGTTAGCCAGGCCTGGGCGGCATCGCGGTCCATGCCGTCGGCCCACATGCGGTAGTCGATCAGCATGTCGGCGGCCAGGTGGGTGGCGGCCATGGCTTCGTTGTCGGCGTTTTCCATGTCCAGCAGTTCTGGATGGTCGCTGATGATTTGCGCGAGGTCCGACAGCAGCGTCAGCAGCATATCGCTGCGACTGGTGGCCTCCGCGTCGCGCATCTTGCTGAACATCGCCAGGGTGTATTCCGGGATCGGCTCGCCGATGTCGCCCAGGTCATCGTCCAGTGCGGCGGGTTTTCTGCCGTGGATATTGATCTGCCGGGCTTTGATCTTGGCGCGTTTGGCGCGTTTCTGTTGCTTGTTCAGGGATGCCATGGGAACTCAGTTCGGTTTCTGTTGGGTTTGGGCTGCGATGATGTCGGAAGCCGCTACATAGTCGGCCTGGAAGGCCGGGGATTCGATCCACGCCAGGGCGCCCGCTTCGTCGACTTCGGTGGACCATTGGCGATACTCGATCAGCGCGGCGAGGATGAAATCCATCGCGCCTTCTTCACCTTCCTGCTCGTACACCAGTTCCAGCAATGGATCTTCGAGGAACGCGACGCACATGGCTTGCTGACTGGTTTTTTCAGCGTCGATCATTTTCTTGAACAGTTCGGTGAGGTCCACCGATTCAAAGTCGATACGATCGTCGTTCGGATCCAGCTCGACCGGCGCAGCAGCCCGTTGGGTGCGGTTCTGCTTGGCCTTGGCTTTGGCGCGGGTGGCGCGTTTTTGCTGCTTGTTGGCGGAGGCCATGGGATTTGATCCGTCGTGCGTTAAAAGGACTCGCTGCGCGGTACTGTCCGCCCGGGGGTATCGGGGGGCAGATCGCCGTTTTGCAGCCAGGACAATGCAATGGGCCATAGTGTGGCTTGGTATGCGCTACGAAAAAAGGCGAAATGTCCGACTTCTGCTTCGCCGATGTCTTCGGGGGCGATTCGCAGGTGGGTGTTCGTACCGCCGCTGAAGTAGCGGAGCAGGCGCTCGATGGCTTCAATGGTGCCGTAAGGGTCGTCGGTAATGCTGATGGCGAGGGTTTTAGCGGTCATCGTCGCGAAGGGTAGTGCGCCGGCCCTGGCGGCGATGGCTCGACCGCTGGGGCGCGTTTCGTATCGGCCGGTGGGCGTGGCCCAGTCGCGAACCACTCCGGCAGGGGTGTCTTCCAGCCAGCCAAGGCGCTTTCCGGGAAAATATCCGCAGATCATCGTGATCAGCGGCATCACCACATGCCATTTGCCAAACATCCGCCAGCGATGAGCAGGCGCATAATCGCGCCAGTAAGCGAATTGCGCACCGACGGTCACCAAGCGCCGGATCACATGTCCTGAAGCGCCCAGGCCCGCTGCACAGCCTCCAAAGCTGTGGCCGACGACATCGATGGGCTGGCCGGGGAATTCACGCTGAGCGCGCTTGAGCATCGCCTCGAAATCCAGCGCGCCCCAGTCGGACCATGAAGCGTCGAGATTTTTTAATGATGCAGGGCGTGATTCGCCAATGCCGCGGTAATCGTAGGTGATGACGTCGAAGCCGTTGGCGAATAGATAATCGGCGAAGCGCGAGTAATGCCGGCAGCGGACGGAGGTGGCGGCGTTGATGATGACGACCGGGCGCGCAATGTCCTGAGCGGCGTGCCGCCAGGTGAAACCGCCGAGGATGAAACCGTCTGCGGCGGGCTCCTTGAACGGTTCGCCAGAAGCGGAGGCTGGCAGCGGCAACTCGATTTGAGTGGGGGCCAGTGACGTGTCCTGCTGCAAATTCATCGACTTCGGACCTTTGCGGGTAGCTGCCAACGATAGTCTTCACGCTGCTTATGAACAATCCATCCGCGGTTACAGGGGGAGCAGATCGATCAGTCGCTCCTCGATTGCCGCCTGTTCCCTGTCCAGTTCCGCGCGCAGTTCCTCTTCGCTGGGCAGGACTGTTTTGTATTTGCTGGCGAAGAGTTGTTCGTTGTCTTTCAACACCGAGTAGCGAACCACTGATTCATCTTTTCGCGCGCAGAGAATGATGCCAACGGTGGGACCATCCTCCGGTCCGCGTTTGAGGTCGTCATACATGCGCACGTACATGTCCATTTGGCCTACGTCTTGATGAGTCAGCTCGCCGCGCTTGAGATCGAAGATGACGAAACACTTGAGCAGGTAGTTGTAGAACACCAGATCAATGTAGAAGTCTTTGCTTTCGGTGCTGACGCGTTGTTGGCGGGCGATGAAGGCAAAGCCCTTGCCCAGTTCAAGCAGAAAAGCTTGAAGCTGATGGATCAGTGCCTGTTCGAGATTGGTTTCCTGAGTCAAGCCTGCGCTGGTCGAGCCAAGAAACTCCAGCATCACCGGATCCCTGATGAAGTCCCGAGGGTGCGCATTCAGTTTTTTGATATTGGTGGCGGCTTCCTGTTTGACGGCAGGCCGGTCGCGGCTTGTCAGCAGGCGTTCGTAGTAGAGGGTGTTGATCTGGCGTTCCAGAGCGCGGCTAGACCAGTTTTGGTTGGCAGCTTCGTCCATATACCATGTGCGTGCCGTGTCGCTATCGACTCGCAGCAACCTGCGGTAGTGGGTCCAGCTCAATTCGTGACGCAGTGCGTCACGAATTGGGAATGCTTGGTAAAACAGGCGCATGTAGCGAAGATTAGAGTTGTCAAATCCCTTCCCGAACTCTGCTGTCAGGCTCTGCGCCAGCGTTGCCAGCAACTGCTTCCCATAACCCGCCCGCCGGGCTCCCTCCTGCTCAAACTCCACAATATGCCTCCCAATCTGCCAGCAGGTTTGCACCTGAACGGTATCGACCGTCCGCAGCACCTTCTGCCGTGCCTCACGGATCAGTTCGCCAAGATTGCCTAATAGCGAGGCGAGTTGTGGGTCTTGAGTGTTATCGGGTTTGAGTGCGCTCATGAGGTCTTCCGCGTCTATGTGAACAGGCAGAAGAAGATTGCAGAGGCGGGTTGGTCGACGATGCCGGGCGCGGCTGAGAAATGGGAAGGAAAGCCCGATTGGTTTTGCGGGATCGCTCCGACGGCAACCCGTACTGGGGGAATACAATGCGTAGTCCATTTCGCAGTGCCCCCAAGATCCAATCAATCTAAAACCGCCCGCACACAGGGAAATCAAAAATAAGGTAACGAATGGGTTCTGCGGAACCCGGGAGTGCCGATCATGAAACACGTCCTTGCATTCATTCTGCCGCTCGCTGCCGTGGGGCTGTTGATGTTTCCCGTCATGCTGCAGGCGGCCAGTCTGGAGCCGATCGACAGTTCAGGCGTTCAAGTTCAGCGGCAGGAGCAAAACGGGATTACCAATCTTTCCGGTGGCGTCGGCGAAGATGAGGCGAAGGCTATCCAGCAGACCACCGGTTACAACCTGCACATGACGTTTGCGATCGGGCCGGAGAATAAATACGTCCCCGATGTAGAGGTGGCCATTCAAAAAGCGCAAGGGCAAACCGTGCTCACCCTGAGTGAGGCTGGCCCGCTGGTTTACGTTCAATTGCCGCCTGGCAAGTACACCGTAGTCGCAACGCGCAATGGCGAGGAACGACGTGATACGGCTGATGTGGGAAGTGGTGCGGCTCGCAATCTGGTCTTTCATTGGAACAGCGCCGAATAGAGGCGAGTGAAAGAGGCAAAAGCATTGCGCGCGGTCAGCTGCGATCAAAGTTGTAGGCAAGAACTGGTCAGCGCCGCACCGGTAATCAAAGCGAAGCCAACGATTCAAGGACCGCGACGCGCAAGGGATTGGTTTCTATGCTCAGCAGCTTGATGGCCAAGGCGCAGCAGACCACGATCAACATGGGTTTGATCAGCCGTGGACCGACGCGAACAGCGGCTCGTGCACCTAATTGAGCGCCGATGAAGGCCGCCAGAGCCATGGCTATGGCAATCGGCCAAATAATCACACCCTTGGTAATGAAGACCGACAAAGAGCCCAGGTTGCATGAGGCGTTGGCCAGTTTGGTAAAACTCATGGCCCGCATCATGCCCAAGCCGCAGAGAAGTACAAACCCGACAATGAAGAAAGAGCCCACACCGGGGCCAAATATACCGTCGTAAAAGCCCAGGACCGGCGCGACGGTAAACGAAAAAAGCAGAATGCCGATTCTCTTGCGTCGATCTTCATTGGCCAGCTTGGGAGAGAAAGCAAAATAGAGAGCCACCAGAATCAGCATGACAGGCACGCAAACTTCCAGATATCGCTTATCCACAGAGCTGACCAGCAAGGCACCACTGGCGCCGCCAATAAATCCACAGATCACCAGGAAGCGCCCTTCGCGCCACTCGATCATTCCTTTGCGAGCGAAGGTCACAGTGGCCGAAACTGTTGCTGAAGCGGCCTGGAACTTGTTCGTTGCAATGGCACTGATCGGATCTACACCGGCCAGAAACAATGCAGGCAAGGTGATCAAGCCCCCACCACCGGCAATCGCATCAAAAAAACCGGCGCAAAAGGCGACAAGCGCCAACATCCCTATCAAATCCCAAGACATTTCATTCCCTCTTTTATAGTTATTGGCCAGCATTCACATGACTGGTCCTACAGCAGCTTGAGCACTTAAAAATCAGCCCTGCAGCAGTAACGGGTCCTCTGAAATAACGACAGAGGAAGAAAATTTCGAAAGCCCGAAAATACGAACCAGGACCCGTCTGTTGTCCTTAATGACATCGCGACAGTGCAGGGCCCGGACGTTATTGATGACCATGGCCGATTCTTGCGTCAGCGTGTACTCGACTGGAGTTGCTTCGCTTACCCCTTGGCAAAGGGTGGCGTAGGCCGTTTTGACAAAATTCGAGGCGTTGTCGTTGACCGAAAAGCGATACGAGTTGAAGCGGGCTGCGAACCCGACCTTGTCGTCAAACTCCAGAATCGAAACGTTACGGCCATTTTCCCCTTTGCCACTGACAAAGGAGTCGCTACGAGTGAATTGGAAGTTGCCCGTGGTCAATGCGAGGCAGTGGGTGACACCGATTTTTTCTAATACGGGAGGCAGCGGAATGACCCGTGTAGGTTCCAGGCTCGGGTTCCACAGGGCGGAAAGTATGAGCGACGACGGAGAGGGCGAGTGCCCGTCTTTCGCGTTCACGGCGCACCAGTAAGGCGCCTCGGTATGCGGGCCCAGCGCGAGGCCGGAATGGGAACTCAATTCTTTGATTTCCGGCTCGGCATTGATTTTGGTGAGTCCGCCACCCTTCAAGTTGGCGACCAATCGAACCAGTTTTCCTTCGTTGTCCATGTCATAGGCAAAGGCACTGTTATCCACCAGTTTCAACAAGATCTGATTGCGGGCGGCCAGGCAAAGGACGTCGTATCGATTTTCCAGGGATGCCAGGTCTGGTAGTTCATTTGGAGGGCTGGCATCGGTGATTTTTTGCAGCCCTTCAAAGATCAGCACGCAAACAAGCCCATTGGAGTAGGCCGCCAGCAGCTCGCATTGGTCTTTCGAAAACGAGAACTTTAATTCGGTGGCTGCCAGAGAGGCTTTGGACCTGGCGCCTGGTGCCTGCGGCCCGCCGATGGCGGCCAGTTCTTCGGCGAACCTGTGAAGCAATATTGACTGCCGAATATCAAAGCTGAAAATTCTGATTTCCTGTTCAGTGAAAAGCTCAGCGGTTTCGACATCCTGTTTGATGGCGTCAGTCATTGTCTACGTCCCTGTTGTGTATCTGCTCCCGGTTATGCGGCAGCTCCTCCGCCGATTCTGCCCAATCCGATGATCAGCGTATGTCATCCATTTCCCTTAAAGCATACGGAGCGTTCCGGTAGACCCGAGAGACTTCCAGAAAGGGCTGATGCTTCTCGGCACTCAGCTTCGGCAAGCCGTTACAGGCGCTTGCTGACGTGGCGATAGTAGGTGGGGAATTGATGCTTCGTCCGGCGCTTCGAGGGTGACTGGAACAGTGCCCTATCAAATCCCGGGCATAAAAAAACCCTGAATCTTGCGATTCAGGGTTTTCGGTATTTGGTGCCCAGAGACGGAATCGAACCGCCGACACGGGGATTTTCAAAACCTGTGAACCTCCTTTCGCATTCGAGCAACGGCTGGTAATCCTTGCCCTATCTCAAATTCGCCAGCGTCGTGCCCGGCCAGAAACGGGCCAGATGGCTTCAAAACCTTCCGGACGTACCGGAGGAGCACCGGAGCGTGGTGTGCGATTGAGGCTGGTTTTTGACGCACCGCGCGTACCGCGTGACATTTGTGTATCAGAATTTCAGTCGTCTAATTTATATCAACCTCTACGAACCCCTCCTGATGAGGTGAGCGAGAGTGAGTAAACCAGAGCATCCCGTTGTGGGTGTGGAGGCGGATACGACAATCTTCCCATAGTAGCTGCTCAGTTTATTACTCGTCTCGTGCTCACGCCCCATTGGGCGACGATTTTTGTGACGCGAAGCCACTCACTGTCTAATCGCTCGTCAATCATCTCTGAAATTGATCTTGAACTTTTTGAGGCAAGATATGTTAAGCAACTAGATAATAAATTCTCACCAAATCCTGGGCAAATCACTTCATTTTCATTGTGTTTACTGAATTGACTCCAATATTCGCCACGATAAGACTCATCAGCTTTCAACGCCTCTCCTACGGAAAGTCCATTTTTATGGTCTGGATATTTTCTGAGTTCGTGATATTTAGAGTTGCTGAAGATTAGGGAAGATTTACATTCCGCTCCTGCTACTTCCCTCACCAGCGAAAAAGGTAAGATGTTTTCGATTTCATGGCACTCTAAAACTTCAAAATATCTTTTTTCTGAGTAACCAGCTTGCGTTTTTTTAAATTTTTTTGCGGTGCTGCCTAATTTAGCTTTGGGGTGGTCTTTGTCGCTATCGACGATGCATGCAAAAAAACGAGTGGACTTCAGATTCAATTTTTCAAACATTTTATGAGTAGTGTCGCCTCCTCCTGAAGCTGTTTCAAGTTTTATGTCGCACGCACCTAGTTTTAGTTTAGCGATGTACGCTTTGGCACCATGTATAAATACTTCGCCATCATCGTCGTTTTCTGTTAATAAAATTGGCAGTTGGAGTGATTCGCTATCCCGAAAGTGGCCATAGCCAATGTGCCATGTTCCGGAAACATAATTTAATGTAAATTTGTCGTCGAAATGGACATTTACATATAGCTCAAGTTTTCTCAGCAAAGATTTGGTTTCATTCACTTGGCTCTGTAAGTCGTCAAGAACTCTTTTCGAATAGTAGCTCAGCTCTTTTATCGCTAAGTAGCTAATAACGAGTTCGTAGGGCATCCATAAGAAGTGCTTTCCTTCGCCGTGTGCCTTTAATATGTTGTCAATGGCTGCAAGTTTTATCAGCTTGTCCAAGGAAAGGTCTGGGAGTGTTTCGATAACTAGTATCATGATTGCACCGACAGAAAGCCGATAGGCCAATCAACCAAGTATCCATCCTCGTCAAATCCAGCTAGGTTAGTTTCTGTCATGCCGCTTTCATTCTTGTCAAATAAAACGATATTGACTTTTGTTTCCGAAATTTTGTCGTCTCTAATGCTTTGGCCTATTGCATCAATCAAATGTTTGCTGTGAGTTTCGATGATAAATAAAAATTTACTATGTTTTGTTGCTAGTGAGGCGACTTTTGCAATTGCGGTTCCAAATTTATATTGAAGTGCGGGGTGCAAATGAAGTTCGGGTTGCTCAAGTACTAATACTCTTGGCCATATATTTCGTTTGTGGATGTTTGATGGTTTTCTTTTGCCTTTTTTTGGTACTAATTCCAGCCATATAGATACGATTACAGGCAGTATTTGAGAGTATCCAAACCCCATGTCGCTAACGTTGTGAAACTCCTTGTCAGTACTCTCCTTTATTAATAGTTCGTAGTGAAGGCCTTGTTTAGATAAACGTAACTCGAAGCCGAATTGTTCCGCAATCCAAGCTCCAAGGCTTTTCTGGTTTTCTTCTGACATTGAGTTGATTACCATCGGTAGATTCGCTCCCGTATGGTCTACTTCATCAATCTCTAGATCTTGATATCGATAAAATCTTTCCCCTGCGGCTCGCAAAGGTCCGGAGTAACGAACTCCACTAAAATAGTCTTTGAATAGAGTGTCGGTCGCTCTTAGAAATTTCGTCGTGTTAATCACAGTCAGATAGAGAAAAGCGGTTGCGAGGATTTCCTTCTCGTGTTTTTCCAGGTTTTTTATGAATACCTTGTCCTGTTGGAATAGTATTGATAGGTTCTCATAAAGCGTATCGCTGTGGCTCAATGGTAATTTGAGAAGTTCCAGTCTTATATTGGTCGCTTTTTTCGAGTGATGGTGGAATTTTTTCAGGTAAGTTGCAAGCCTGTTAAGTCCTTCATGCTTGAGGCGGTCGAAAGCTAAGAAAAGCTTTTCTTCGTTTACTGTCATTGTACGCCAGCCTACAACTCTTAAAGGAATAAGTGCTCCATTAACGCTGACCTTCTTTATGGAAAAGCTTTCACTGATTCCTGTCTCGTTACAGTTGATTGTGAAGCTGCTAACATTAGTTTCGGAATATATCATTCGTACTGATACGTTCCTTGTTTTAAGGTCTAGCGTATTTTCTACTAGTTCCGCGGCGTCTTTTTTTAATGTGAGTGAAATTTCTGCATTAAAATCCGTGCTGGATTTTATTTTAGGTCGAAAAGCAAGTGGTGGAGTAGTCTCTATTTCAACTAAGAATTCATCTGCGTTTTCCCAGTCATCACCGGCAAAGTCTAGTGAGACATCGAAATCAAAAGATATACTGTTCGCATTTTGGCGTAGGGCTGTATGGAAATCACCAAAATCTGCAAATCGGCCATACCATAGTATTGGCGAGCGTGTATTCGCTTCAATCGACTGACGTAGAAGAGGAAATGTTCGAAGAAAAGTGCTTTTGCCGCAGCTGTTTCGTCCCACGAGAATGTTTACTGTTTTTAGTGGGATAAGGTTGCGTTCACTGCCAAAACTTCGTAGGTCGCGAACGCCGAAGGAATTAATGCGTGACATGATTTTCCTATATTTTATGTGTGGTGGTCTAAAGCTATTCTAGCTTCTTCTAGTAGCATGGAAAATAATTTATAATATACATCATTTGCAATTGCGAGGTGGTCGTGAATGCGTCCTATCAATTCCACAATCATGTTGCTATTCCAGCGAGTAGTAACGGGATTGAAGCTTTGTGGTGATATCTACTAGATGTTCTTTGAACTGGGAATATGGGTTCTCATCAAAGAAAAAAATGATCACTTCGCTTTCTCTCACACCTTTATTCGAAAGCTTGCCGGGCTTCAAATTGTAATCTGCACTGATATCGACTGCTAACTGGCGCAACGCTTGAAGGCGTCGCTTTTTTTGGGTAACGATTTCGGGCTGGTCCTTAGGGATGGCCGCGTACTGATTTACTCGTAGATAGGTTCTCCCGGCGCGAGAATCCACTCTCCAAAATAAGGTTTCGTTTTTGCCTTCGTAGTAACCCTCACGACGACAAATATCCAGCTGAGTCCAAGGTGTACCGTTCATGTTGACGCCTTTCTTGAATTTCAAAGAAGGGTCACTGTTCTTGAGTTGGTCATAGAGCTCACCGATGAGGTGCCGTTGACCGATGGCGCTTTGAAATGCGGTTGGGCAGGAGATGGCTAAGCGCTGAAAGACCTGTTCTTCCTTAGAAATCCAGGCGTCTTTCAGGAACGCGCAGTACTGATCGATGATTGGGTGGTATGGCGCTAAAAAGCTAACCGCTTGATAGAAATCATGGGCGGATATCAGCTGATAGCCCTGTAGATTCTGCCGTTCCCAGGTATCGACATAGCCGATTTTAAAGTAGACGTACTTGTCGCAATTCGGGAAGCGTTCCCGGTAGCGATTGAGTTGATCAGAATGAAAGGTCGATGAGGTTTTGTTCTCAAACAGGATGGCGCGAGGCACGCAATTTACTTCAAAGGTCAGGAGTAAATCGACATTACCGGATTGGAGTTTAGGCTCGGTTTTTACGGGTATCTCGCCTTCTGCGATGAGCCCTAAAGCGTGGAATACCTGAGAACGATAACCTGCGATATCCGGGTTGACCTCCAGTTCCTTGAAAAACCACGCTAAGAAAGCATCCGTGCTGAGTTCCTTGGGGGCGTACATGAACAGATTATTCAACGTTTCTTCCTTGAGTGGGTGGGTGGTTTGAGGCTAGGACCGTGACGACCATTATCCGCTGAGCTTGCCTTTTCGTCGGCTTACTGTCTGCGTTACTCGGGTTTCCGGCTTGACCCTTTTTCGGGCTGCTGATTCATAGCGTACAAGCAAACGAAGCGTCTGGTAATCCAGTGCTTTCATGGCGATGCTGCCCGTTCAGAAAGCGCCATGGTTTCGCACCACGCGCACCGCGTGACCTAAACACTGAAAATTCCAACCTCTCTGGATCGAGCATGGAAAATGCCACCTTGCTACCGTTCGTCGGGTCGAAATTTGCATATGGAACGATATTTGCTCATCCGTTTTGGCAAGGATGTCCTTCTTAAAACGGTTTTTGAGTAGAGCCGATCTTGTGGAAAAATCGATAAAAGCCAATCACCCCAAAAATAAACCTCTAGGCAAAGTACATAGATCTCTTTAGATTCGTTTTAGTCAGTTCGGCCAGCACCTACTTTAACAGCTTGCCGCACTACGAATACTAAAGAGCTTCATTAGCGATTCACTTAATAGATGGACACCAAAATGATTATTTACAGCACAAAACATTGTGTGGAGAATTCGCATGCCTGTTACAACGCCAGCAAAACAGCACGAAAGAAGAGATCCTGTTGTAAAAAACTTGATTGTCACTAACTATTCAAGCACCAATAGTGTTACTTACAGCATCCGTGGGACGACTAATGGGCGTCGACGTATGGTGTTAGGGACGTCCAAAGAGCTATCTTTGACTCAGGCCCGTATCAAGGCATTGGAAGCTCAAGGAGCTGGTTACAACAATGCTTCTTTGACCCTTTCCCAGGTCTTCGAGCAGTACGAACATTCCGGCGAGTACAGCGGCAAGCGCAGCATGGGACGTGAGCGTAAACGCTACGATTCGGTGGTTGAACCACTTCTGGGTAGAAAAGCAATCAAAGCCATCAGCCTAGCGGATATTCAAGCCGTTTTGGCATCGCTTCGCCCATCACTAAGTGATGCGACTAAGAACCGTTATTTGGCCATGCTGCGCTCCATCTTTCGGTTTGCGGTGGACCAGGACTATTGCGAGAAAGATCCCACCCGCAGCATAAAACTGAAGCGCGAGGTGCCGGTTAAGCTGTATGAGGTCAACAATGAGCTCATTGATCGCCTCGGCGTAGCGGTTAACTGGCTGGAAGACCGTTTTCCTCGGACCTCCTGCCTCGTGGAGTTTCTTTTACTAACGGGGATGCGCTTGGGGGAGGCACTACCCCTGACGTGGTCGGATGTCGATTTCACGCTAAAGCAAATCACCTTGAGGACGACCAAAAGTGGTCGTGTCAGGCACGTGCCCCTCAGCGAAGAATGCGTTGAAGTCCTTGATAGGCTTGCCGACGTTACCGCTGACTTTCCTAAAGATGGCTGGCTGTTTCCTTCGTCATTTGGCTCGTCGCACATGACCCGGCCAGTGCGCCCTTGGAAAAAAGCGTGTGGGGCGGCAGGACTCCCCTTGTCGTTACGCTTCCATGATTTGCGCCATATCTTTGCCTCGGCCTGCGTCAAGGATGGTATCCCGCTGTACACCGTGCAAGGGTTGCTCGGTCACTCCTCGATCAGAATGACGGAGCGTTATTCCGCCTTGGCGTCTTCAGATTTGTTGAAGGCCAGTTGCCGTGTTTCAAGTGCCCTTGCCCTACGTGCTGGGGGTGCGCAATGAGGAAGTTTTTTTCAAGTGAAGACTTGAGCTATGACGTCGCTTATGCGGTGCTATTGGCCAATGGAACCCCTCTTGACGGTGAAATACTCACACTCGCGTGTATACAAAGTGTTGAGTTTAATGAAGGTACAGTTATTTTTGATTTGCCAAAAACGCATCGGGATTGCAATCGCTTTATGCCGCTGTTGAGGAAGTGGTGTTTGATCTTTGAAACGACTACTAGCATTTTCTTGCCATTTTCTAGAGAGCATATTAATGACAATAAATTGCTGGCGTTTTTACAGCAGGCCTTCGAAGGAATCGGCTTAAGTGTTGACCTGGGGCGGTTTAACAGTCACTCGGAGCATGGTCAATGGTCGGTGCCTGAGACCGGCGTAGAACCTCATTCACACCCCTTTGACTTTCTGAAGCTCATTGAGTCTTGCGACATAGGTTTGATTGAGGCGATGTATAGACATAGTCAGCTCAAGGGCTTTGAGTTTTCGTTAGAAAAAGTCCGATTACGTAAAAAGCAAGACGTGGAGGATGTTGCGCCGTGTATGTGGATCGATAAAGTATTGCGGGATCCAGTCACGAAGCACTACTTTACGAGGATTAACATTCTGAGCCGTTCAGGGATGAAATATGGCGTGATATCGGCCGTTATCCAAAATACTGACCTTCAAGATTCCAAGAAGTTAACGGACTTGGTACTTTCTGTGACCCCGAGTGTTGTTGACCGAAAATTGTTGGGGGCTCTTGTTAAAGAACTCCTTCGAGATGCTTTTGATCACATTGACACCCAGGTTTGGATACGCACTGAGGGATGGATTCGAGGTGAGGACGGGGGAATTGAGGGCTGTGCTTGTGGGCAGGAGCTGCTGCTGGCTCCTGGGGTTGACCCTGATCTGTTTCACATGGATGTCGTGGCACCGAGGCTTTCGCAGATTGGAGCACTCAGTGGGTGGAATGATGCTGTGCTGGCCCCTGTCAGTCAGAACCTCACACTTATCGGAGCGTTACAACTTGGATTGGCAGGGTTGATGGTCGATTCAGTGCCCGGAGTGTCGTCTTGCATCTTCAACTTCTTCGGAGGAGCAGGTCGGGGAAAGACCTTGTTGCTGTCTACAGTGGCTAGCCTGTATGGCAATACCGGTGCACCGGGGCAAAGTAAACCCGGTCAGGTAGGCAAACCCATGATTGAGACGTTTGGTTCAACACAACGAGCGCTTCAGGCCAAAGGCCAGCAAACGTCCCTTGGACCGTTTTTGATTGATGAAATTGGTAGTAACAGCTACGGCGACCTCGACAGCTATGTCTATGAAACGGCCAATGGCAGTTGCCGTACTCGGCTTGCCAGCAATGGGGATGTGCAAGAGTCGCCGCCTAAAACGTTGTTCGTCCTGACGACCGGTGAAGTATCCATCATGTCGTTGGTCAGCCGTAACGCCAAGCAGGGCATTTTTGATCGAGGTGTGGATATCAATGTCGGGGGTGGCGATGTCAGCTTTGAAGGGGAAGATACAGACGACTTCGCCTTCCTGCCGGACGACATAAAAAAAGCGCTTTCTGCATCTATTTCGCAGCACTACGGTACGGTGGCCCCGGCGTTTGTCCGAGCTCTTTTGGTTGAAATGAAAAGCCAAAGCTGGGAGCAGGAGCTTGCCAACAGGCACTGGGAACTCGCTGACGCATTGCCTCGTTACGTCAGCAAGGACGGTGCGGATCGAGTGTTATGGCGATTTGCGCTTGCAGCGTTGGCAGGGGAAGTGGCCTTGCGAAATGGCGTATTCAGCGAACAGTATGTGGATTCGGATGACCTCTTTAATGGGGTGCTGGTGTGTGCTCATCGCTGGGTCACCACTCGTTGGAATCATCTGTTTGTGCTGGCCGATGCACTAACTTCGCAAAAGCGCATACCGCTCTCCACGCCAAAATCCGGTTTGCCGTTGTATCGCCACAAAGATCAAAGCGGTGGCATGCCCACGTTGATGATTGCCAAAGAGTTTTTGGAAGATATTTTTCCAGGCAGCAATCAAGTTGAAACCATCAGCAAGCGATTCAAGGAAGATGATCTGATTTTTCGTGCTGATAGTGGGCGTAATACTGTAGGTAAGGAGCCGTATTACCACCTCCGAACCGAATGGTTGCTGGAACATCAGATCGAGTGGTCTGAGGAACGGGAGCGTTTCGAGGCAATTGAATTGCTTGAGGCGTGAGGGCTTTAGCCTGATCGATTTGACCTGAATCATCCCTCCGGCCTGCGACCGTTCACCCACTCAGCACTAAGCCCTGCGTTCTCCTGGGAAGACGTGGGGCTTTCACGATGCTTACCTACGATTGAGCTTCATCGCCCTGTACCGGTTTCTTGGTGTAGCTGTCGAAGCCCCGAAGGACGGGGCAGTACTACAGCGGCCTTTCGGTGGTATCAGCGGTTACCTGTCTGGATAATTGAACAGACTTACCCCCCATTTGCATTCGACCTGACCAATCATTTCCATCGGATTCGATCATCACACTGCGTGGCCATGACTGGGAGAGAACGGCCAAAAGCTGCCGGTGTGGATAGCCGTTTGCGAACATCATCTTTTCTGCTTCGAACGCTATGTTTGTGCATTGATCCTGAGGCAATACAAAAACCTGCGCTGTCAGGGTGAAAGTCAGGTAACGCAATGCTCGAGGAAAGACTGGATGACAACCTGCAAACGGCAAGTCGTCGAGCGGAGCCCAGAAAAAACTGAAGCGTCTATTTGGCGTCCTTTTTCTCCGCATTGGTCTTCCAGGCTTCGCGAACGTTCTTCACTTGTCCGATGATCGCGCTAACGATGTCAGCGGTCGAGCCGACGCCGGAGGCTTCACTGGTCGTGTTCACGCCGCACGCTGAGTGCATGTCCACTTTGCCCTTTGCCGGAAGTTTCACGGTTTGGATGAAGTTCGGGTCGGCAACAGTGGTTGTAAATTGCTGCCCTTTGAGCGGTTCCGTGGTGAAGGTGATCGTCACCGGTCGGCAGGCGGAATAAAACATCACCTCCTGTGGCCCTTGCTTGATGTGCTCAAGATAAGTGGCGCGAGCGACTGCATCGTTTGGCACCGGCCCGAATTTGAGATCGAAGTCCACCGGCATAACGCAACGTTTCTCAACGGCGCCGCTGCGTGCGTTTTTGTCAGCAGCTTTCGAATGGGTCTGATTTAGGTAAGCCTCGGTGTCGATCACCAAAGGCAATACGGCTGTGGGCTTTGGGTTAGGGCACGAGCTTTGCCTGTCGAGTGGGGCGTCTAATGGTAGTACACCGACCAACGCCACCACGATCCCGCCAACGCTCTCGATGGTTTTCGTCCTGGTGTCTTCAATTGTCGTGCCCACCGACTCAAGCAATTGGGTGTTGGCGCGTTTTGTCACTTGCAGGTGCGTTTTTGGATGCGGGAAGCCCGAGGGCTCCATCATGAAATTCACCTGCGACAGATCACCATTGGCTTCGGCCTCTTCAGGGGTCGAGACCAGGACAGCTCCGGTTTTTTTCTCAGGGTCAGCGTAATTCACGAACAGCGTGGACTTGGCCAGGCTGAACTTGGATAGCCCATCCATGTCACCTTGGTACTGTGGTTGCGTAGGCGCTTGCTGGTAGTTCATGGACGGTTGGCTTGAGCAGCCGGCAAGCACAGAGGTCGCGGTAACAGCGGCAAGGAGCAGACGAGCGCGCATTGCGAGGTTCCATCCTTGAGTCAGTGGCCAAACCTGTAGGCTGGCACGGTGCTACATACACCGTAGTCGGTAGGAATACAGGCGTCCAATTACCACATGGAGAGTTGAGAGCAGCTAAAAGTCACGCCCCGGTCCTGCGCTTCTGGTTTTGACGGCGAAAATTCGCTCACATGCAGTTTCGGAGCCGACCAGCGGTTAACAACTGTGCAGCTGACATGACGATTTCAAACTGGCTGACATTGAGGGAAGTACGAAATAGAGCCCCGATGGTGTCCGCCTTTACATTACACATGCCGATAAACAGAGCTACCCTCATCGCTCCCAACGCCAAAAAAGCTAAGCCTTAGTTACCCAGAGTTGGGTGTTGCTAAAATATTTTGTTGAAATTGCATGAGAGATGAGGTTCTTCGGTGTACATGAATTTGCACTATGCTAAGAATCGATATCGAGGGTTGTCAGTGACCGCATGCTTGTTAGGCATTGTCGCCTCCGTCGAGGATCAATTTATATTCTTGGAGGGATTATGATGAATAGAGTATTTGCGAGTGTTCGAAAGGTCGTTTTTCTCAGCTGCCTCTGCGTCCTTGCATTGTTAGCGGTTGCTCAGTCGCCTAGCGCTGTAGCAACCGAAGCAAGTCCGTCCACTGCTGAAACAAAAGCTGATTTTGTGCCGTTAAGGGAAATCCCCAAAGACTATAATTTTCTTGAACGAAAAAAAATGGTTGCTGACCCAAAATTTAAGAAATGTCCAGCTGGGTTTCAGGAAGTTTGCGATATCTATCAGAGGTGTGATGCTCGTGGATGTTTTAAGTCCACGATCTGTGCGTGCATGCCGATCTAGCAGGGAACGTTAAAGGCGTTCAGCAAAAAACCCGTCGATCGACGGGCTTTCAGTTTCTCGGCCTATGGATTAGCAGCTTTGCTTCCTTGCCAGCGGAGTTGGCAGCGCGAAGGGTAACTGCCTTAGTGAAATGCCAGTCTGGCGGCGACAAGACTGAGCGCTTGTCCTATGAGACGGTGGGGACCTGTGCGGACACACACCTGTTTTCCGAAATCGAGACGATCCGACCACGGTTCCTGCTGGCCTTGGGCGGAGAGGCATACAACTACCTTATGTTGCCTGTCATCAGGGCCCGCCACGGCCTCCCAGTGGGCAAGCTTTATCATCCGAGTTGGTCGAACATGAGAGGTGGCGAAGCTCGCTATATCGATGAGGAACTCTCGAAACTGCGCAAGCAGTATCAAGACGCCCTATGAGCTTGCTTTAAGTTAACAACCCCCATTGCATTGATACTCGCAAGCCGGTCGCCTTCCCAGTGACCTGGCACCGCCCGATCCTTAGCCGCGGCCGGGCGTTCGCGGATCGATACCGCGTCAATGATTCGACCGTGATTTTCTTTCTTCTGCGTGTGATGGCGCGAGCGACGCATGGCCCGCGTGCGCCGTAAATGCTCAAGCAACTCCTTCTTCAGAGCCCCACGAGCCTGTATGAAGAGCGTGCGATAGATCGTCTTGTGTGACACCTGATAGCTCGTATCGTCCGGGTAGTACGCTTCAACCAACCGGCAATTTGTTCCGGTGACCACTGCAATTGAGGCTTGTCTGCAACAATTTGCGCCACCGTTCGGTTCTCAACAAGTTTGCAGACCTTAGGTCGATGCGCGCGATCCCAGGTTAAAACCAGACAGCAGGAACACTGGCGAGGCGGTCGGCCCGAGCCATTGACTGATTAGCGCTGGGTGATTGTCAGGGAACAACGCCGTGGCACCGACCTGCTCCCACAGGCGAAATAATGCCGAGGTGTTCGAGCGACCAAAATAGGTCGGATCCAGTGAGTAATGTTGCCCTTCTCGCTGCAACGGAAGATAAGCCAATCGGACGTTTAAATCCCGTTGAATGGTGCGCTCGGAGACGTTGAACTCTTCAGCCAAGCTGCTGATGGATAAGCGCTGTCCGTTATTGAACTTGGTCAGGATGATGCCCAAGCGCTGGGCTAACGTATCGTGCTCGGCCATTTGTCGTCGGAGAATCATTGTCCTGTCAGTGCCCGACAGGGCGTGTCGAGCCCGATTTTCACGACATCGAACGGGTGAGGTATGCACTGTTGTTACTACGAGTGCGGTACTGACATTGCGGCGAAAAAATGCTTTCCACGGCAGGCAACACCGCACGCACCGCGTGACTTTTGAATCAAAAATAAAAAAGCCCAGCAATCGCTGAGCCTTTTCAGTGCCTGTCATGAAGTCATGTTCTTGATGACTTCAACGCTGGCATCGCAAGGTGCCGATGCTTTCCATCTTGTTGGCTTCCGCTTGCTCGTTTTTCGCCAAGTATTTATCCAAGTCCGCTTCGGTTGCACGTTGCCCACTCATGCTCGCTTCCAATAGTGCGGTGGTTTTTGAGTGTTTCAAGGTGGAGGCGATATCTCGGTAACTATAAGGCTGCATCGATCGGCCTTGGTCGTTGCTGACATAGCTTGTACCGCCTCGTTTTTCACAATTCTTGGCGAAGTACTGCATGCCTGAAAGTGACACCAGGCTACTGGCGTGGGACTGAACGCTGATCGACAGCAGCGATGTGGTGACGGCGGCAATAACAACAATTTTTCGCATGGTTAACTCCTAAGGAAATATTGAGTGTCGCGGTGTTGTAAGCATGACTAGGTCGCCCGACAGGACGTGTCGGGGATTGGGCTAAGTGGTTGCGGTCACGAGATCACTGACCCGATTGGAGGCCACCCGCAGGTTCTCGGACGCGAGGTGGGCATAGCGCTGGGTGGTTTTGTTACTGGCATGGCCCAGCAGGTGCTGGACTTCATACAGGCTGGCCCCATTGTTGATGGCCAATGAGGCGAAGGTGTGGCGCAAGTCGTGAATGCGTAGATGAACCAGCCCCGCGACTTTCAACGCTCGCTGAAAGCATTTGCGAGCGTTGTTGAGTGGCTTGCCGGGTTTGGCGCCTGGGAAGAGATAAGGGCCGCAATTTGTACCGGGCAATTCGTTGATGACGGCCAATGCCGGTTCGCTGAGCATCACAAAGCGTTGGCGCCCGCTCTTGGTGATCGGTAGGTTCCATAACAGGCGCTCCTGATCAATGTCCTCCCATCGCGCCTTTAATGCTTCTTCGCGCCGTACACCAGTGAGCAGCATCAGCTTGATGGCTTTTGCCGCAATCTGGTTTTGCTCGGTGCTGAGAACCGTCCACAACCGCTTGGCCTCATCGATGCTGAGGAAACGCTGGGATTGGTTGTTCTCCGTGTGCATGCGAATGCCGGTCGCCGGGTTTGTATCGAGGTAACCCCATAAGATGGCGAGGTTGAAGCTACGTTTGAGAAGGGCGAGATGTCGGTTTGCTGTTGCTGGGGCTCTGCGGCTGATTAATTCGTCGTGGTACCGTTGAATCTCCTGTCGACTGATGGAGGCCAACGGGCGAGCACCAAACATCTCGAAGAGGTGGGTTTTGAACTTTGAATCATCACTGTTAGCGCTGCGCTTGCTGGCGTAGGCGTGGGGCAGGTAGTGATCATCGATGAAGCGGCGAAAGGTCATTCCTGATTCGAGGATGGTTTCTTGTGGGTCAATGCCGTTTGAAAGCTGAGCCCTGTGTTTGAGCGCGAGCAAGCGGGCATCGGCGACGTCCAGCTCTCCATAATTCCCCAGCTTCATGCTTCGCTGTCGCCCGGCATGTCGGTAGCGCAGATAGAAGAACTTGCGCCCTTGTTTGTTGATCAGCAGTTTAAGGCCTGAAACTTCGGTGTCGGAATACTCACTCTCCCTGGCTTTGGCATCGGTGGGTTGCGGTGGTAGTGCGTCAATCACACGCTTGGAAAGGCGGATGAGCTTGCTCATAGGGCACCTTTTTTGACACGCGTTTGGACTATCCCTGAGTCAGCTCAGAAAGCTGAGCCAGGGCAGTCATCAGTGGTCGGTATGGTTGGGTTGATGAGGTGGTTAACGAGAGACTGTTGATTGCTCCCGTCGCTCCGGTCCATTTCCGGTGCTTTCGGTGGTGGGGCCGGTCAATGCGAACTCCATTGTGTAAGTTGTGTGTTCATCTCTGATTGGAGATTGAGTCCTTTCGGAATCAGTACTTCCACCGAGAGCAGGTCAGACAGGAGGATGACGGCGGTATAGAAGTGACCGTGGTCCTCGACGATTTCAAATGAGGCTGCCGGATCATAGGGACTGTGCAGGAAGCTTCTAACGCCAAGGAATAGCCCTTTGTCGTAGGGATCATCGCCTTCACCCCAGACGGCGAACCAGCCGAGTTCATCGGGTTGCCACTGTGTGCCGTAACCTTGTAAAACCCGGAACTGGTTCTCCACCCATTGGCGCATATCAGTGTCGAGGATTTGGGCAGCAGCTTCACTCTGACGAATCAGCAGCATGCTCTGTCTCCTGGGTTTTCCCTTGCTCGATGTTTGGCTCCGACGATGAGTTGCTCGCCTGCGATGTCGACAGGATCGGTTTACCATCGAGCCGAACCCGCATGAGCTTACCTTTGAGTGCCAGCACAGCTTTTTTCCAGCTGCTAGCGTCGTCAAGCACACGCAATTTGGATTCAAGCTTCCCATCTCTGCCCAGTAGCTTTTCAGCCAGTAGGGCGGCAGCAAGGAACGGAGCGTTATTGCTGGAGCGTCCTGTAAAGACTGGTAGGAGTACTTTGCTGGGGAACGCTTCTGCCCGTTGACCTAGGCTTTCCAGTATTTCGAGGATGGCATCGGTATTGATCCACTCTCGGCTGAAGTAGCCTTGACTGCCACTGTCGATCAACGCAATGAACACCTGTTTTCTGTCGGTTGAAAGGGCGAGTTGATAGGTGATCTTTCCTTCGGCACCGGAGCTCAGTTTTGATGCTTGGGCTTCTTTTACCGCGATGAGATCCATAAAGCTGGGTTCGACGGCTTTGGTTCTGCTCATATTATTTCCGAAGTGTGTCGACGTGACGGGCTCAGTGTCCGCTCAGGCGGGTTGACGGCGTGGTCACGTTGATTAGTCTATTTTGAATACCCTCCAATCGCTTAGATAAGGGGGTATTAACGAGGCTAAAGCTATGAAGCCTGTGCGACATGAGCTTTAGTGTGAATACGGTTTAAACGCCTACTTTTCGCGGCAAAACGTGCAGAGCAGATCGTAGATACTGATGGCGACTTGAACGCGCGGGTCCGGGATGTTTCGGCCTGTGTCAACGGCGCTGGAAATCCAAGGGTTTTTACATGTGCACATAGATCTCTCCTGAATACTCACCCGACAGAGTGTTGGGATCATAGAAATATATCTGCGTGAAATTTGCGTAAATACGGTTTGCTCAGAACTTACAGGGCGAAAGTGGATGGATCTGTTTTGTCCTGGATATTCAGGGCTTTCAGTTTTGAGAGATTTTTTTTGAACAATACTATAGGGGACTTACAAATCCTCTCGCTTCGAATGATCGGCGCCGAGCTCCCCTAGGAGCGCGTTTTTTGCTGTGTTTCAAGGTGAATCGAGTTTTTAAAATTATTAACCGCTTGGCCGCTAATGCTGAGCTATGGAGATTCAAATGAACTGTGTATTGTTTTATGAACTGGTAAGCACTTCGGCTAGGAAAGAAGTCGATTTAAGAACCCAAGAACTTAATATTACTCAATGTGCCGCTTACGCTTTCCCGGAATCGAAAGAAATAGTGGTTTTTAAGAGGTTTTACGCAATTTCCCTGCCGCCCGATGTGGGGAACGATCGTTCTGCGAGGCTTAGAAGGCTTGGTCGGGCATTGGCTAGTAAAATGCCTGGTTTATGCCAAGAGGCAATGAAGCACTATGGATCAAAAGAAGGCGCAGCCAGCAGTCAGCTTTTTCGCAGGGTAAGGGGAAAGAAAAGGTTGGAGGTGTGTAAAAACTACTATGATGATGTTTGAGATTTTTAATACCTACTGCTGAGTGAACAACCGCCGCAAAAGCTTTTGAGCTTTTGCGGCAGTTTTAGCGCTTTAAAGTTGCAGCCCGAAAGTGAATTAAAGTCGAGCGTTAGCGGGCTTCATCAAAAAATAATGAGGCGTCACGATTGGGTGAGCTGACTTTAACTTATTTCAGGGTTTGCTTAAAATTTCGAGTCTCACAAGAAGTTCTGGTTCACTTCTGAACCATATGTCTGAACCTCGTGCAATTTCACTGATCCTTTTTTTGAAGGGGGAGGCGTTTCGGTCTTCAAATGCAGTGATCATTCGGACATGGCTCTCCGGAATTCCTGCATCAGCAGCAATTTTTAGTAGAGACTCTTTGCGCAGCTCAGTAATGGGGCCGTCGCTGTGCACAACTTCGATAAATATCAGCCGAAGTCCATCTTTGTGACCAGTATCAGCAGCCACAATATCAGGTAGTTCCGCAGACGAGGAAATATGCAAATCAATATCCTCCGCCTCACCAGAAAGCTCCCGGAATGTTTTCCTTTCCGATGTACTTATATGAACAACTACAGGTTCAATCATGATCTGCTTCAGTAGCTCTTCGCAAACGTCGCGTGTGATTACAGAAGCCTCACCGGGTGGTAAACGTAAAGTAGTGCCGGTGGTCGGCAGCGTGACTGCTATTTGACCTTCTTTGGCTCCAGTTCTTCTGAGAAGGCGCATTCTTTTGAGAATCATGGGGTCTAGGTTCTGTTCCTGCCAGCGCCCAATGAGTTCGGTCAGACTTGCGTCATCAAGTGACGGATCAAAAAGTGCTGCAAAGCTCTCTGCTAAGCAGTAAATCGGCGCAGGAGAGGTCGTTGGTACCCCTTCACGTTTTACGATCAGGCCAATGGGTATTGCCCTGTTTCTGATTAAGTCGTCTCGAAGCGGCTCTCGGGTGTTGTCGGCATACCATTGATCTACCGCTTTGTACCCTGGTGTGTGGCAAGTCGAGATCCACAGGAGCCGTTCCTCATCGGAGTCCTTCTCTGACTGGGGATACCCAAACCGAATCACCGTTGAGGGGCGAAAGTAACGCTCCATGCCTTCAGTAAAGGCGCCATACAAGCATACAAAAACCATTTTTGCTGCCATGTCGCCGACCAATATTGCGCGGTCTGGAAAGGTCTCAGGGAAAACCAAGGCGAGGCGATCTTGTACAAATTTGAGGGGGGCAAACGGCGGTAGGCTGGACATACGGATTCTCCTCATTGGGGGTGAGATGAATCCTATCAATGCGCTCTCATTGCTGCAACTAAAATAAATCCACTTCAGTTCTGGAGTTATTTTTTCTATACCGCAGCTAGGAGGTGTCTTATCTGTAGCGTCACCGTAACGGCGTGATCTGCCTCAGCTAGCGTCGGCGTGTCAGGTAGCAGATTTCCGATAGCAATAAGCGATTCAAGTGGTGGTAGACGGAGCTTCCGAAGCTCGGTTGCATTCACTTGCGTGCTACCGGAAACCGCTCGGAAATGGGCGTCTACTACGGTGCTGTTGAGAAAGGCTGCGAGTCCTATGGTCTCCGAACGAGTGAGCTCTCCTCCGGGGCGGTAGATGTAATTCAGATGATTTTCTAGGCCAATGAACTCGCCAGGCAAGCTTCCAGCAAGGTACGGAGCTGCTGTCACCCGCCTGATATCCTCTTTGGGGCTGAAGCGTCGCATGACCACGTAGTTGGTGTTTCTTAGGAGCATCCAAGCGCTAGCCGCATTGGAGAGTATGTGCTCGCGTTTTTTCTGTATTGGCCACCTTATGCCCGTATGTTTTACGTGCTGCATCCATAGCAACGGAACAGCTCCTCTGGCAAAGGATTCCAAAATGAATTCTTTGGAGCGAAATGGGACTACTGGACCAGTCGATACCTTGAGTCCGAGTGTGGCCAAGGTGTCGTGCCACTCCTCAAAATCATTTCCAGCATGATTTGCCCCCGCTGCCACCGGAATAGCGATTGTCATTTGGTCATCGTTGGCGATCACCTCGGTGGTTGGAATCGCGAAGAGCTCGGCGTCACGTAGGTCCAAGACTCCTTGGCTCGTACTGAAGGCAATTTCTCCAGCGCGTAACGGTTGAGCCGTAGCCCAAGCTATTACGGCCTCTTGTAGGATGGTGTCCTCGTAGAAGTGCGCTTGGCGGCTCTCAAAAAGATGCAAGGCATCGATGTGAAGGTAGTGAAGTAGATGCCTTCTCACAGCAGCGAAATAGGAGCCGTTGAGCCAGGATCGCGGGGTAATGAAACACCAGCGCCCTGTTGGTTTGATTAGGCTGGCGCAAGCTGCTTGGAACAACCCGTAGATATTTGGTTGGCCATAGACCGCGTAGGTATGAGCCTTGGCTCTGGGATCCGCCTTGTTCAGCTTAAAATAGGGAGGGTTAGCTATGCAGACATCGAACTCCGGCCTAGCGGATTGCGCTAAAGCAGATAGCAGAAAGTCCCCAATTACGATGTGGCACGAAAGCGTCACGCCCGAGTCTTTTGCGGCTCGCCGTAGACGGTCAGCCAAGCGCCTCAGATAAGGCTTGAGTCGTGTATCTATCTCGTAAAGTGTCAGCTCTATACGAGAAGGGCGTTCCTCGCGCCTTAGAAGCTCTTGCACGACGGCGGCAGCGAGTATTCCCGCTCCTGCTGATGGCTCTAGGATGCTAACGACATCAGAGAATATCCCGGTAGTTGCCCGCTGCGCCATGAACGTAGCTATAGGAGGGGGGGTCATGAACTGCCCCAGGCTCTTCTGCTCATCTTTGCTAAGAGACGAGACAAAGGCTTTTCCATTTTGGTGTGCGAACTGGGTGATTGGCATCGGTTTCTACGTAAAGAGAGAGTGGTCAGCTACTAGTCGGCTTCTAAGTCGCAACGGAATTTTGCCTTCTTTCACCCTCTCTCAGGGAAAGTTTTCGCATTTTTAAGACCGGGCGTCTGGCAATCCGCGCACACCGCGTGACTTCTAAGCGTCTGGAGTGCGAGGTGGTAGAGGGCGCTCAGAGGTCCCGTTGCGTGCCAAGGGAGACGAGAGAGCTGCGCTGGCTCAGTTTCGGTCAGCGGCAACAGGAGGATATCAAGTGATTGTTGAGATGATATTCAATGACGTATTTACACCCACATCGCGTCATTCCTCATCAAATGCCATTGTCCATCCGGCGACGTACAAGATATGAGACGTGTCGGTCTGATTGGAAGGGGTGGTGTGCGCATCTATTTTCACTTGGTCGCGTCTAGTTTTGGGGGATGGGGGTAGGGAGCTTTGGATACCGAGACCAATTCGTGGTGATGCGTTCCAGTCCTCAATCGTTTTGCTTGATGATGGCTTCGCTTTACGCAACTCTTTTGCTAGGTGGCGTTCTGCTTTACTGGGGCCTTCCCGGCTCAAACGGCGTCGCTCTTTTTTTGCCAGTGCCTTGCTTGGATTTAGAGTGGTGTCTCCAGATTTTGGCCTGTACC
The DNA here is from genome assembly GCF_018502625.1 of Pseudomonas hormoni. Lineage (NCBI taxonomy): Bacteria > Pseudomonadati > Pseudomonadota > Gammaproteobacteria > Pseudomonadales > Pseudomonadaceae > Pseudomonas > Pseudomonas hormoni. Next base: position 6,038,287 of record NZ_CP075566.1, read on the forward strand.
TCTCTATGAAGCCAATGAGTCGGGCGGCTAATATTTCGAACTCTTCCTGTCCTTGGAGGCCTAGCATGGCCTTGTAAAGTACACAAAATTGCTGCCACTCACTGTAGTCGGAGAAATTTTGGCGATCCATGCCGACGAGATAAATATAACCATAAAGGCTTCTGGGAAGCTTCATAGATTTGATCTCGCTGATCTGTCGAGTCAGGAATCTGCTAGGCATTAGTTTTCGAACCCCCAAAAACAAAAAGCTTCATATATGAGAGCCCAGCGATCGGCTGGGCTCTTAGTATGTTAGCGTACCTTTCTGGCTTTCAGTTTTCCGCTATAAAAATCTTGATGTGCTGTCGATAGCTTCTCAAGAGTTGAGCGTTGGTTCGCTTCAATTATTTTTCTAGTTTCGTCTGGGAGATTTTTGCCCTTGAGTTGATCATTCTGGAACTCAAGGTCTCGTTCAAGGTACGACACTGTTCTGATAAGGTCGGGGTCGATATTCATCTTATGGAATGCTCTCATAAGTAGAACAACGATGAATGGGCTAATGACCGCGATTAGTGCGGAAGCTGCTTGCCGCATATCTGAAGAGATACTTTCAGGTGAGCAGATTGTAAATACAGATATGAGAGCGATACTAACGGTTGCGGTAAGCCCCGGTTGAGTCAGCCCAGAGTTGCTTTGCTCACTCATCCTTATGTGTCTCCGAATCTAAACTCAAAAGAGTTTTTACAATTCTACCATCAGAGTATTTGCTGATTTTTATTTTGGATGTCATTACTCCATTCTGGGCGTAGATCACAATGACGTCTTCGTCAGATATGAAACGATTGAATATATATCTAAAAAAAACACGAGCGAATTTGTACGTGGCTGGTGCCAGTAATATTAGGCTCAGGTATAAAGCCGCCCATGCGATGTCTTTTTCAGTCCACATATCAATGTCAAACCTGGCGTCTGTCACCGCTTGCCCAGTGGCGTGTCACCTCAACAACTACACGATCAATTGTAGATCTCGTGGGCCTTGAGGTCGTTGTTACTTCTAGATCTATTTCGTATAAGTCATCTTTTTTGAACGCTTGCTGGTTTTGTCTGACTTTGTCCAGGAATGTTTTATCCTTCATCGTCACTGGATATTCTTCATGGTCTTTGTTTTTGATTCGCCATCCTTTGCTTGAGTCAAAATTTATCTGGGAAAAGCTAACGTTAATCTTTTCTCGATCTATCGAAATTTCTTCTAGTGTTCCAGCAGGTAAAGGCTTGTAGTCGTTAATTTCCTCTTCCTGTGCAGTCCAGACTGGTAGTTCATTTTTATCTAAAACTTTAAAAATGGCATTGGGCTTTCCGATGAGCGGTGCTTGAATGATTTTGTGCAAAGACTCTCGTGCCCGTTTGTTGGCTATTAATTTAGCCACGGTTTTGTCCATTACAAATGTACCGTCATCAGTTGTTACTTTGGCTTCCTCGCTATCGCCATCAATCGCTATGTTCGTGATTTTTTTGTTTCCGATTTTTTGCACCATTTCAACCAGTGCGGCTTTGGCGATTGCCGCTCCTTGTGCTGCAAATCCTAGTGTCGCTAAAACCTTTAAAGCTACGCCTGGGTCTGCCAGTAATGCGAACACTACCTCGACAGAGCCTTCCTTGACAGGAGTAGTTACCTTTAGCTGGACCTTTTCGATACTTGAGCCAATTGCCTTGGCTGTTTCCTCAATCAAGTTATTCATGCCAAGGATAGCCTCTCCCAACTCCTTAGCATTTATTTCGTGATGGGATAGTGATTTGTCTTTTGCGTCATAAGAAATGACAAACTTATACTCGGCAAGTTTTTTTTCTTCATTTTTCTCGGTCAGATTGCCATTTTGCTCGTTTGTCATTTCCGCTCCATTCTTAAAGCTAATATCTAATGTCCGTTTTCAGACTTTAAATTCTTTACGGTATTTCCCCGCCGGCAAGAATGCTATCAAATCCCCTCCTTGACAATCCTGCGAGGGTCTATCACCAGCGAAAGCCGTTCCGCAATTTTTTCTACGGCTTGGGTACGGGCAAAATTTGGTTTGCAACGGTGTGTCTAGATCTAGGTATTTGGATTTTTTCCATCTGTTACTGGGCGCGTTTCCAAGCCGTCGTTTCATGTCACAACAAAGCTAATCATGCCCACTTCATCCTATGTATTTCCCCTGGATTCGGATAGGGGCCCGTTTTCTTTACATCTTGCACATGGAGGGCTGCGATGGAGCGTTTTGCCGTGACGGCGCGCGTACCGCGTGACTTTTGTTGGTGTCGAAACGAGCGCTCTGGCGCAGGTGCTGAGAGCCCCTGTGGCGCGGTTTGGGAGGCGAGAGGGTGGTGCTGGGGCGGACTGTGTTGCCACTCGCCCGGGCGAGCTTAGGTGGGCCCTCTGTTGTATCTTCGAAACTGCCTTAAAGCATTTACTTTTGGGGAGATGGCCTAGGACGTGGTTGGAGGGGTAGTCAAAGAAAGGTGCGAAGTGGCTTGGTCCAGAAATGGTCCAGCAGCTATTAAATCGCAGGCAATAAAAAACCCCAAGGACACATTGTTCCTTGGGGTTTCTCGGTATTTTGGTGCCCAGAGACGGAATCGAACCGCCGACACGGGGATTTTCAATCCCCTGCTCTACCGACTGAGCTATCTGGGCAACGGGGCGCATTAAACTGGTTTTTCAGGGGGTCGTCAAGAAAGTTTTCAAAAAAATTTTAATTATTACCGTCGCTTACGTTCCGACCCTCGAAAAAGCGGAATTATTCAGCCGGCGGAACGTAGCCGTCAGCCTTGGCGTATTCCTCGCCGGAGAAGTACTTGTCCATCTCGCCCTGAAGGTATTTGCGGTCTTCGGCGTTCATCATGTTCAGGCGTTTTTCGTTGATCAGCAGGGTCTGGTGTTTCTGCCAGTCGGCCCAGGCCTTGGCGGAGACGTGGTCAAAAATGTCCTGGCCTTTTGCGCCCGGGAATGGAGCGCGCTCCAGGGCGGGCAGTTCTTCTTTGTACTTGCGACACATGATGGTGCGGGTCATGACGACTCTCCTGCGTTCAATACGGCGGCCGCGCGTTCGAGCAAGGTTTTGACCGGGGCGGCAAGGCCCAGGCGCGGCGGGGTGGCGAGGTTATACCAGAGCCAGTCGGCCTCGGCCACGTGATGGCCGGCCTCCTGGACCTGAACCAGCCAGGGTTCGATGGATAACTGAAAATGGCTGAAGGTATGCACCAGGCTCGGCAGCGCTTGTTGGCTGCCCAGTTCCAGCGAGTGCTGCGAGGCCAGATGCTGCAGGTCGTCGAGGTCGTCGAGTTCCGGCAGGCTCCAGAGGCCGCCCCACAAGCCCGTGGAAGGGCGTCGGTAAAGCAGAATCGCGCCCTCGCCGTTGGCGAGCATCGGCATCAGCGTACGTTTCTGCGGCACGGTTTTGCGCGGTTTGGGAATCGGGTAGCGGGTTTCCAGACCGAGCATGTGCGCTTCGCAGCCCTTTTCCAGCGGGCAGAGCAGGCAGCTCGGTTTGCTGCGGGTGCAAAGCGTGGCGCCCAGATCCATCATCGCCTGGGTGTAGGCGTTGACCCGATCATGGGGCGTGAAGCGCTCAGCGTTCGCCCACAGCTGTTTGGCGACCTTCGGTTCGCCCGGATAACCCTCCTGCGCCGTAAACCGCGCCAGCACCCGTTTGACGTTGCCATCCAGAATCGGTGCTCGCAGGCCCATGCTCAGGCTGGCGATGGCGCCCGCCGTGGACAGACCGATCCCCGGCAACTCAACCAGCTTTTCCACATCCCGTGGAAATTCGCCACCGTACTCGGCGACGACGATCTTCGCGGTCTTCTGCAAATTGCGCGCACGGGTGTAGTAGCCGAGGCCTGTCCACAGGTGCAGCACTTCGTCTTCCGGCGCAGCGGCCAGCGCTTCGACCGTCGGCAGGGAGGCCATGAAACGGTCGAAGTAATTCAACACGGTGCTGACCTGGGTCTGCTGCAACATGATTTCCGAGACCCACACCCGATACGGTGTGATGCCTTGTTGCCAAGGCAAGTCGTGGCGGCCATGGCGGTCGTACCAATCCAGCACCGCCGATGAAAACTGCTCGGCTCTCATCGCTTGAACAGCCCCTTCAATGCGTTTTTCAACTCAGGGCTGACCTTGTCGCCAAGCTTCTCATCGATCTTTTCGCTGATTTTGTCGCCGGCGATTTTGGTGGCGACCTGGCCCATGCGCTCATTGTCCAGGCGGCAAGCCTTGGCGCCGAGTTCCAGTGGGCCGCGGCAGCGCAGCGGCCACTGGATACCGACGAACTTGTCGCCGACCTGACAGGCCGGATCCGGCATGGCGCTCGTATCGCCTTCGACGATGATGCCAACGCGGTAATCCATGCCCAGCACCCGCAGGTCGATGTCGCCGTCACCATTCACGGTCATGCCAGGAATACGAACTTTCAGGTCCGGGTTGCTGGCTACACCATTGCGGAAAGTCAGGTTGCCTTTGAGTTCCTGGAACGGTGTGTCCTTGCCTCGCGGTTCGCCGCTCAGGGTTTTGCGGTTCAGCGTGGCGATGCCTTTGCACAGTTGCTGTTCGAGGTTGGCATTGAGCAGCACGCCGTTGTTGATGACGAAACTGGCGTTGCCGTTGAGGGTTTCGATCAGTGCTTTCTGGCTGTTGCCATTGCCGGTCAGGTTGCTGTCGAGCGTGACCAGGCCTTTGACCGGCGGATTTTTACCCTGGCTTTCGAGGATTTTCTCCACAGGCACTTTGCTGATGCGCGTCTGCATGTTCAGCGCCGGGGCCTGTTGACGCACGTCGAGGGTGCCCTTGGATTCGAAGGTGCCGTCGTACAGGTCGCCGCGCAGGTTCTCAAGCGTCAGCAGGCCTTCCTTGCCATTGGCCTTGAGCACCGCGTTCTGGATTGGCAGTTTGTCGAGGGTCAACTGGCCAAACGTCAGGTCAGCGTCCACATCAAGTTTGCTCAGGCGTTCCACCGGCAACAGGCGCTCGCTGCTCCACGCGTCTTTGGTGGGCTTGTCCGGCAGCGGCGTACTACCCGCGCCAGCCATGGCGTCGGCTTCGGTGCTGGCCACTTCAGCCTTGCGCACTTGTGTCGCGCTGTTGGCTTCGGCGGATTTTGGCGGCAGGTAACGGTCGACGTTGAAGGTGTCAGCCTTGAGGACCGCGCGCAGCGATTGCTTGGCGAAGTCCTCGACGGCGATGCGGCCGGTGAAGGTGCTGTCGTCGACTTTCAGGTTGATGTTGTCGAACACCACGCTGGTCGGCGTACCGGCAACGCGGCTGACCAGTTCAACTTTGCTCAGGCTACCCTCAGCCATGGCCGGGAGTGTCTGGCCGATGCTGTCGACGAACTTCGCCAGGTCGAACTGGGCAATCGAAATGCCGCCGTTGATTTGCGGCGTCTTGTCGAGGTCGTTGACCTTCAGCTCACCCAGTGCGCGCAGCTGGTTGGCGGAGATCTTGATGCCGGTCCATTCGGCGACGTTCGCTGCTTTATCCAGCAACAACTGGCCTTGGGCGGCGAAGGTCACGGTCTTGCCTTGCAGCGGATCGCCGGCGACTTCACCGGACAACTTCAGGTCTTCGAATTTGTAGCGTTGCAAGGCGCGTTCAAAACGCAGCTCGCCATTGAGCTCGGTACGCACCCGCAGAACCGGCTGATTGGTGCCGAGGAACGCGGTGAGTTTGACCGGGATGTTGGTGGAATCGTGGACCGGCCCGGTGCTCAGCTGGATGCTTTCGGCGCTGAACTGCTTGCCGGTCTTCTCGTCGCTGTATTCAACGCGGGCGTTATTGACGGTCAGGCTGTCGATGTCCAGGCGAATCGGCTGCGCCGGTTTTTCCACCTGGACGGTGGTTTCCGGTGCAGGTTCGCCAGGAGTGACCGCCGGTGCAGTCGGGTTGGCAGTCACCGGCACCTTGCCGATGTCTTCCCAGTTGCCGTGGCCGTCCTTGTCGCGGTTCAGGCGCAGGTTCAGGCCTTCGACACGCACGTCGCTCATTTGCACTTCGCGGCGCAGCAGCGGCAGCACGCGCACCGACAGACCGAGCATCTGCAAGTCAGCGAAGGGCTCGGTGGGCTTGGCCAGGGTCGCGACGCTGGCTTCGTGCAATTCCAGGCCGAGCCACGGGAACAGACTCCAGCCGATGTCGCCATTGAGCGTCAGCTCGATGTGGGCCTTGTCGCGGGCAATCTGGCGGATCTCGTCTTTGTAGTCGTTGGGATCAAAGAGGTGGGTCAGGGCAAAGCCCAGCGCCACAATGATCAGCAACAGCCCGAGAAGTACCAGACCCAGGATTTTGCCGAACGCTTTCATGGGCGAGTCCTTGTAGTTAGTCGAATTCGAATTTAGCCGGGGAGTATAGCGCTCCGAAGTGGACGACCGGTCAGCGATCAGCCGGGCAGTGTATCCAGCGGCACTTTCAGTTTGGCCGCCAGTGCTTGTGCTTCAAGGTGCCCGGCAGGTGCCAGCAGGCGTAATGTCGCGCCCGATTGCGACGCCATTTCCCGGGCTTCGTTCACCAGCCGCTCAGCAACCCCGCGACGGCGGGTGATTTTTCGTACACATAGCTGGGACAGATGCCAGACATCCTGGTGCCTTTGCAGGCGCGCGGCACCCAACAGGCGATCGTTGAAACGCCCGCCGATCAGCGAACCTTCCCGCAGACAGCCTTCGATCAACTGCACATCACCAGCAAACGGGGCGAACAACCAGTCCGGCGCGTCGCGGTAGATTTTCTGCAGATCCTGCTGATCCTGATAGCTGGCTTCGTTCAGCAGCTCGACGATGATAGGCATGGCGGTTCCTTCAGTGGTACGAGAACAGACGACTTGCGAAAAGGTGATATCAGTTTGGTTTTTCTGTCACGTGCAAATGGTAACCTCTGCCAGTTCGTCCGTCCTTCTGCGACGTGATGTCGCACCAAAATGGAGCTCCACCTTAAAAACAGTCATGCGTGCGCATAAAGGCTGGGGGTGGGGAGTACTGGCGAACCATACTAATAATTGGGGGATACACAATGACCACGAGCATCACGGCGGACGGCCTCAACGCCGACCAGCCCTCGTTCCTGTCCAAGGAGCGCATCATCGCCAAGCCCGGTTTCAACCGTTGGCTGGTGCCACCGGCCGCGTTGGCCATCCACCTCTGCATCGGCATGGCTTACGGTTTCTCGGTGTTCTGGCTGCCCCTGTCCAAGGCGCTGGGCGTGACCAAGGCAGTCGCGTGTGCGCCGGACATGAGCTTCATCTCGCAGGTTTTCTCGTCGCAATGCGACTGGCCGATCTCGATGCTCGGCTGGATCTACACCCTGTTCTTCATCTTCCTCGGCTGCTCGGCAGCGATCTGGGGTGGCTGGCTGGAACACGCCGGGCCGCGCAAAGCTGGTGTTGTGTCGGCACTGTGCTGGTGTGGTGGTCTGCTGATTTCGGCGCTGGGCGTGTATACACATCAGATCTGGCTGATGTGGATCGGCTCCGGGGTCATTGGCGGTATCGGCCTGGGCCTGGGTTACATTTCGCCGGTTTCGACCCTGATCAAGTGGTTCCCGGACAAGCGCGGCATGGCGACCGGCATGGCGATCATGGGTTTCGGTGGTGGCGCGATGGTTGGTGCTCCACTGGCCGCGGCCTTGATGGGTCACTTCGCATCGGCAGAAAGCGTAGGCGTGTGGCAGAGTTTCCTGGTGATGGCCGCGATCTACTTTGTGTTCATGATCGGCGGCGCATTGTCCTACCGCGTTCCGCCAACCGGCTGGAAGCCTGAGGGCTGGACTGCTCCGGCGAAAAAAGCCTCGAACGCGATGATCACCCATCGCCACGTACACGTGAATGTGGCGTGGAAAACCCCACAATTCCGTCTGGTGTGGCTGGTGCTGTGCCTGAACGTTTCTGCCGGTATCGGCATCCTCGGCATGGCTTCGCCGCTGTTGCAGGAAGTGTTCGCCGGCAAATTGCTCGGCACTGGCCAGACGTTTGGTCAGCTGGACGCGGGCCAACTGGCCTCGATTGCCGCGATTGCTGCCGGCTTCACCGGTTTGCTGAGCCTGTTCAACATCGGCGGGCGGTTCTTCTGGGCTTCGTTCTCGGATTACCTGGGTCGTAAAAACACTTATTTCGTGTTCTTCGCCCTCGGTTTTGCGTTGTACGCACTGATCCCGAACCTTGGTCACCTGGGCAACGTTGCGCTGTTCGTAGCGGCGTTCTGCGTGATCCTGTCGATGTACGGCGGTGGTTTTGCGACGGTGCCGGCTTACCTTGCCGACCTGTTCGGTACGCAAATGGTTGGCGCGATCCATGGTCGTCTCCTGACCGCCTGGGCTGCCGCTGGCGTGCTGGGTCCGGTGTTGGTGAACTACCTGCGTGAGTATCAGCTGAGCATCGGCGTTGAACGCGCCGCAGCCTATGACATCACCTTGTACATCCTCGCGGGCCTGTTGGTGCTGGGGTTCCTGTGCAACCTGCTGGTTCGCCCGGTGGCCGACAAGTACTTCATGACCGACGCTGAACTGGCCGCCGAACAGGCGCTGGGCCACGACAAGGGTGCTGATGCCAGCACCGTGCTGGAGTGGAAAGCGGATGCAGGCACCAAGCCGTTGGCAGTGGCTGCGTGGCTGGTGGTGGGTATTCCGTTGGCGTGGGGTGTTTGGGTGACTCTGCAAAAAACTGCGGTCCTTTTCCACTGATGATCTCGCGCCCGACCCGTTGGGCGCACCGCTTCCTGTAGGAGCGAAGCTTGCTCGCGAAGAACGATGACGCGGTGTATCAGGTACACCGTCTTCGCGGGCAAGCCTCGCTCCTACATGTCATTACAGGTACAACCCCGGCACGGTCGGATTCCCTCCGTCAGCGATATCACCTCTCGTGTTTCTGTTTCCCGCCCGCGCCCCTATAATGGCTGCCTTTTTCGCCCAATGATTTTGCGGAGCTGGTGATGGCCGAACGTAAGGCGTCAGTCGAGCGCGACACTCTGGAAACCCAGATCAAAGCCTCGATCAACCTGGATGGCACCGGAAAGGCCCGATTCGATATCGGTGTTCCTTTTCTTGAGCACATGCTGGACCAGATCGCCCGTCACGGGCTGATCGACCTGGATATTGTCAGCAAGGGCGACCTGCATATCGACGACCACCACACCGTGGAAGACGTCGGTATCACCCTCGGTCAGGCCTTCGCCAAAGCCATCGGCGACAAAAAAGGCATCCGTCGCTACGGCCACGCCTACGTCCCGCTCGATGAAGCGCTGTCGCGCGTGGTGATCGACTTCTCCGGCCGTCCTGGCCTGCAGATGCATGTTCCCTACACCCGCGCCACCGTCGGCGGTTTTGACGTTGACCTGTTCCAGGAATTCTTTCAGGGCTTCGTCAACCATGCCCTCGTCAGCCTGCACATCGACAACCTGCGTGGCACCAACACCCACCACCAGATCGAAACCGTGTTCAAGGCATTCGGCCGCGCACTGCGCATGGCCGTAGAGCTGGATGACCGCATGGCCGGTCAGATGCCGTCGACCAAAGGCGTTCTGTAATGCAGACGGTCGCGGTTATCGATTACGGCATGGGCAACCTGCACTCGGTGGCCAAGGCCCTCGAGCACGTGGGTGCCGGCAAGGTCTTGATCACCAGCGATGCCGACGTGATTCGCGAAGCCGACCGGGTGGTTTTCCCCGGCGTCGGCGCGATTCGCGATTGCATGGCGGAAATCCGTCGCCTGGGCTTCGACTCGCTGGTGCGTGAAGTCAGCCAGGACCGTCCGTTCCTCGGCATCTGCGTCGGCATGCAAGCCTTGCTCGACAGCAGCGAAGAGAACGACGGCGTCGACTGCATCGGCCTGTTCCCGGGCGCGGTGAAGTTCTTCGGCAAAGACCTGCATGAAGACGGCGAGCACCTGAAAGTCCCGCACATGGGCTGGAACGAAGTGAAGCAGACGATCGCGCATCCGCTGTGGCACAACATTTCGGACCTGGCGCGTTTCTACTTCGTGCACAGCTACTACATCGCTGCCGGCAACGCGCGGCAGGTGGTGGGTGGCGGTCATTACGGTGTCGATTTCGCTGCAGCGCTGGCCGATGGCTCGCGTTTCGCCGTGCAATTCCACCCGGAGAAGAGCCATACCCATGGCCTGCAATTGCTGCAGAACTTCGCCGCGTGGGACGGTCGCTGGTAAATGGCCGTCAAGAAGAAGCCGCCGATTCTGACCCTCACTCCCGAACAGGAGAACGAGGCCAATCACAAGATCAAGCGCTTCATGGAGGATCGCTTCGAACTGGACCTGGGTTCGTTCGAAGCGGCTGAAATCCTTGAGCTGTTTACCCGTGAAATTGCGCCGCACTATTACAACAGGGCGATTTTCGATGTGCAGACGCACCTCAAAGAGAGGTTCGAAAGCATCGAAAGCGACCTGTGGGCGCTCGAGAAAAACTGATTTCCGAGCGAAGCTGAACAATCGAATTTGAAGGTTTGCCAGATGCTGATTATTCCCGCTATCGATCTCAAAGACGGTGCCTGTGTTCGTCTGCGCCAGGGCCGCATGGAAGATTCCACAGTGTTCTCCGATGACCCGGTGAGCATGGCTGCCAAGTGGGTGGAGGGCGGTTGCCGTCGTCTGCATCTGGTCGACCTGAACGGCGCCTTCGAAGGCCAGCCGGTCAACGGCGAAGTGGTCACCGCCATCGCCAAGCGCTACCCGAACCTGCCGATCCAGATCGGCGGCGGTATCCGTTCCCTGGAAACCATCGAGCACTACGTGAAAGCGGGCGTGAGCTACGTGATCATCGGCACCAAAGCCGTGAAAGATCCGGCTTTCGTGGCTGAAGCCTGCCGCGCTTTCCCGGGTAAAGTGATTGTCGGCCTCGACGCCAAAGACGGTTTCGTCGCCACCGATGGCTGGGCTGAAATCAGCACCGTCCAGGTGATAGACCTGGCCAAGCAGTTCGAAGCCGATGGCGTGTCCGCGATCGTTTATACCGACATCGCCAAAGACGGCATGATGCAGGGCTGCAACGTGCCGTTCACCGCGGCGCTGGCCGCTGCGACGAAGATTCCGGTGATCGCTTCCGGCGGCATCCACAACCTCGGTGACATAAAGTCGCTGCTCGACGCCAAGGCGCCAGGCATCATTGGCGCGATCACCGGCCGGGCGATCTACGAAGGCACCCTCGACGTCGCCGAAGCGCAAGCTTTCTGCGATTCGTACAAAGGCTGAGGACTGACCATGGCGCTGGCCAAACGCATCATCCCTTGCCTGGACGTGGACAACGGCCGGGTCGTTAAAGGTGTGAAGTTCGAGAACATTCGTGACGCCGGTGACCCGGTGGAAATCGCCCGTCGCTACGACGAGCAGGGTGCCGACGAGATTACCTTTCTCGACATCACCGCCAGCGTCGACGGTCGCGACACCACGCTGCACACCGTTGAACGCATGGCCAGCCAGGTGTTTATTCCGCTGACCGTGGGTGGCGGCGTGCGCACCGTGCAGGACATTCGCAATCTGCTGAATGCCGGCGCGGACAAGGTCTCGATCAACACCGCCGCGGTGTTCAACCCGGAATTCGTTGGCGAGGCCGCGCAGCATTTCGGTTCGCAGTGCATCGTTGTCGCCATCGACGCCAAGAAGGTCTCCGGCCCGGGCGAAACCCCGCGCTGGGAAATCTTCACTCACGGCGGACGCAAGCCGACCGGTCTCGATGCCGTTGAATGGGCGAAGAAGATGGAAGGCCTGGGTGCCGGTGAAATCCTGCTGACCAGCATGGATCAGGACGGCATGAAAAACGGCTTCGACCTGGGCGTCACCCGCGCCATCAGCGATGCCTTGGGCATTCCGGTGATTGCCTCTGGCGGTGTCGGCAACCTGCAGCACTTGGCCGACGGCATTCTCGAAGGCCACGCCAGCGCGGTATTGGCGGCGAGTATTTTCCACTTCGGCGAATACACCGTGCAGGAAGCCAAGGCCTACATGGCTCATCGCGGCATCGTGATGCGCTAAACAAACCGATACAGGCCAGTGGACATCATGGCGGGCTCAAGGCACTCTTGGGTACGCCATGGATCTCGGTAGCCAGACATGCTCAAACGCCTTCTACTTGCCCTCGCCAGCGCATCTCTATTGCTCATCAATGGAGTGCACGCTGCAGAAAATCCTGACGCCGACCTCGTGTTGCTGACGGAAAACTTCCCGCCGTACAACATGGCCAAGAACGGCAAGAACTTCGCTCAGGACGAGAACATCAATGGCATCGCCGTGGACATCGTCCGCGAGATGTTCAAGCGTGCTGACATTACCTACAGCCTGACGCTGCGTTTCCCTTGGGAGCGAATCTACAAGCTCGCCCTCGAGAAACCTGGATATGGCGTCTTCGTGATGGCGCGGTTGCCGGATCGCGAGAAGCTTTTCAAGTGGGTCGGCCCGATTGGTCCGGATGACTGGATCATGCTGGCCAAGGCGGACAGCAAAATCAGCCTGGAAACGCTGGAAGATGCGCGCAAATACAAGATCGGTGCGTACAAGGGCGATGCGATTGCCGAGACACTGGCCAAGCAAGGGCTGAAGCCGATTGTTGTGCTGCGCGACCAGGACAACGCGAAGAAACTGGTCAGCGGCCAGATCGATCTTTGGGCCACCGGCGACCCGGCAGGCCGCTATCTGGCCCGCCAGGACGGGGTGACCGGTCTCAAGACCGTGCTGCGCTTCAACAGCGCCGAGCTGTACCTGGCGCTGAACAAGGACGTGCCGGACGAAACCGTCGCCAAGCTCCAGGCTGCGCTGGATCAGTTGCGCAAGGACGGGGTGGTCGATGAAATCATGGGGCGGTATCTGTAACGGCTGACGAATCGCTCACCGGCATAGGGACTGCGATGACATCACCGACTTCAGTCGGATACTCGGCAAAGTACAAACTGTCGCTATCTGCGTAAGCGAAGTTGACAGCCGCTTGCGTGCCATCTTCGCGCAATAACTCGTAGTGACTCTGCAATTGATAAACCGCCACCATCTTGTTTTTCGGAACAAAGGAGACGACTTCTATGGCTTTCGAAGTGGTCCATCCGCTGGATGTTGATTCGGTATGAGTGAAAAGCTTGTTCAACTGTGCCGAGAATTTTATTGGCCGGTTTACTTCCGAACCGCCCATTGGCCATTCGGTTTTGACCTCGATAGAGGTGAGGCGAGTGAATAACTGCAAAACCTTGCCGATCAGCACTCGGGACGCTGTCCATCTGAATAGCTTGCTCCCGTCGCCTGTGTTGTGGCCGTAACCGACGAGTGCATATCGGTCTGTTCTTTCCAGGCGGTAATACGGTGATTTGCTTAATCTTTCGATGGGGCTCAAAGCATTGTCTTCGACGGCGAACCAGGGAAGGATGGCAATTTGCGTGGCCTCGGATGCTTCAAGAGGTGAGGGCGCCGCGAATCCTGAAAGTACTGGAACTTCAGGTGCGGGATTGATCAGCTGGGGGATCTGCATTCGCAATGAATAAGCGGCGACTTGGGTCGACGGATGGGCAACGTTCTTGAAGCCGACGAAGGTGCCGGGTGCGAAGTAGATCTCTCCTGCTGCCGCGACTGGAGGCTTGATATGCCAGGCGCCGAAATCTTGCGTCCCGCCATTGCCCCAATTGTTCCAGATCGAGTCGCCGAGGCTTGAATCGATAACCAGATCCGCCCGTACGCAACGTATCGCGTGAAGTGGCGGCTTTTCGTCGTCCCTGCTACACACCAGCCCCAGTGCTACATATCCATCAGGCGGGATCGGTCGCCATAGCGTACCGACCGATTCTGAGCCCGGGTCCCTCCATATTTGCTCATAGTCAACCGGCCGGTTGAGTGCTTTTGCTTGCGACGAATCTCCGATTTGCGCAATGCCCTCGCAAACAACCGCTGCGACTCTCTTGCCGTTGATGTTGTCATCCCCGGATTCGACGATATCGCCCAGCGGGAAAAAACCCGGCAGCAAATCAGGAGCGGGCGTGGGGCGCCAAAAGGTGCCGGGTTTTGGCGCCGAGCCACTGAAGTTCGAGCTCCGGTTGAATTCGGTCGTAAAGTTGATCAGCAGGTTTTTGTATTTAATTGATTCCATCTGTCTGCCGACAGAGGCGATATTGTCATCGGTGATCATAAGCAATCCTGATAGTTGAAAGGCGGCTCAGGGGAGCCGCGACCTTTTGCAGGTCTCACTATCCGGAATGGCGGAACGCATCTGGCGGTAATTATTTATCGGTTGTGACGGGGTATTACCGATAAATCCCGTCTTTGCCGTGAGCGGCCGTTGCGCGATTGCTGCGCACGCTGATCATCTGCTTGATGTCGATCCATTCGATACCCTGAGCTTTGAGCTTGGGCAGCTCTCGCTCAAGAACTGCCAGCGTCTGCGGGTATGGATGTCCGATCATCACCGCCGAACCCTGCTTGCGCGCCAGATTGATTGCCGTTTGCAGCTGCGTAAAAATCGCGGCTTCAGTGCGCTCATCGTCCAGAAACACATCCCGCGAAACACTCGCCAACCCAATCTTCTGCGCCTCGGCCGCTGCCACGGTTTGCGCGCTGGTGCGGCTATCGACAAAGAACTTGTGCCGACTCTGCAAGTCCGCCATCAACCAGGCCATAGCGGGTTGCTGTGCGGTCATGCGACTGCCCATGTGGTTGTTGATGCCGCTTGTGTACGGGACCATTTTGAACGCCGCGTTGAGGCGCTTCTCAAGCTCGTCGGTGGGCAGATCGGGATGCCAGGCGAATGGCCCCGTGGCTGGGTCCATCGGCATATGCAGGATGACGATCTTGCCGGCGCGATGGGCTTCGCGGGCAAATTCGGTGGCGTGGGGTGTGTCGGGCATGATCGCCGTGGTCACCGGGCCGGGCAGGGCCAGCACGCGGCGATCCCGGGGCAGGTTCTGCCCCAGGTCATCGATGATCAGCGTGATGTAGGCCTTTTGAGGGGCGGGCGCCGCGTGAGCAACACCCGCCAGACAACACAACAGACCGAGGATCAACCGCAGGCGCATCTCAGCGGCCGGAGGTGATGCTCAACCCTTTGAGCAGGCTCAGGGCCTGGGCCAACTGGTAATCATCATCCTGCGGCATCGCCTTGGCCTTGCCGCTGGAGCTGGTCGGTTTGTCGGCGCCGCCGTTGCCATTGCCCAGGTGACCTTGCAGATCGGCTTCCTTGAAGTATTCGCCGTCCTGCTCGCTGGTGATCTTGGCCTTGCGCACTTCGATGTCCGGAACGATGCCTTGCGCCTGGATCGAGCGGCCGTTCGGCGTGTAGTACAGCGCCGTGGTGATCTTCAGTGCGCGGTCGTTGTTCAGCGGCAGCACGGTTTGAACCGAGCCTTTGCCGAAACTGGTGGTGCCCATGACCACTGCACGTTTCTGATCCTGAAGGGCGCCGGCAACAATTTCCGAGGCGGAGGCGCTGCCGCCGTTGATCAGCGCAACCATTGGCACGGCTTCACTTTCGTCCTTGCCGGTGGCGGAGAAACGCAGCTCGGAATTGGCGATGCGGCCCTTGGTGTAAACGATCAGGCCTTTGGTGATGAAGTGGTCAACCACTTCCACCGCCGCTTGCAGCACGCCGCCCGGGTTGTTGCGCAGGTCGAGGATGATGCCGTTGAGCTTCTTGCCGTTGTCCTTGCGCAGTTTGGCCAGGGCCTTGGAGACTTCGTCGCCGGTCTTGACCTGGAACTGGGTGATGCGAATGTAGCCGTAGCCAGATTCCAGCAGCTGCGCCTTCACGCTCTTCACCTGAATGATGGCACGGGCCAGGGTCACGTCGAACGGCGTGCCGCCATCGCGAACCAGGGTCAGGGTGATTTTCTGGCCGATCTTGCCGCGCATCTTGTCTACGGCTTCGGTCATGCTTTGGCCGCGAGTCGGCTGGCCGTTGATCTTGACGATGAAGTCGCCGGCCTGGATGCCAGCCTTGGAGGCCGGAGTGTCATCGATAGGCGAAACCACCTTGATGAAACCGTCTTCGGCGCCGACTTCGATGCCCAGGCCGCCGAATTCGCCGCTGGTACTTTCCTGCAATTCAGCGAAGTCTTCCGGGCCCAGGTAGGCGGAGTGCGGGTCGAGGTTGCTGAGCATGCCCTTGATCGCATTTTCCAGCAGGGTCTTGTCGTCCACCGGCTCGACATAGGCTGCCTTGATCCGATCCATGACCTCGGCAAAGGTGCGCAACTCTTCCAGCGGCAACGGCGCCTTGGTGGTCGCAGCAGTGCCCGCCGGCGCGACCGCCGGAGCCGGTTGAGCAGCGAACGCCAGGGGCGCGCCGATCACCAGGGCGATCGTCAGGGCCAGCGAGGTAAGACGGGACAAATGCAGCATGTCGAACGAACTCCTAATGTAGGTGACTCAACGCCTATCCTTGCGCGCGGCACCATTGCGCCGGATCACTCGGGTGACCCTGCTGACGAATAGCGAAATACAGCGCTGGTGTGTCCTGTCCGCCACTGTTACCGACAGTGGAGATGGACTCACCGGCTTTTACCACGTCACCCGCAGACTTGAGCAGCGTCTGGTTGTGACC
Organism: Pseudomonas hormoni; assembly: GCF_018502625.1. Classification (NCBI taxonomy): domain Bacteria; kingdom Pseudomonadati; phylum Pseudomonadota; class Gammaproteobacteria; order Pseudomonadales; family Pseudomonadaceae; genus Pseudomonas; species Pseudomonas hormoni. Next base: position 6,054,799 of record NZ_CP075566.1, read on the forward strand.
GTAAAGACTCAAGAAACCGTTGCCGTGGTCGAGAATCACCAGCAGCCCCGCACCGCGCAACCAGTCGGCAAACACCACGCGACCGCCATGCACGGCATGCACCTGGCTGCCGGCGGAGGCGCTGATCATCACGCCGTCCCACTTGGTCCGGGCATCGTCGCCACGGGTTTCGCCAAAGCGTGCCAGCAGTCGACCATCAACCGGCCACGGAAGTTTTCCCCGGCTTGAAGCAAAGGGGCCGCCAAACGTCTCACCTGAGCTTGATACCAGGGCGCCGGGTGTCGATTTAACGGGTTTGCGTGGGGCGTCAGTGGCTTCTGCGTCTGCTGCAGCCTGAGCCTCACGTAAACGCTTTTTTTCGGCTTCCTGCTGGGCGATCAGCGCTTTTTGCCGCGCTTCTTCTGCCTCACGAGCCTGGCGGGCCAGGGTTTCTTCGATGGTTTTAAGGACTTTAGACAGGTCCGCCTGATCCTGCTCGCGGGCGGCCAGCTTCTGGTCGCGAGCCTTTACGTCGTCGCTCAGCTTGGCCAGGACTTGCTGGCGCTCCTGACGGACTTTGTCGAGTTCATCGCGCTGGCTGTCGAGGCTGCTCTTCTGCACCAGCAATTGCGCTTGTTGCAGGGCGATGTCTTTTTCGACGTTGGCCAGTTGGCGCAGGGTTTCGTTGAAATTCTTCAGCTGTTCCAGGCGGGCCTGGCTCAGGTAATCGTAATAGGTGAGGGTGCGGGCGAATTTTTCCGGGTTCTGCTGGTTGAGCAACAGCTTCAAGTACTCCTGACGGCCGTTCTGATAGGCTGCGCGGGCCTGAATGGCGATCAGTCGTTGCTGTTCAATGCGCGCGCTCTGGAGTTTTTTTTTCTCACCATCGAGTCGCTGCAGCTCGGATTCGCTTTTCTTCAGCTCTTTCTGCAGGGCTTCGACCTGCTTCTCGAGCTTGCCCATCTCGGTCTCGGTGCCTTTGAGGTCTTTCTGCACACCGGACTTTTCTTCCTGGAGCTTGCCCAGCAGTTTTTTCAGCTCGGCAATGTCCTGACGCGTGGCGTCCAACTGTTGTTGGGTTTGCGCGCGCTCGTCAGCAAAGGCCGGTTGGAGCAGGCAAGTCAGAGCAAGGGCTATCAGGACGCGAAGCATAGAGGCGGGCGACACCAGGGAAAGGGACGGCCTAGTATGCCCGCCATGAGCTGCAAAAAAAACGCCCAATTGGGGCTGTGTGATAACCGGCCTGAAAAACACTGAAACTAATGTGGGAGCTAGCCTGCTGGCGAAAGCGGTGGGTCAGGCAACGTTGATGTTGGCTGACACTCCGCATTCGCTAGCAGGCTAGCTCCCACAGGGTTTACGGCGTTTGTAAGAGCGATTACACCAGGATGGAAGTACCGGTCATTTCCGCCGGTTTCTCAAGCCCCATCAGCATCAGCATGGTCGGCGCCACATCCGCCAGCACGCCGCCATCGCGAACCTTGAAGTCACGCTTGCCAACATAGATAAACGGCACCGGCTCGGTGGTGTGCGCGGTGTGCGCCTGGCCGGTGGATTCATCAGCCATTTGCTCGACGTTGCCGTGGTCAGCCGTGATCAGCGCTTCGCCGCCGACTTTTTCCAGAGCTTCGACGATGCGGCCGACGCACAGGTCCAGGCACTCCACGGCTTTCACCGCTGCATCAAACACACCGCTGTGGCCGACCATGTCGCCGTTGGCGTAGTTGACCACGATCACGTCGTAACGCTGGTTTTCGATGGCATCGACGATGCGGTCGGTGACTTCGGGCGCGCTCATCTCCGGCTGCAAGTCATAAGTGGCGACTTTCGGCGACGGGATCAGGATGCGCTCTTCACCCGGGAACGGTTCTTCGCGACCGCCGGAGAAGAAGAAGGTCACGTGGGCGTATTTCTCGGTTTCAGCAATGCGCAGTTGGGTCTTGCCGTTTTTTGCCAGGTAGTCACCGAGCACGTTGTCCAGGCTGCCGGCGGCGAAGGCCGATGGTGCAGGAATGCTCGCGGCGTATTGGGTCAACATGACGAAGCCGGCCAGTTTTGGCTGGCGCGCACGCTCGAATTCCTTGAAATCGTCTTCGACGAATACGCGAGTCAGCTCGCGGGCGCGGTCGGCGCGGAAGTTCATGAACACCACGGCGTCGCCGTCTTCGACTTTCACCGGCTCACCAATGGAGGTGGCTTTGACGAACTCGTCGCTCTCGCCACGTTCGTACGCGGCTTGCAGACCTTCCTGGGCGGTGGCGGCGTTGAATTCGCCGTTGCCATCGACAATCAGGTTGTAGGCCTGGGACACGCGATCCCAACGGTTGTCGCGGTCCATGGCGAAGTAACGGCCGATAATACTGGCGATCCGGCCTTTGCCCAGGGCCTGGAAGGTCGCGTCGAGCAATTCGATGGACGACTGGGCGCTTTTCGGTGGCGTATCGCGACCATCGAGGAAGGCGTGCAGGTAGATTTTTTCGGCACCGCGCTTGTAGGCCAGTTCAGCCATGGCGATCAGGTGATCCTGGTGGCTGTGAACCCCGCCATCGGACAGCAGGCCCATGAAGTGCACGGCTTTGCCGGCAGCCACGGCTTTATCCACCGCGGCGCAGATGGTTGGATTCTCGAAGAACTCGCCGTCGCGGATCGATTTCGTCACGCGCGTAAAGTCCTGATACACAACGCGGCCGGCACCGAGGTTCATGTGACCGACTTCGGAGTTGCCCATCTGGCCATCCGGCAGACCGACGTCCATGCCACTGCCCGAGATCAGGCCGTTCGGCACGGTGGCCCACAAACGGTCCAGCACGGGCTTCTTCGCGGCGAAGATGGCGTTGGATTCAGGGCTCTCACTGTGACCGAAGCCGTCGAGAATAATCAGGACCAAAGGTTTAGGCGTGGTAGTCATGGATTCCACTCGTGGCTGAGTTAAAAGAGGGCAATGGAAAAGGGAGTGGCAGTTTAAAGCGAAGTTCCGACGGCGTCACCGCCGGACGGGGTTTGGCCCACCATAGTGGCTGTGTATACTGGCCGACATTTTAACGCCCTGGAACCTCCTTCGATGGTTGATCATCTGATTCAATTCGCCACCAACCACTACATTCTCGTGGGTATCTTCGTCGTACTGGCGGCCTTGCTGTTGGCCTATCAGATGCAAGGCGGCGGCCGCAGCCTGAGCACCGGTGAACTGACCGGGCTGGTCAACAAGGACGCGGGCGTTGTGATCGACATCCGTCCGGTCAAGGATTTCGCCGCTGGTCACATTGTTGGCGCGTTGAACATTCCTCACGACAAACTGGCCGCTCGCGTCGCCGAACTGGAAAAGCACAAGGCCAAGACCATCATCCTGGTCGACGCTATGGGCCAGACCGCCGGCACGCATGCCCGCGAGCTGATGAAGTCCGGCTTCACCGCCGCCAAGCTGTCCGGCGGTATTTCCAGCTGGAAAGGCGACAACCTGCCGCTGGTGAAGTGATATGAGCAACGTCGTCGTCTATTCCAGCGATTACTGCGGTTATTGCTCCCGGGCCAAGCAACTGCTCGAGAACAAAGGCGTGGCCTTCGAAGAGATCAAGGTCGATGGCAAGCCGCAGGTGCGCGCCGCCATGGCCCAGAAAGCCGGACGTACGTCTGTGCCGCAGATCTGGATCGGCGAGCGCCACATTGGCGGCTGTGATGATTTGTTTGCCCTTGAGCGCGCCGGCAAGCTCGACGCCATGCTCAAGGCCTGAATGCCTTCCCTATAAGACCCCAAGATCAGAAAGGATCTGAGATGACTGACCAACAGAACACTGCAGCCAGCGAAGAAGAAACCGCACCGCAATTCTCCTTGCAGCGCATCTACGTACGTGACTTGTCTTTCGAAGCCCCGAAAAGCCCGGCGATCTTCCGCCAGCAGTGGGAGCCGAGCGTCGGTCTGGATCTGAACACCCGTCAAAAGGCCCTGGAAGGCGACTTCCACGAAGTCGTACTGACCCTGTCCGTGACCGTGAAAAACGGTGAGAACGGCGAAGTGGCGTTCATCGCTGAAGTGCAACAGGCCGGGATCTTCCTGATCAAGAACCTGGACGACGCTTCGATGAGCCACACCCTGGGTGCTTTCTGCCCGAACATCCTGTTCCCGTACGCTCGCGAAACCCTGGACAGCCTGGTGACTCGCGGTTCGTTCCCCGCCCTGATGCTGGCTCCGGTGAACTTCGATGCGCTGTACGCGCAAGAGCTGCAACGCATGCAGGCTGCGGGCGAGACTCCGACCGTTCAGTAAGCGGTCCGAGCGTCGAAGCAAGTCCAATGTGGGAGCGGGCTTGCTCGCGAAAGCGGTTGATCATTCAACATTGATGTTGACTGACACGACGCCTTCGCGAGCAAGCCCGCTCCCACATTTGTTATGCGGTGTTACTTGAAACCGAGCTGGCGCCAGCCTTCATACACGGCAACCGCCACGGTATTCGACAGGTTCAGGCTGCGACAGCCTTCGCGCATCGGCAAGCGCAGGCGTTGTTCGCCGGGCAGGGCGTCGAGCACTTCCGCCGGCAAGCCACGGCTTTCCGGACCGAACAGGAACGCGTCGCCCTCGGCGAAACTGGCATCGTGGAATGGCCGCGAGCCCTTGGTGGTAAAGGCGAACAGCCGCGGATGACCAAGGCTTTCCAGGCAGCTGGCGAGGTCTGCGTGGCGTTGCAGGGTGGCATACTCGTGGTAGTCGAGGCCGGCCCGGCGCAAGCGCTTGTCGTCCATCTCGAAGCCTAGCGGTTCGATCAAATGCAGGTGGCAGCCACTGTTGGCGCACAGCCTGATAACGTTGCCGGTATTCGGCGGAATTTCTGGTTGGAAAAGGATGACGTGAAACATGCACGGCTCCGAAGGTAAAGATGACGGGCATTCTACGCCGCAAGCGGACCCGCGTTCGAAACTATTCCCGCGGGTGATGGGGTCGCTGGCGATTGTCGGGGTGATGGTGGGGCTGATGATCGGTCGCCTGACCGCGCCCGACCCCAGCGAATTGCAGCAAGTCGACGTGACGAACGATGGCCTGGTGGTGTGGTTCAACAATGAGCCCAAGAGCCATGGCGAGTTTGTGGACGGCAGCCTGGCGCTGTTGTTCGAGGCGGAAGGCAAGGCGCAGAAGGGTCAGCTCAAACTCAATGACAAGAGCGTGAACTGGCGGGTGCGTTTGAGTGATGGGGGGCTGTTGCTGTCGGTCGTGGCGGCCCGGCCGCTGCAGGGCGAGTGGGCCGGTAGCGAGGTCGATGACCGCTGGCGGCTGGAGATCCATCTCCGAGAGCAATAAAAGAGGGAATCCCCGGCCTGCCTGTACCAAGGTCCCCAAAACGGGAGGGCTCGCGCATTGCGTCGTGAGCCCGGTGTAAAGAAGGAACCCCTGACCTGCCTGTATCAAGGGCCCCAAAACTGTCTGGGCTCGTCGCAAGTGCGGTGTGAGCCCGATGTAAAGAGGGGAATCCCCGGCCTGCCTGTACCAAGGTCCCCGAAACCGGGTAGTGAACTGAATCACTGAATGGACTATTGCAGGGGGCGTGCCAGGTTTTAATAAGTTGAAACAGAAACGCTCTCTGAAACGCTGAAAGCCCCGGATTACGGGGCTTTCGTGTTTTTTCGATAAGGGTTCGATTGCGAATGCAGGCAGGATTTCGAATCAGCTGGCGTGCGCGATTGCGGTTCACGGTGCCTTGCGGCGGTGCACCAGGCCCCCAAAAGCATCGCGGGCAAGCCCGCTCCCACAGGGTTCAATGGTGCTCACGCAATCGTGAAACGCCACAATCCACTGTGGGAGCGGGCTTGCCCGCGATTGGATCTAACTGTCAGCGAAGACCTAAAGGCTGTTTAACCCTCTTCCCCCTCATCATCATCCCCACCATCAACCTTCATCCCCAATTCCTTGATCTTGCGCGTCAGGGTATTACGCCCCCAACCCAGCAAAACCGCGGCATCACGACGGCGGCCAGCCGTGTGTTTGAGCGCAGTCTCGATCATGATCCGTTCAAAGGCTGGTACCGCCGTGTCGAGCAGGCTCGACTGACCACGCGCCAACGCCTGATCAGCCCACTGGCGCAACGCTTGCTCCCAGTTGGTCACCGGAGCCGAATCCTGCGGCAGGCTCAGCAATTCCGGCGGCAGGTCGCTGATGTGCACTTCGCGACCCGAAGCCATCACCGTGATCCAGCGGCAGGTGTTTTCCAGCTGTCGCACGTTGCCGCCCCACGGCAGGTTCTTCAGGTATTCCTCTGTTTCACTTTTCAGCAGCTTCGGCTCCACCGCCAATTCTTGCGCGGCGCGGCTGAGGAAGTGCTTGGCGAGCGTCGGGATGTCTTCGCGACGGTCCGACAGCCGCGGTATATGAATACGGATCACGTTGAGACGGTGAAACAAGTCCTCACGGAATTTCCCGGCGTGCACCAGGGTTTCCAGATTCTGGTGCGTCGCGGCGATGATTCGCACATCAACCTTGACCGGCACATGACCGCCGACGCGGTAGAACTCGCCGTCGGCCAGCACGCGCAGTAAACGGGTTTGCGTGTCCGCCGGCATGTCACCGATTTCATCAAGGAACAGCGTGCCGCCGTCCGCCTGCTCGAACCGTCCGCGACGCAGATTGGCCGCGCCGGTGAACGCGCCTTTTTCATGGCCGAACAGTTCGGACTCCATCAGATCCTTCGGGATCGCCGCCATGTTCAGCGCAATGAACGGCGAAGCCGCCCGCGGGCTATGACGGTGCAGGGCGTGAGCCACCAGTTCTTTACCAGTCCCGGATTCGCCGTTGATCAACACGGTGATGTTGGAGTGGCTCAAGCGCCCGATGGCGCGAAACACTTCCTGCATCGCCGGCGCTTCGCCGATGATTTCCGGGGTACGGGTCAGGGCGACCGGGACTTCCAGGCCTTGCTGTTCCTGGGCGTGCTGGTTGGCGCGCTTGACCAGTGACACCGCTTCGTCGACGTCGAACGGCTTGGGCAGGTATTCGAACGCGCCGCCCTGATAGGACGCGACAGCGCTGTCCAGATCGGAGTGCGCGGTCATGATGATCACTGGCAACCGTGGGTGTTGCTCGCGAATCCGCGCCAGAAGGTCCAGACCGCTGGCACCCGGCATACGGATGTCGGAGATGATCACATCCGGCTGTTGGCGCGCCAGACGGCTCATCACGCCATCGGCGCTGTCGAAGCTTTGCGTGGTCATGCCTTCTTGCTGCAAGGCTTTTTCCAGGACCCAACGGATAGAACGGTCGTCATCGACGATCCACACGGTTTCACTACGGCTCATGTCGATGTGGCTCCTTGTTCCAGTGGCAGAAAGATCGAGAAGGTGGTGTGGCCTGGGTGGCTGTCACACTCGATCAGGCCCTGGTGCTGGCTGATGATGTTCTGGGTAATGGCCAGGCCCAGCCCGGTACCGTCCGGACGGCCGCTGACCATGGGGAAGAAGATGGTTTCCTGCAGGTCTGCGGGAATGCCGGGACCGTTGTCGATGATTTCGATCTTGGTCACGAGGCGATGCCGCACGTGGCCAATGGTGAACTGACGCATGGCGCGGGTGCGCAAACTGATGCGGCCCAGGCGCAGCTCGTTCTGGCTGCTGATGGCCTGCATCGCGTTGCGCACAATGTTCAGGACAGCCTGAATCATCTGCTCGCGGTCGATCAGGACGTCGGGAATGCTCGGATCGTAGTCGCGCACCAGCGTGATGCAGCCTTGGCTTTCCGCCTCGACCAAGTGGCAGACGCGTTCCAGCACTTCGTGGACGTTGCACATGGCCAGCGACGGCAGCTTGTTCGAGCCGAGCATGCGGTCCACCAGGTTTCGCAGGCGGTCGGCTTCTTCAATGATGACGTTGGTGTAGTCGCGCAGGCTCTCTTCCGGCAGTTCGCGGGCAAGCAACTGGGCTGCGCCGCGAATCCCGCCCAAGGGGTTCTTGATTTCATGAGCCAGGCCGCGCACCAGCATCTTGCTGGTTTCCTGCTTCGACAGCTGCGCCTCTTCCTTGGTGATTCGCAACAAGCGGTCCCGCGGATGGACTTCCAGCAGCAGCATGGTGGCGCCGTTGGCCAGGATCGGTGTTACCGCGTAATCGACGGTCAGCGTCTGGCCGGTGAGGGCCGTGAGCATCGCTTCGCGTTTGGTAAATGGATGCGCCTGCTCGACCGCCTGACGCAGGGAGTTCAGCGCCTCGGTGGATTCGGTGAACAACTCGCTGATGAACTGCCCATGGCTACGCTGACCGCTGATGGCCAGGAGCATCTCTGCCGCCGGATTCATGTACTCGAGGCGCAGTTCGGCATCGAGCAGAATGGTGGCGGTGGTGAGGTTGTCGAGTAGCAAACGGTGTAGTGCGTCGCTAATGGTCATCGGGACCTCTTTTGGAGCAGGGCGCGCGCATGAATAAAGCGCTGATGCGAGGAAAATGCAAAAACCAAACCAAGGCTCCGAAAAGAAGCGTTAAAGGCCTGAAACGGGCGTTTGACGCTCGTTTGCGTAGCGTTCTGCCAGCTTTCGCGGGTACTTTCGAACCAAAATGGGTTGGAATGTGGGTACGGTGCAATCTGTTGCACCAATATAGTGCGCAAAGCTGAGCGACGTTAGAAGAAGCGCAGGAAGGGATTTTTTTCTTCTTCAGGTTTGTCTTTGAGCGGACATTCCGGTCGTTGACCGTAGTCTGTCAGCGTGCAGGGTTTGACCTGACGTTTCTGCGCGAGGGAGATGCGCAGCATGTGGAAGGGTTGATTGGCCGTGCGCTCGACGGTGCGGCCGTGCTCATCGAGAATTTCTACCGAAAGGTTATGGCTGCCGCGGTCGATGTTGCCCAAGGCAAATACCGGACTCGGACCGGGTTCAGCGGTGGGCTGCCCGTCCAGCAACAAACGGTAGCGATGACCCGGTTGCAGGCCGGGTTCACTGGTGATGCTGACGATCAACTCGCCAGCGCTGCTACGGATCGTGGCATCGGGCTCGGGCACCAGCACTCTGAGCAGGTCGTAGCGGAACAGGGGTTTGGTTTCGGTTTTTTTCTCGGCAATTACCGGCGCTGCGCCGGTCGGATTGGCGGACATGCGGTTGCTCGGCGCCAGCGGCACGCGTTTGGCGTTGCGGGAGCCGGGCTGGTCAGTGAAAACCCGATTGCCCTGGGCGTCGATGTAGGTGAAGACCTCGGCCGACACGGGCGGCACGATCAGGCAGGCGATCAACAGGCACCACCTCACGGCTTGTGCACCCGCTGGACGGTGAAGGTCACGATCGGGCTCTGCTGGACGACGTTTTCCCCTTCGATCACCTGGACCGCGAGGCTGTGGGTGCCGCGATCAATGTTGACCAGTTGCAGGATCGGCACGTTGCTCGGCTGGCCGTAAGGCTGATCGTCCAGCAACAACCTGAATAAATGCGGACCTTGCAGACGGGGTTTGATCAGCACGTTGACGGTGAATGTGCCGTTGTTGGCGCGCAGCGCCTCGGTGGTGGGCAAGTTGGTCAGCTCCAGCACCTCGTAGGCGCTGCGGGACTGTTCGCGGCTGGTGGTTTCGGCAGGTGGGGCAGGAGGTGCCTGGCGCTCGACGCTATTGAGCGGCGGTAGCTCGACCGGCTCCGCCTTCACGCCGTCGGGCGGTTGATTGCTGTAAGCGGTGTTACCGGCGGCGTCGGTGTACTTATAGATCTGCGCTGTGGCGGGCAGGGCGATCAACAGCAGCATCAATAGAAAACCACGACCCATAAAATCGACCAGAAACGAAAGCGTTGGATTGCAGCATAGGTCAGAGGCGGCGGTTGGCCCAAGTTGTAAACATTTGGGCATGATTTCCGAGATTCTTCAAAACCGCCGCATAACCCTGTGGGAGCGGGCTTGCCCGCGATAGCGTTGCACCAGTCAACATTGCTGTCGGATGTGCTAACGCCATCGCGGGCAAGCCCGCTCCCACAGGGTTTCTTCGTCAGGCCTGAATCGCGCCCACAAAAAAGGCCTCCCGAAGGAGGCCTCTTTTTGTCACGCCGCTTGCGCAGGCGCTACCGGATCAGCAGCTGTAGTACAGCTCGTATTCCAGTGGGTGTACGAAGGTACGAACCTTGATTTCTTCTTCGCTTTTCAGAGCGATGTAAGCGTCGATGAAGTCATCGGAGAACACGCCGCCTTTGGTCAGGAACGCACGACCTTTGTCCAGCTCTTCCAGGGCTTCTTTCAGGCTGCCGCAAACTTGTGGGATCTCTTTCGCCTCTTCAGGCGGCAGGTCGTACAGGTTTTTGTCAGCTGCGTCGCCAGGGTGGATCTTGTTCTGGATGCCGTCCAGGCCAGCCATCAACAGTGCGGCGAAGCCCAGGTATGGGTTGGCTGCTGGATCCGGGAAGCGAGCTTCGATACGGCGAGCGCGAGGGCTGGACACGTAAGGAATACGGATCGAAGCGGAACGGTTGCGAGCCGAGTAGGCCAGCATTACTGGAGCTTCAAAACCTGGGACCAGACGCTTGTAGGAGTTGGTCGACGGGTTGGTGAAGCCGTTCAGTGCCTTACCGTGCTTGATGATGCCGCCGATGAAGTACAGAGCGGTGTCGGACAGGCCGGCATAGCCTTCGCCAGCGAAGGTGTTCTTGCCATCTTTGGCGATGGACAGGTGAACGTGCATACCCGAGCCGTTGTCGCCGTACAGAGGCTTGGGCATGAAGGTCGCGGTGCGGCCGTAGGCATCAGCCACGTTGTGCACGCAGTACTTCAGGGTCTGAACTTCGTCAGCCTTGGCAACCAGGGTGTTGAACTTCACGCCGATTTCGTTCTGACCGGCAGTCGCCACTTCGTGGTGGTGAACTTCGATGACCAGGCCCATTTCTTCCATGGCGTTGCACATGGAGGTACGGATTTCGTGGTCATGGTCGAACGGCGGAACAGGGAAGTAGCCGCCTTTGACGCCTGGACGGTGGCCGCGGTTGCCGCCTTCCACGTCCTGGTCGGACATCCACGAACCTTGTTCGGAGAAGATTTTGAACATGGAGCCGGAGATGTCGGACTTGAACTTCACTTCGTCGAAGATGAAGAATTCTGGTTCCGGACCAACGAATACGGTGTCACCGATACCGGTCGACTTCAGGTATTCCTCGGCGCGCTTGGCGATCGCACGTGGGTCGCGGTCGTAGCCTTGCATGGTCGAAGGCTCGATCACGTCGCAAACCAGGATCAGGGTCGGCTCTTCGGTGAACGGGTCGAGAACAGCGGTGCTGTCGTCCGGCATCAGGATCATGTCGGAGGCTTCGATGCCTTTCCAGCCAGCGATGGAGGAACCGTCGAACATTTTGCCTTCTTCGAAGAAAGCTTCATCCAGCGCGTCGCGAGCCGGCATGGTCACGTGGTGCTGAGTGCCTTTGGTGTCCGTGAAGCGCAGATCAATCCACTTGACGTCATGATCTTTGATGAGTTGAACCGACTTCGACATAGTGTCCTCCGGGTGGATTAGGGCTGGTAGTGGTTGCCCTTAAATGTTTGTGATGCCGGCGCGAATACTCTGCCAAGGCAACCTGCCTCACAAGGGAGCAAATTGCATGCCAGTGCCCCAGCATGGGTTTTTTGCCCCAATATCACGCTTATAAAGGCACAAATCGCATTGCGGTGCAAAATGTCGCCCTACAATGTTGCGTCAAAATCAGTAAATGACCCGTTTTGGTGCGTCGAAAACCTTCTGCACATTAACTGGTTAAACCTTGAGCAATTTCCGCTATAATCCGCGCCCCCCTTTTTCGGCTGGCCCAGCGCGCGCTGTTTTCATGAAACTAATCGTAAAAGTCTTCCCCGAGATCACCATCAAGAGCCGCCCGGTACGGATGCGTTTCATCCGCCAGTTGGCCAAAAACATCCGCACCGTGCTCCGCGATCTGGACCCGGCCGTGGTGGTGAACGGTGTGTGGGACAATCTCGAGCTTGAAACCCGCGTGACTGAGCCCAAAGTACTGAAGGACATGACCGAGCGCCTGAGCTGCATGCCGGGCATCGCGCATTTCCTGCAGGTCGACGAGTACCCGCTGGGCGACTTCGATGACATCGTCGCCAAGTGCAAGCTGCACTTCGGTGATTCGCTGGCCGGGAAGATTTTTTCGGTGCGCTGCAAGCGCGCCGGCAAGCATGAATTCAGTTCGATGGATGTCGAGAAATACGTCGGCAGCCAACTGCGTCGTCAGTGCGGTGCCGCCGGAATCTCGCTGAAAGAGCCGGAAATCGAAGTCCGTATCGAAATTCGCGACAAACGGTTGTTCGTGATCCACAGCCAGCACAACAGCATCGGCGGTTATCCGCTGGGTGCACTGGAGCAGACGCTTGTACTGATGTCCGGCGGCTTCGATTCCACTGTTGCCGCTTACCAGATCATGCGCCGCGGCCTGATGAGCCATTTCTGCTTCTTCAATCTGGGCGGGCGGGCCCATGAACTGGGCGTCATGGAAGTCGCGCACTTCATCTGGAAGAAGTACGGCAGCTCCCAACGCGTGTTATTTGTCAGTGTACCGTTCGAGGAAGTCCTGGGAGAAATTCTCGGGAAAGTCGATAACAGTCATATGGGTGTAGTTTTGAAGCGTATGATGTTGCGCGCTGCTTCCCGTATTGCCGATCGGCTGGACATCGAGGCGCTGGTTACCGGTGAAGCGATTTCCCAGGTTTCCAGCCAGACGCTGCCGAACCTGTCCGTGATCGACTGCGTGACCGACAAGCTGGTCTTGCGTCCGCTGATCGCCAGTCACAAGCAGGACATCATCGACCTGGCCAACGAAATCGGCACTGCCGACTTCGCCAAGCACATGCCGGAGTATTGCGGGGTCATCTCGGTGAACCCCAAGACCCACGCCAAGCGTCCGCGCGTGGAGCATGAAGAGAAAGAATTCGACATGGCGGTCCTTGAGCGTGCGCTCGAGAACGCCAAACTGGTGCCGATCGATCGCGTGATCGACGAATTGGGCCAGGACTTGCAGATCGAAGAAGTCAGCGAAGCACTGGCGGGCCAGATCATCATCGACATCCGTCACCCGGATGCCGCTGAAGACGAGCCGCTGGAACTCGGTGGCATTGAGGTACAGACGATGCCGTTTTATGCATTGAACGCTCGTTTCAAGGAACTGGACCCTACTCGCCAGTACCTGCTGTATTGCGACAAAGGCGTGATGAGTCGCCTGCATGCCCACCATTTGCTCAGTGAGGGGCATGCCAATGTGCGCGTTTATCGACCGAGCTAAGAGCCCGGGGCTGTTTGCCTGTGGCCTGCGTCATCGGCCCCCCGACTCTGCCGTCAAGCTGTAACGGCAAGGCCTGACTCTACTGTTAATCGCTGCCAAGACTTGTCAGCACACCGAATCCTCTGATCGAGATACACAAGTGATCGAAAATCTACGCAACATCGCCATCATTGCTCACGTTGACCATGGTAAAACCACCCTGGTAGACAAACTCTTGCGTCAATCCGGCACTCTGGAGCGCAACGAGCTCAACGACGAGCGCGTGATGGACTCCAACGACCAGGAGAAAGAGCGCGGTATTACCATTCTGGCGAAAAACACCGCCATCAACTGGAACGGCTTCCACATCAACATCGTGGACACCCCGGGCCACGCCGACTTCGGCGGCGAAGTAGAACGCGTAATGTCGATGGTTGACTCCGTTCTGCTGCTGGTTGACGCTCAAGACGGCCCTATGCCGCAAACCCGTTTCGTGACCAAGAAGGCTTTCGAAGCCGGCCTGCGTCCGATCGTGGTCATCAACAAGGTTGACCGTCCAGGCGCGCGTCCGGACTGGGTTCTGGACCAGATCTTCGACCTGTTCGACAACCTGGGTGCCACCGAAGAACAGCTGGACTTCAAAGTCGTCTACGCCTCGGCCCTGAACGGTATTGCCGGTCTGGACCACACCGAAATGGCCGAAGACATGACCCCGCTGTACCAGTCGATCGTCGACAACGTACCTGCGCCGAAAGTCGACCGTGACGGTCCGTTCCAGATGCAGATCTCCGCTCTGGACTACAACAGCTTCCTGGGTGTTATCGGCGTTGGCCGTATCGCTCGTGGTCGCATCAAGCCGAACACTCCGGTAGTCGCTATCGACGCCGACGGCAAGAAGCGTAACGGTCGTATCCTGAAGCTGATGGGTCACCACGGTCTGCACCGTATCGACGTTGAAGAAGCAGCTGCCGGCGACATCGTCTGCATCAGCGGCTTCGACCAGCTGTTCATCTCCGACACTCTGTGCGACCCACTGAACGTCGAAGCGATGAAGCCGCTGACCGTTGACGAACCAACCGTTTCCATGACCTTCCAGGTAAACGACTCGCCTTTCTGCGGTAAAGAAGGCAAGTTCGTGACCAGCCGTAACATCAAGGAACGTCTGGACAAAGAGCTGCTGTACAACGTTGCTTTGCGCGTTGAAGAAGGCGACTCGGCTGACAAGTTCAAAGTCTCCGGCCGTGGTGAGCTGCACCTCTCGGTACTGATCGAAACCATGCGTCGCGAAGGCTTCGAAATGGGTGTTGGTCGTCCGGAAGTGATCATCCGTATGGTTGACGGCGTGAAGCACGAACCGTACGAAAACGTGACCATCGACCTGCCGGAAGAATCGCAAGGTTCGATCATGGAACAGATCGGTATCCGTAAGGGCGACCTGACCAACATGGTTCCGGATGGCAAGGGCCGTGTGCGCCTTGAGTACAACATCCCGGCCCGTGGTCTGATCGGTTTCCGTAACGAGTTCCTGACCCTGACCTCCGGTGCAGGCATCCTGACCTCGATCTTCGACCGTTACGACGTGATGAAGTCCGGCGACATGTCCGGCCGTCAGAACGGCGTGCTGGTTTCGGTTGCTACCGGTAAGGCTCTGACTTACTCGCTGGAAACCCTGCAAGCTCGCGGCAAACTGTTCCTGGGTCACGGTGAAGACGTGTACGAAGGTCAAATCGTCGGCATCAACAGCCGCGACAACGACCTGGGCGTCAACCCAACCAAAGGCAAGAAGCTCGACAACATGCGTGCTTCGGGTAAAGACGAAACCATCGCTCTGGTTCCGCCTATCCGTTTCACCCTGGAACAAGCTCTTGAGTTCGTGCAAGAAGACGAACTGTGCGAAGTCACTCCTAAGTCCATCCGTCTTCGCAAGAAGATCCTGGGCGAAAGCGAGCGTACCCGCGCTGCCAAGAAAAGCGGCAACTGAGTTTCGACTTAGTTAGCGCTTAAAAAAAACGCCCCCGACCGCAAGGTCGGGGGCGTTTTTGTTTGTCTGGGGTTTGTGCAATAACTGTGGCGAGCGAGCTTGCTCGCGCTGGGCTGCGTAGCAGCCCCAGAATTTTGCAGCGAATGCAGATTTTTGTGAGTGCTGCGCACTCAAGCGGGAGCAAGCTCCCTCGCCACAGTGCGCAGGCTGAGGATCAGAATTTCTCGAGGGTTCGACGGGAGCTGCTGGTCTCGCGCGCCACTTCCTTCGGCTTGTAAGCGCAATACCCCGGTCGCGGCCCGATTTTCGGGTGATTGCGGCAGGTGTCCGGGCGCTTTTCATAAATAGTGCACAGACGGCTCTTACGATCCAGGTACAGGCAATCGTTGTTGCTCATGCGCTGGAGGGTGAAGATCTCGGTTTTCTGGCTGTAGCGCTCGACGATCCCTTCCTTCTGCAGCCGCTTGGCGATGTTCTTCGCCGGTTCGCCGCGCTCGAACTCGTCGACGATGCCGATGCGGATCAGATCCTTGATCTTGACCTCGACCGGCAGGGTGCAGCAGCTGGATACACACGAGCCGCACATCGGCGCAGAATATTTGGCCCAGGTATCGAGACGATCGATCTCTGCGGCGGCGATCAGGTTGGGCTTCATCATCGGTTGTTACCAGCATGTGTATCAGGGCGCGCGATCATACCGGGACTGGTGGATTTTTGAACAACCTTTCGCCAGATTTTTTCTTTGCCGTCCAATAAACACCGTTAATCCGGCACGGCCCCTGCATTGATTCAGACACACGACAATGTAATGCCGGCCTATCTCGCACTAACAGGAAAAACTGCCGAACCAGAGCCCACACCGCCTGTCTGACCGTCTAGGCTCAACTACTTCACGCTCGCTCGAGGTCCTATCGATGACTCAAGAACCACTTGTTCGCGAAGCAGAGGTGGCCGCATTTCGCGACGCCGTCTTGACCAAGCTCACCTACGCGGTGGGTAAAGACCCGGATCACGCCTTCGACCACGACTGGTTCGAAGCCATTGCGCTGGCCGCGCGCGATCACATGGTCGAGCACTGGATGGATCACACCCGGCAGATCTACCGCAAAGGTCAGAAGCGGGTTTACTACCTCTCCCTGGAATTTCTCATTGGTCGGCTGCTCTACGACAGCCTGAGCAACCTCGGCCTGCTTGACGTCGCCCGCGAAGCGCTGACCGAACTCGGCGTCGACCTGGAGCGCATCCGCCTGCTGGAGCCCGATGCGGCCCTGGGTAACGGCGGCCTCGGTCGTCTGGCGGCGTGCTTCATGGAAAGCATGTCGACCCTCGGCATCGCCGGCCATGGCTACGGCATTCGGTATGAACACGGCTTGTTCCGTCAGGCGATTGTCGATGGCTGGCAGCAGGAACAGACCGAGCACTGGCTGGATTTCGGTAACCCATGGGAATTCGAACGGCCAGAAGTCGTTTACCCGATCGGCTTCGGCGGCAGCGTCGAAACCGTCACCGACGAAAACGGCAAGTCCAAACAAGTCTGGTCCCCGGCGGAAACCGTGCGCGCCATTGCGTATGACACCCCGGTGGTCGGCTGGCGCGGGGCGAGCGTCAACACGCTGCGCTTGTGGCGTGCCCGTGCGATGGAAGATTTGCACCTTGAGCGCTTCAACGCCGGCGACCATTTGGGCGCGGTCGCGGAAGTGGCCCGGGCGGAAAGTATTTCCCGTGTGCTCTACCCGGCGGACAGTACCGAAGCCGGTCAGGAGCTGCGCCTGCGCCAGGAATACTTCTTTGTCGCTGCGTCTCTCCAGGACTTGCTGCGCCGCCACCGCAACATGCACACCTCGGTGCTGACCCTGGGCGATCACGCGGCGATCCAGCTCAACGACACTCACCCGTCCATTGCCGTGGCCGAGCTGATGCGTCAATTGGTCGATGTCTATGACGTGGCGTGGGACGCCGCGTGGCAGGTCACCGTCGACACGCTCTCGTACACCAACCACACGCTGTTGCCGGAAGCGCTGGAAACCTGGCCGGTCGGTTTGATGGAGCGGATGCTGCCGCGGCACATGCAGATCATTTACCTGATCAACGCCCAGCACATCGACTCGCTGCGGGCCAAAGGCATTCACGATTTCGACGTACTGCGCGCGGTATCGCTGATCGAAGAGGACAACGGACGCCGTGTGCGCATGGGCAACCTTGCGTTTCTCGGCTCACACAGCGTCAACGGCGTGTCCGGGCTGCATACGCAGCTGATGCGCAAGACCGTGTTCTCCGAACTGCACAAGATCTACCCGGAGCGGATCAACAACAAGACCAACGGCATCACCTTCCGCCGCTGGTTGTATCAGGCCAACTCGGAGTTGACCTCGATGCTGGTCGACGCCCTTGGCCCTGATCTTCTGGATAACCCGGAAGAGCGTTTGCTTGATCTGGAACCGTTCGCTGAAAAAGCCGCGTTCCGCAAAGCCTTCGCCGAGCAACGCCTGCACAGCAAGAAAGCCCTGGCGTACATCATTCATGAGCGGCTTGGGGTCGCGGTCAACCCGGCGGCGATGTTCGACGTTCAGGTCAAACGGATCCACGAATACAAACGTCAGTTGCTCAACCTGCTACACACCGTCGCGCTGTATCAGGCGATCCGTGCCGAGCCGGAAATCGACTGGGTACCGCGAGTGAAGATCTTCGCCGGCAAGGCCGCCGCCAGTTATCACCAGGCCAAGCTGATCATCAAACTCACCAACGACATCGCCCGGGTGGTGAACAACGACCCGACCGTGCGCGGTTTGCTCAAAGTGGTGTTCCTGCCCAACTACAACGTCAGCCTGGCGGAGAGCATCATTCCGGCGGCGGACTTGTCGGAGCAGATTTCCACCGCAGGCTTCGAAGCCTCGGGCACCAGTAACATGAAGTTCGGCCTCAACGGCGCATTGACCATCGGCACCCTGGACGGCGCCAACGTGGAAATGTGCGAACGCATTGGCGTCGAGCACATGTTTATCTTCGGCCTCAGTGCGCAGCAGGTAGAAGCGCGCAAGCAGAACCACGAGTTCAGCGCGGTGCCGGACATTGCCGCGTCCCATCGATTGAATGACGTGCTGCAAGCGATTCGCGGCGGGGTGTTTTCGCCGGACGATCCGTCCCGCTACACCGGCTTGATCGATTCGCTGATCGACTACGACCGCTTCCTGGTCTGTGCCGATTTCGATTCCTACTGGGATGCGCAGATGCGCGTGGAAGCCCATTGGCACGATTCGAACGAATGGTGGCGTTCAGCGGTGTTGAGCACGTCCCGGATGGGCTGGTTCTCTTCAGACCGGACCATTCGCGAGTACGCCACGGATATCTGGAAAGCATTGGAGTAACTTTTAGCAATAATTGCGAGCAAGGTCCGACGGTTGTTGGACCTGGCCGATATACTAAGCACCAGTTTCAGTGAGCGCTGCGCCAACGTCTTCGCGGGCAAGCCTCGCTCCTACAGGTTATGTGCCGCTCTCGCGACTTGTGCAAATCCTGTAGGAGCGAGGCTTGCCCGCGAAAGCGTTAGAGCAGACGCCACAAGGCAATGGGCCGCTTAGGGATATCGACCATGCAATGGATGTTCATGCTGATTGGGCTGGTGCTGGGCTGGATACTCGACGAGTCGTTCAGCGACGCGCTGTTGGGCGCGTTGCTCGGGTTGGGTATTGGCCAGGCCATCCGCCTCGGCCGTTTGGGTTCACAAACCGCCGAACAGCGCGTTCTGCTGGAGCAGGCGCAAGTAGCGTTGAATGCGGTCCAGCAACGCCTGGCCTTGCTGGAGATGTCTGGCGTCACAGCGCCTGAAGCCAGCGTGCCGACTGCCGAGGCGCCGGTTGCCAGCGACCCCGCCCCCTCTCCTGTCTTCATTCTCGAAGAAATCCCTGTCTCGCCCCCGGAGATGGTCTGGGAGCTTCCGCCCCAACTCGAACCGATCACCGCAACGGCGACGCAAGCCAGCCGCCCGCTGCCCGACGATGTCTGGAAAGCCGAGCCAGTCGCCCGCGGGCCGCAGCAACCCGCCGTCCCCCGTGGCCCGAACTTCATCGAACGGGCCATCAGCGGTGCGCGTAACTGGCTGTTCGGTGGCAACACGGTGCTGCGGGTCGGCGTGGTGCTGTTGTTCCTCGGCCTGGCGTTCTTGCTGCGTTATGCCACCGAAGGCATGGTGGTGCCGATCGAACTGCGTTACGCCGGGGTCGCGGCGGCGGCGTTGGGTTTGCTTGGGCTCGGTTGGTGGCTGCGCCATCGCAACAACCACTATGCGTTGATGCTGCAAGGTACCGGGATTGCCGTGTTGTACCTGACGGTGTTTGCGGCCATGCGTTTGCATCCACTGCTCGATCCAACGGCGGCGCTCGGTCTGCTGGTGGCGGTGACGGTGTTCTCCGCCATTCTGGCGATCACCCAGGATTCCCTGGCACTGGCCTGCGCCGCGGCGCTGGGCGGTTTCGCCGCGCCGATCCTGACGTCTACCGGCGCCGGCAACCACGTCGCGCTGTTCAGCTACTTCGCCTTGCTCAACGCCGGCATCCTCGCCATCGCCTGGTTCAAGGCCTGGCGGCTGCTCAACCTGATCGGTTTCGTCGGCACCTTCGGCATCGGTTTCGCCTGGGGCCTGCGTTCCTACACGCCGGAATTGCTGTGGAGCACCGAACCGTTCCTGATTCTGTTCTTCCTGATGTACCTGGCCATCGGCCTGCTGTTCGCCCGGCGCAAGTTGCTGGAAATGAGCGACGCGCCCGAGGACGATAGCCGCGAGGCACTGCTGCGCTGGTCGACGCGTAAAGGCGATTACGTCGACGGTACGATGCTGTTCGGCCCGCCGTTGGTGGGTTTCGGTTTGCAGTTCGCGCTGGTCCAGCACCTGGAATTCGCCGCCGCCTTCAGCGCCCTCGCGCTGGGCATGATCTACATGGGGCTTGCTCGTCTGCTGATGGGCGGACGGGCGCTGCTGCTGGCGGAAACCTGTCTGGCGCTGGGCGTGATCTTTGCCAGCCTGGCGATTCCATTGGGCCTCGATGCGCGCTGGACCTCCGCCGCCTGGGCCGTGGAAGGCGCGGGGATTTTCTGGCTCGGCCTGCGTCAGCAACGACCACTGGCCCGCGCGTTTGCCTTGCTGCTGCAACTGGGATCGGCGCTGGCGTTTCTCAGCGAGTTGCGGATCGGCGAAAGCAGCCTGCTCGATGGTTCACCGCTGGGTGCGTTGATGCTCGGCGTGGCATTGCTGTTCAGCTTCTACCAATTGCGCAACGCTTTGCCCGAGCAGACGTCGGAGTGGGAGCGCAAAGGCCTGCCGGTGTTGGCGTGCCTCGGCCTGACTTTTCTCTATCTGCTGGCGCCGCTGTTCTTCTTCACCCACGGCACGGCGATCAGTTGGGCGCTGGCCGGTCTGGCGACATTGTTTGTCGGCCTGCGCCTGCAATCGCGGACCTTCCTGTTTACCGCGTTTGCTGTGCAGTTGTTGGGTGGTGCGTTGTTCCTGCTGCGGCTGCAAGGCGCGAGCGGTGAGTCCGGCGCAGTGTTCAGCGCGGGTTGGAGCGGCTTGCTCAGCGCGTCCCTGATCGGTCTGGCGTTGATCGCCGGTATGTTGCTGGCAGCGCGCGATGACATGGTGCGCAGCGACGTTCGGTTGTTGCGCGGTTTGTCGGTGGTGTTGCTGGCCGGTCTGGTGCTGATCAATCTGGCGGTGCTGTTCGTGCTGCCGTGGCAAACCGCGAGCGCGGTGTGGGCGACCAGTGGTTTGTTCATTATCTGGCTGAGCCTGTACTTGAAGCAGCGCGTGAGTTTTGTCTTCGGTCTGCTGCTGCAGGTGATCGGCGGTGCGGCGTTCCTGTTCGCCGGGCCGGATCTGATGGGGCCGCTGGCCAGCGAAGGATTGAAACCGCTGGCGCACAGCAGTTTCTGGACGCCGTTGGTGTTGGGATTGGCCGCGTTGGTTGGCGCCTGGCGCTTGCAGTTCGGCAATCATGCTTCGGCGTTTGATGTGCTGAGCTTGCAGCGTTTGTCCGAAGTGCTGCTGGTGTGGGGCGCCGGTTGGTGGGCGCTGGCGTGGATCAGTGAAGTGCTGCGGTTTGCACCGGTGAATGTTCAAGCGACATTGCTGCTGACAGTCGCGGCGGTGAGTGTGGCGTTGTGGGCTGTGTTGGCGTTGCGCCTGAAATGGCCGTCGCTGGGCCTGCTCTGCACCTTGCTGATTCCCGTGGCCGGTGTGGTGTTGCTCGCAGCCTGGCACTCGCGTTATCACCCGGCGGCGGATGTCGGTTGGCTGGCCTGGGCG
Source organism: Pseudomonas hormoni (assembly GCF_018502625.1). Taxonomy (NCBI): domain Bacteria; kingdom Pseudomonadati; phylum Pseudomonadota; class Gammaproteobacteria; order Pseudomonadales; family Pseudomonadaceae; genus Pseudomonas; species Pseudomonas hormoni. The sequence continues at coordinate 6,076,241 of NZ_CP075566.1, forward strand.
GCGGTGTTCGTCGTGCATTTCATCTCGTTGCGGCGTCTGGCGCCGATGCTGCCGGCGCGGGCCCTGAGCACTGCTCATGTGCTCGGTTGCTGGCTGTTGATCGGGGTGCTCGCGCTGGAGCTACGCTACGATCTGCTGTTGCTGTCCGAGCAGTACAACGCCTGGCGCTGGTTGGGTTGGGCGATTCTGCCGAGTCTGTACCTGGTGCTGATGGCCGCGCCACGCAACTGGCCTTGGCCGGTATCGGCTTTCTCGCGCGAATATCGACTGTACGCGGCGGCGCCACTGGCGGTGCTGATGCTCGGCTGGTTCTGGCTGGCGAACATCGTCAGCGACGGCACTGCCGAACCGTTGCCTTACGTGCCGCTGATCAATCCGCTGGAATTGGGCCTGCTGTTTGCGCTGTTCGGGGTTTATGTCTGGGCACGCAGCGCGGTGACGCAACTGGCGATCCGCAAGGACATCTTTGATCACGCCACGCAACTGATCGCCGGCGTTTCGCTTTTCGCATTCTTTACCGCGCTGGTGAACCGCACGGCCCACCATTGGGGAGGCGTACCGTTCGAGCTGGATTTGCTGCTCGCGTCGATGCAGGTGCAGGCCGGTCTGTCGATCGTCTGGACCTTGATGGCCCTGAGTCTGATGATCGGCGGCCATCTGCGGCATCGTCGCGAAGTCTGGCTGATTGGCGCGGCTTTGATCGGCGTGGTGGTGGCCAAATTGTTCTTTGTCGAATTGAGTAACCGCGGCGGGCTGGCGCGGATCGTCTCGTTTATCGGCGTGGGTGTGTTGCTGTTGGTGGTGGGCTATTTCGCCCCGTTGCCACCCAAGCGCGCCGAGGCTGCGCCGGACTCTGAAAAACCGGCCCCGCAAACCGAAGGAGTGTCATCTTGAGTTCGAAGCTGAACCTGGTCTGGTTGGGCGCTGTTGCCATGGGTGTGGCGCTGTCGGCTGGCGCGCAGGAAAAACCGGCGGATTTCACCACGCAAGTGCCATTGACCGTGAGTGGCGAGGGGCCGTGGTATCGCCTCGAACTGCCCTTGTCCGTGCAATTGAATGCGCGGCAGACCGACCTGAGCGACGTGCGCGTGTTCAACGCTGCAGGTGAGGCTCAGGCCTACGCCTTGGCGCGAGAAACGGCGCCAACCCGCGAAAACCGTACCCTGACCGATGTGAAGTGGTTCCCGCTTTACAACTCTGCGGACGACACCGAGCGCGCACCGAGTGTGCGGGTGCAATCAAGCGCCAATGGCACGCTGGTCGAAGTGCAGCCGTCGAGTCAGCTGGAGGCGGGCGAAGAAATGCTGCGCGGCTGGTTGCTCGACGCCAGCGGCATCAAGGCACCGCTGCAGCAGTTGATCCTCGACTGGACCAGCGAGCGCGACGGCTTCCAGCGTTTCAGTATCGAAGCCAGCGACGACTTGCAGCATTGGCAGTCGTGGGGCGACGGGCAGGTGGCGCGGCTGACCTTTGCCGACGAGCGGGTCGAGCAGCATGAAGTCGGCTTGCCGGGGCAATCGGCGCGCTATCTGCGTTTGTTGTGGAGCACGCCGCAGTCGGCGCCGACGCTGACCTCGGTGCAACTGGAAAGCGCCAGCACCCGCAGCCTGCCGCTGCCGTTGGTCTGGTCGCAACCGTTGGCCGGCAGCAGCGTGAAGGCCGGGGAATACACCTGGCAATTGCCGATGGGGCTGAATGTCGAGCGCTTGCAGGTCGAGTTGAGTCAGCCGAACAGCCTGGCGCCGGTGACCTTGTCCGGTCGTCGGGACAGCAGCCTGCCGTGGCAGCCGCTGAGCAGCGGCTTGCTCTATCGCCTGACCCAGAGTGGCCAGGATGTGGTGCAGAACGAATTGCAGCTGTCGGGGCAAACGGTGCAGCAGTTGAAGCTGACGGTGGACGAGCGGGGCGGTGGCTTGGGTGCCGAAGCGCCGACTGTGAAGTTTGCTGTTCGCTCGACGCAATTGGTGTTCCTGGCGCGCGGTGCCGGGCCTTATACGCTGGTGTTGGGCAGTGCGACGGCGAAGGCGGCGAACCTGCCGTTGTCGACATTGATTCCGGATTACAGCGCGGCGAAGTGGGCGGCATTGGGCAGGGCGACGGTGGAAAGCGGGGTGGTCGCGACACCGACATCGACAGTCACATCGACTTCGCAGGTTGGGACCAACTGGAAGAAGTTCGGGTTGTGGGCGGTGTTGTTGCTGAGCGTTCTGTTTTTGGCGGCGATGGCGTTCAGCTTGTTGCGCAAACCCCCGGTAAAACCTTGAAGGCGGGTGCTGCGCACCCGATCGCCAGCAGGCTGGCTCCCACAGTTAATCGCATTCCCCTGTGGGAGCCAGCCTGCTGGCGAATGCGGTTTATCGGACGGTAAAGATGCCGGTTTCGAACTACGCTAAACCCGGCGCATGAACTCTATTGGGTGTTCCACGTCTGATAGGAGGAAATGCGCCCCGACTCGCGTTAAACTGCGCGGGTTTTTAGCCCCCCATTCCACCGGAGCCTTCCATGTCCCGCGTTACCCTGAGTCGCTATTTGATTGAGCAGACCCGTAGCAACAACACTCCTGCCGATCTGCGCTTCCTGATCGAAGTGGTGGCGCGTGCCTGCAAGGAAATCAGCCACGCCGTGTCCAAAGGCGCCCTGGGTGGTGTTCTGGGCAGCATGGGCACCGAAAACGTCCAAGGTGAAGTGCAGAAGAAACTTGATGTGATGTCCAACGACATCCTGCTCGAAGCCAACGAATGGGGCGGTCACCTGGCCGGCATGGCATCCGAAGAAATGGACAATGCCTACCAGATCCCGGGCAAATACCCGAAAGGCGCGTACCTGCTGGTATTCGACCCACTGGACGGTTCGTCGAACATCGACATCAACGCGCCGGTCGGTACGATCTTCTCGGTGCTGCGTTGCCCGAACGAATACCTGACCCAGAACGAGCCTTTGAACGAAAAGGCCTTCCTGCAGCCAGGCACTCAGCAGGTTGCCGCCGGTTACGCGATTTACGGTCCACAGACCATGCTGGTGCTGACCCTGGGCAATGGCGTGAAAGGCTTTACCCTGGACCGTGAAATGGGCAGCTTCGTGCTGACCCATGAAGACATCACGATCCCGGAGTCCACGCAGGAATTCGCGATCAACGCGTCCAACAAGCGTCACTGGGAAGCGCCGGTACAACGTTACGTCGACGAATTGCTGGCTGGCGACGAAGGCCCGCTGAAAAAGAACTACAACATGCGCTGGGTCGCCGCGATGGTTGCCGACGTGCACCGCATCCTGACCCGTGGCGGCTTGTTCATGTACCCACGCGACAGCCGCGAGCCGTCGAAGCCGGGCAAACTGCGCCTGATGTACGAAGCCAACCCGATGTCGTTCCTGGTTGAGCAGGCGGGCGGTGCCTCCACCGATGGTCACCAGCGCATCCTCGACATTCAGCCAGAAGGCTTGCACCAGCGCGTAGCGGTGTTCCTCGGTTCGAAAGAAGAAGTCGCACGCGTCACGGCTTACCACAAGGAATAAACCATGACCGCGCCCTGGCAGCCGTTGCTCGAATGGTGGTTCGGAAACTCCGAATCACCGAACGAAACAGCGGCAGAGAAGGGCAAGTTATGGTTCGGCAAGCGCGACAGCCAGGACCTCGATGCGCAGACGCGTTTCGGGGACTGGGTCGAGCAGGCACTGGCCGGCGGATTGACTGACTGGGCGCAACGCCCCGACGGTTGGCTGGCCCTGGTGCTGCTGCTCGATCAACTCCCGCGAATGATCTTTCGCGACACTCCCAAATCCTTTGCAGGCGATCTCAGGGCGCAGGCTCTCGTAGCGCAAGGCATTGCTGCGGATTTCGATCGACAGTTGCGGCCGATTCAGCGGGTGTTCATCTACCTGGTGTTTGAGCATTGCGAGAATCTGGCGGTGCAGAATGAAGCTGTCTCGCGCTATATCGACCTTGTGGCACAGCAGCCGGAGGCCGACCGGAAACTCTTTAACGACTATCTGAGCTATGCCGAGAAGCATCAGCGGGTGATTGCGCGGTTTGGGCGGTTTCCGCATCGCAATGCGGTGTTGGGAAGGGAGTCTACAGCGGAGGAATTGGAGTTTCTTTCGGGGCCAGGCTCAAGGTTCTAAATCTTCATTGCAGCTGATGCCGTCATCGCCAGCAGGCTGGCTCCCACAATAGGTTTGTGTCGATCACAAACCCCCTGTGGGAGCCAGCCTGCTGGCGATGGGGCCAGTGAAAGCGCCTTAGATTCTGAAACTGCCGACCAACTGCTTCAACCGCGCCGCCTGCTGTTCAAGGTCAGAACACGCGCGCAACGTCGCTTGCAGGTTCTCCACCCCTTCCTGATTCAGCGTGTTGATCTCGGTGATGTCGACGTTGATCGATTCCACCACGGCGGTCTGCTCTTCGGTCGCCGTCGCCACGGACTGGTTCATCCCGTCGATCTCGCCGATCCGCTGCGTCACGCTGCCGAGGCGCTCGCCAGCCTGGTTGGCGATGCCGACGCTGCTTTCGCTCTGGCGCTGGCTGTCGGTCATGGTGCTCACCGCTTCGCGGGCGCCGACTTGCAGTTCCTCGATCATCTTCTGCACTTGCTGCGCCGAATCCTGGGTGCGGTGGGCGAGGTTGCGGACTTCATCGGCGACCACGGCGAATCCGCGTCCGGCTTCACCGGCCCGGGCCGCTTCGATGGCGGCGTTCAACGCTAGCAGGTTGGTCTGCTGCGAGATGCTGGTGATCACTTCCAGAATCTGCCCGATGTTCACCGTGTTGCTGTTGAGCGTTTCGATGTTGCCGCACGAATCGCTGATCTTCGCCGACAGCTGCTGCATCGCCGCGATGGTTTTATCCACCACCTGCTGACCGTCTTCGGCCAGGGCGCGCGCGTCACTCGAATGCTGCGAGGCGAGGGCGGCGTTCTGGGCGATTTCCTGGGCGGCGGCGCCCAGTTCGTTGATCGCCGCGGCCACACTGCTGGTGCGCGAGGCCTGCTGGTCCGAGTTGAACATCGACGAGTTGGACGCGGCGACGACGCGCAGTGCGACTTCGTTGACCTGGCCGGTGGCCGAAGACACTTCGCGAATCGAGGTGTGAATACGTTCTACAAAACGGTTGAACGAGGTGCCCAGCGCACCGAATTCATCCTGGCCGTGAATGGTCAGGCGTTTGGTCAGGTCACCCTCGCCCTCAGCGATGTCATGCATGGCGCGGCCCATGGTCAGCAGCGGCTGCATCAGGAAACTGATCAGCATGCCCAGCAACGCGATGATGATCACTACGGCGATGACCATGGCAATGATCGCCGAGGTGCGGAATTCGCTGAGCATCGAGAACGCCGTGTCCTGATCCAGCACCAGCGCCACGTACCAGTTTGCCGACGGCACGCCGTTGACGTGGGTGAAGGAGATGAACTGGCGCTTGCCGTCGATCTCGACTTCTTTCATGCCCGGGCTGACTTGCGGGGCGCCGTTCGGGTAGGCCTCGGCCAGGTTCTTGAGGACCAGTTTGCTGTCCGGGTGAATCAGGATCTTGCCGTCGGCGCTGACGATGAACGCATGGCCGTGACCGCCGAAGTTCAGCGAGTTGATGATCGCGCTGACGCTGGACAGGTCAATGTCGGCACCGGCGACGCCGATCATCTGGCCCTGGCGCTGCACCGGCGTGGCGACGGTGATCACCAGTTTGCCAGAGGACGCGGCAATGTAGGGTTCGGTGACGATGGTCTGTTGCGCGCTGTTGGCTGCCTTGTACCAGCCGCGTGCGCGAGGGTCGTAATCGGCGGCGCGATTGCCGGCCGGGACCGAAAACATCACGCCGTCGGTGCCACCAAAGTAGCTCAGCTGGAAGTTGCTGGTGTAGGCGGGCAGGTCGATGGCGCGCTTGAGGTTGGCCTGTGCACTGCCATCCACCACGATTTGCTGGGACAGCGACTGCAGCAACTGAATGCGGCTTTCCAGCCAGGTCTGGATGTTGCTGGTGGTAAGGCTGCCGAGTTCCTGCATCGACGATTCGGTATTGCTGCGCAGGGTCTGCCGCTGGCGGTAGTCGTTGAACAGGATGAAACAGGCAAACGCAACGGCCACCACGAGGGCAGCAGCCAACAGGATTTTGTGGCTGAACTTCATGTTTCTGGTCATTAAATGAGCTACCACGGATGGTCTGGTCAACAAGGGGGCGCCAATGTGCCACAGGATCGGGCTTTGCGCTGCTTTTATGTCGACTGGCCCGCGCCAAAGATTAGGCAACTTTTGTCAAAACCGACGAAATGCTCGACAGCGAAAGAAAGTGGCTGATTTTTCGGCAAAAGGCAGACGAGCGGCCCGATAAATAGGCGCTTGGTCAGGGAACCAGACAGGGGTTTTCTCTTCTAAGCTTCAGCTTGGCAGCCATGCCATTCCCTTCGCCCCAGGAGCTACACCCATGTCGCTGCGTTCCATCGCTTTGCTTTCGTTCTGCGTGTTGTTGGCCGCATGCGGCAAGATCAATCAGGAAAATTATTCGAAGCTGTCGACAGGCATGCCCAAGGCCGAGGTTGAAACCTTGCTAGGCAAACCCACCGACTGCTCGGGCGCGCTCGGCATGTCCAGTTGCACTTGGGGCGACAAGAACAGCTTTATCAGCGTGCAGTATGCCGGTGACAAAGTGTTGATGTTTTCCGGCCAAGGCCTGAAGTAAACCGGGGCGTTGCGCCCGCGGGAGAAAAACAATGAAGCGGTTATTGATCCTCCTTTTTGCCGGCCTGGTATTGGCCGGCTGCGCCACGTCTGGCGAAGATCCGTTGGCGCCGAAAACCGTCGACAGCGTCAATCTGAAGAAGTACCAAGGGACCTGGTACGAGTTGGCGCGTTTGCCAATGTATTTCCAGCGCAACTGCGCGCAATCCGAAGCCCATTACACGCTCAAGCCGGACGGTAACGTGCTGGTGCTGAATCGCTGCCTGACAGCGGATTGGCAGTGGGAAGAGGCCAAGGGCACGGCGTATCCGCAAGTGCCGGGCAAGACCGACAAGCTGTGGGTCGAGTTCGACAACTGGTTCTCTCGACTGATTCCGGGTGTGGCGAAGGGCGAGTACTGGGTGTTGTTCGTCAGCGAAGACTACAAGACCGCCATCGTCGGCGACCCGAGCCGCCGGTATCTGTGGCTGCTGTCGCGAACCCCGACGGTCAACGGTGTCGTGCGCGAAGAACTGCTGAGCAAGGCGCGTCAGCAGGGATATGACACGACGCGACTGATCTGGCGTGCGACGGATACGCAGATGGCCAAGACCTCGAACTAACGACCGCTAAAGATCAAAACTGTGGGAGCGAGCCTGCTCGCGATAGCGGTCTGTCAGTCAACATCTCTGTTGGATATGACGGCCTCATCGCGAGCAGGCTCGCTCCCACATTTAGTTTTGCGTTAACCCAATAGGTCGCGCAGGACCTGGGTGAACGCGCGGTTACTTTCCTCTTCCCCGGCATGACGCCCATCCCGCACAACCCACTGGCCATTGACCAGCACATCGCGCACCTGACGATCGCCACCGGCGAACAACCAACGATTGAGAATCCCGTCCCCAGTGGCTGTCGCCAGGTACGGATCGCTACCATCCAGCACCAGCCAATCCGCCCGTTTGCCAACCTCCAGCGCACCAATCGGTTGACCCAGCGCCTGCGCGCCGCCATCCAGTGCCGCGTCATACAGCGTGCGACCCACCATCGGCTGATCCGCGCCATACAACCGGTTACGCCGCTGATCACGCAGACGCTGGCCGTATTCCAGCCAGCGCAATTCTTCCACCACGCTCAATGACACATGGCTGTCGGAACCGATGCCTATGCGCCCGCCCTGGGCGAGGAAATCCACGGCCGGGAAAATGCCGTCGCCAAGGTTGGCTTCGGTGGTCAGGCACAGGCCGGCGATGGCGCGACTCTTGGCCATCAGCGTGACTTCTTCCGGGTTGGCGTGAGTTGCGTGAACCAGGCACCAGCGCTGATCGACTTCGGTATTTTCGTACAGCCATTGCAGTGGGCGACGGCCGCTCCAGCTCAGGCAGTCATCGACCTCCTTCTGCTGTTCGGCGATGTGAATGTGCACCGGGCACTGCTTGTCGCTGGCCGCCAGCACTTCGCTGATCTGCTGTGGTGTGACCGCGCGCAACGAGTGGAAACACAAGCCCAGCGACTGCGCCGGTTGCTGTGCCAGGATCGGCTGCAAGCGCGACTGAAGCTTCAGGTAGTTTTCAGTGCTGTTGATAAAGCGACGCTGGCCGTCGTTCGGCGTCTGACCACCGAAGCCGGAATGGCTGTAAAGCACCGGCAACAAGGTCAAACCAATACCTGCGGAACTGGCCGCCTGGCTGATGCGCAGCGCCAGTTCGGCCGGATCCGCATACGGCTGGCCGCTGGTGTCGTGGTGTACGTAATGAAATTCCGCGACCGAGGTGTAACCGGCCTTGAGCATTTCGATGTACAGCTGACGGGCGATCACGCCGAGCTGGTCCGGACTGATTTTTTCGACGAGCCGGTACATCAGATCGCGCCAGGTCCAGAAACTGTCGTTCGGATTACCGGCCACTTCGGCCAATCCGGCCATGGCCCGCTGGAACGCGTGGGAGTGCAGATTCGGCATCCCCGGCAGCAGCGGACCGCTGAGCCGTTCGGCGCCATCTGCGTTGGAATCGGCCTGGATATGGGTCAAGACGCCGTCGGCGCTGACCTCAAGACGTACATTGTTGGCCCATCCACTAGGCAGCAGCGCGCGTTCGGCAAAGAAGGCGGACATGGTTCAGCACCCCATCGTGTGTTATTTGTATATACATATACAGACGTTTGCCTGCCCGGTAAACTCCGGCAAGCTAGTAACTTCTACCAAATGAACAAGGATTAACCGTGCCGACTCCGCCTGCAGTCTCTCCGTTGGCCGCGAACATGGGCGACAGTCCGGCGCCCTTGTACGCCCGCGTCAAACAGATGATCACCCAGCAAATCGACAGTGGAAACTGGCCGCCGCACTACCGCGTTCCGTCGGAAAGCGAGCTGGTCAGCCAACTCGGTTTCAGCCGCATGACCATCAACCGCGCACTGCGCGAGATGACCGCCGACGGTCTGTTGGTGCGCATGCAGGGCGTCGGCACGTTCGTCGCCGAACCGAAAAGCCAGTCCGCGCTGTTTGAAGTGCACAACATCGCCGACGAAATCGCCTCCCGTGGCCATCGCCACACGTGCCAGGTGATCACGCTTGAAGAAGAGGCCGCCGGTTCCGAGCGCGCCCTGGCCCTGGACATGCGTGAAGGCCAGAAGGTCTTCCACTCGCTGATCGTGCATTTCGAAAACGACATTCCGGTGCAAATCGAAGACCGTTTCGTCAACGCGCTGGTGGCACCCGATTACCTCAAGCAGGACTTCACCCTGCAAACGCCTTACGCCTACCTGAACCAGGTCGCGCCGCTGACCGAAGGCGAGCACGTGGTCGAGGCGATCCTGGCCGAGGCCAGCGAGTGCAAATTGCTGCAGATTGAAAAGGGCGAGCCGTGCCTGCTGATCCGCCGCCGCACCTGGTCCGGCCGTCAGCCAGTGACCGCCGCTCGTTTGATCCACCCCGGTTCCCGTCATCGTCTGGAAGGTCGGTTCCATAAATAGAGAGCCACAAATGAGTCAGATAAAGGTTTTACGCGCCATCGATTACCCGCGCATGCCGTGGAAAAACGGTGGCGGCAGCACTGAAGAAATCACCCGCGACGCGGGCACTGGCCTTGATGGTTTCGGCTGGCGCCTGTCGATTGCCGATATCGGCGAGTCGGGCGGGTTTTCTACCTTCGCCGGTTACGAGCGGATCATCACCGTGTTGCAGGGCGACGGCATGACCTTGTCGGTGGATGGCCAGGCCACGCGGCCGTTGTTACCGCTGGACCCGTTCGCCTTCAGCGGCGAAAGCCAGGTGTCTTGCACGTTGATGGGTGGTCCGATTCGCGACTTCAACCTGATTTATGCGCCGCAGCGTTACCGTGTGCGGTTGCAGTGGCTGGACGGTGAGCAACGGTTTTTCAGCGAGGCTGGGGCTGTGCTCGTATTCAGTGTCGCTGATGCACTTGAAGTGAAAGTTGGTAACAGTGCCTCGCAGCTTGCTCGCCATGATTGCCTGCAACTCGTCGGTAACACCGGCCTGCTGGAAGTCTCCAGTAACGGTCCATGCTGTGTGATCGAATTGACTGCACACTGATCACTGGTTAAAGAAATATTTGTGGCGAGGGAGCTTGCTCCCGCTCGGCGGCGAAGCCGTCGTAAACCCGGCTAATCGAATTTATCTGATAGATCTCGGTTGAATGGTTTAAGGGCTGCTTCGCAGCCCAGCGGGAGCAAGCTCCCTCGCCACAAAAGCTGTCATCATCCGTTTCCAATTGCGCACCACTTTGTTACCGAACGCCCCAGCGTGGCGCAAAACCACGCTCAAGTAACAAACTATCACCCCTTCGCAAAATCCCCCCGAAAAATTTCATCTTCCGCAAACCCTTGATTTACAGGCTTTCCAGCCATTCAAGAATTTTTCTTGAATACCCATCCAACAAGTTGGCCGCTTGATTGCATATGCTTGTATGTACAAGTAAAGACGTATGCGTATGAGTCGATCGAGGCTCTCCGCAGCGTCCACTGATTCGCTTGTGGCGCAACGATGCGCACAGGCTGGCTTACCCACCGCCAGGGTTGGTTTGGATTGATCGCTGAGGAGTCTTTTTCGTGACTGACATTAAACCTACTAAGTTTCGTGACGTTGAAATCCGCGCTGCCCGCGGTAACAAGCTGACCGCCAAGAGCTGGCTGACTGAAGCGCCGCTGCGCATGCTGATGAACAACCTCGACCCGGAAGTCGCCGAGAACCCTAAAGAACTGGTGGTTTACGGTGGTATCGGTCGTGCGGCGCGTAACTGGGAATGCTACGACAAGATCGTCGAAAGTCTGACCAACCTGAATGACGACGAGACCCTGCTGGTGCAATCCGGCAAGCCGGTCGGCGTATTCAAGACCCACAGCAACGCCCCGCGCGTGCTGATCGCCAACTCCAACCTGGTGCCACACTGGGCGAGTTGGGAACACTTCAACGAACTCGACGCCAAAGGCCTGGCCATGTACGGCCAGATGACCGCCGGCAGCTGGATCTACATCGGCAGCCAGGGCATCGTCCAGGGCACCTACGAAACTTTCGTCGAAGCCGGTCGCCAGCACTATAACGATGACCTGAAAGGGCGTTGGGTCCTGACCGCAGGCCTGGGCGGCATGGGTGGCGCTCAACCTCTGGCTGCAACATTGGCCGGCGCTTGCTCGCTGAACATCGAATGCCAGCAGGTCAGCATCGATTTCCGTCTGAACAGCCGTTATGTCGACGAGCAAGCCACCGACCTCGACGACGCGCTGGCTCGCATCGAAAAATACACCAAGGAAGGCAAGGCGATTTCCATCGCTCTGCTGGGCAACGCGGCTGAAATTCTGCCGGAACTGGTCAAGCGCGGCGTGCGCCCGGACATGGTCACCGACCAGACCAGCGCCCACGACCCGCTCAACGGTTACCTGCCGGCCGGCTGGACCTGGGAAGAGTACCGCGCTCGCGCCAAGACCGAACCTGCTGCCGTGGTGAAAGCCGCCAAGCAATCGATGGCCGTGCACGTTAAAGCGATGCTCGAATTCCAGAAAATGGGCATCCCAACCTTCGACTACGGCAACAACATCCGTCAAATGGCGCAAGAAGAAGGCGTGGAAAACGCATTCGACTTCCCAGGCTTCGTACCGGCTTACATCCGTCCGCTGTTTTGCCGCGGCATCGGTCCGTTCCGTTGGGCTGCGCTGTCGGGTAACGCTGAAGACATCTACAAGACCGACGCCAAAGTAAAAGAACTGATCCCGGACGACGCCCACCTGCACAACTGGCTGGACATGGCGCGCGAGCGCATCAGCTTCCAGGGTCTGCCGGCCCGTATCTGCTGGGTTGGCCTGGGTCTGCGCGCCAAGCTCGGACTGGCGTTCAACGAAATGGTTCGCAGCGGTGAATTGTCCGCGCCAATCGTGATCGGTCGCGACCACCTGGACTCCGGTTCCGTATCGAGCCCGAACCGCGAAACCGAGTCGATGCAGGACGGTTCCGACGCCGTGTCCGACTGGCCACTGCTCAACGCTCTGCTCAACACCGCGAGCGGCGCGACCTGGGTTTCCCTGCACCACGGCGGCGGCGTCGGCATGGGCTTCTCCCAGCACTCGGGCATGGTGATTGTCTGCGACGGTACTGACGAAGCGGCCGAGCGTATCGCTCGCGTTCTGCACAACGACCCAGCAACTGGCGTTATGCGTCACGCCGATGCGGGTTACCAGATCGCGATCGACTGCGCCAAGGAACAAGGGCTGAACCTGCCGATGATTACCGGCAAGTAATGCTTGCCCTGTCGGAGCGAGGCTTGCCCGCGAACCGCGGTGTGTCAGAAAAGACGCCTTCGCGGGCAAGCCTCGCTCCTACAGGGATCACCAACACCGAATAACAATCCACAGAGGTTGAATCATGGCTGTTAACAACGATCGTGCAGGCAGCAAACCCTTGATCGAGAAACGCTCGATCGACTACATCCCGGAAGCGGAGAGACACGGTCGTCTGTTTAGCCAGTTCACCCTGTGGATGGGTGCCAACCTGCAAATCACCGCGATTGTCACCGGGGCCCTGGCTGTGGTGCTGGGCGGTGATGTGTTCTGGTCGTTGATCGGCCTGTTGATCGGCCAACTGATCGGCGGCGGCGTAATGGCGCTGCATGCCGCGCAGGGGCCCAAGCTTGGCCTGCCGCAGATGATCTCCAGCCGGGTGCAGTTCGGCGTGTATGGCGCGGCCATCCCGATCGTGCTGGTGTGTCTGATGTATCTGGGCTTCACCGCAACCGGAACCGTGCTTTCCGGCCAGGCGCTGGGCCAGTTGTTTGGTGTCAGTGACAGCGTCGGTATCCTCATCTTCGCCAGTGTCATCGTGCTGGTCACGGTGCTCGGTTATCGGGTGATCCATTGGATCGGCCGTGTTGCCAGTGTCATTGGCGTGATTGCCTTTGTTTATCTATTCAGCCGTCTGGTGAGCCAGGTTGACGTTGGCGCACTGTTGCAAATCCGCCACTTCAGCTGGAGCAGTTTCCTGCTCGCGGTGTCGCTCGCGGCGTCCTGGCAGATCGCCTTCGGCCCTTATGTGGCTGACTACTCTCGCTACCTGCCGAGCAAGATTTCCTCGGTGAAAACTTTTTTTGCCGCAGGCGCAGGTTCTGTCATTGGTGCACAGGTGGCGATGGTCCTTGGCGTGTTCGCTGCCGCTTCGGCCAACGGGCAATTCGCCGGCCACGAAGTGGCCTACATCGTGGGTCTGGGGGGTACCGGTGCCACCGCTGCGCTGCTGTACTTCAGCATCGCGTTCGGCAAGGTCACCATCTCCACGCTGAACTCCTACGGCAGCTTCATGTGCATTGCGACCATCATCAGCGGTTTCCGTGGTGACCTGAAAGTAACGCGCTTGCAGCGTCTGGTGTTCGTGCTGATCATCGTCGGTGCTGCGACCCTGATGGCGTTGCTCGGTCAGCACTCGTTCCTCGGTGCGTTCAAGTCCTTCATCCTGTTCTTGCTGGCGTTCTTCACGCCATGGAGCGCGATCAACCTGGTGGACTACTACTGCATCACCCGCGAGCGCTATGACGTGCCGGCGCTGGGCGATCCGAATGGTCGCTACGGTCGTTGGAACGCCCTAGGTATCAGCGTCTATGTTTTCGGTGTGCTGGTGCAGCTGCCGTTCATTTCCACCAAGTTCTATACCGGTCCGCTGGTGGCAGCTCTGGGTGATGTGGATATTTCCTGGATCATCGGTCTGGCGCTGCCCGCAGCCCTGTATTACGTGTGTGCGAAAAAATGGCACGGCACCGTGCCCGATCAACTGATTCTGCCGGTCGAGCAGGACAGCGTTGTACAACCTAAAACAAGCGGGGCCGGTCGCGCTGCGGCGCAGGCCTGATTGGACGTGGATAGGGCTGGATGCCTCTTGACTGCCGTAAGCCAATTCATGATTAGGAGCGTCACTACAATGAAATCGAACAAGACCCTGCTGACCACATTGCTTTCCATGGGCCTGCTCGCCAGCGCCGGCGCCACTCAGGCTGCCGGTTGGTGCGAATCGGGCAAACCGGTGAAATTCGCCGGCCTGAACTGGGAAAGCGCCATGTTGCTGACCGACGTGCTGCAAGTCGTGTTGGAGAAAGGTTACGACTGCAAGACCGACAGCCTGCCGGGCAACTCCATCACGATGGAAAACGCCCTGAGCAGCAACGACATTCAAGTGTTTGCCGAAGAGTGGGTCGGCCGCAGCGAAGTCTGGAACAAAGCCGAGAAGGCCGGCAAAGTCGTCGGCGTCGGCGCTCCTGTCGTCGGCGCAGTCGAAGGCTGGTACGTGCCGCGCTACGTGATCGAAGGCGACGCCAAGCGCAAGCTGGAAGCCAAGGCGCCGGACCTGAAAAACATTGCTGACCTGGCCAAGTACGCCTCGGTGTTCAAGGACGCCGAAGAGCCAGCCAAGGGCCGTTTCTACAACTGCCCGGCCGGCTGGACCTGTGAGCTGGACAACAGCGAAATGCTGAAAAGCTACGGCCTGGAAAGCAGCTACACCAACTTCCGCCCGGGCACCGGCCCGGCGCTGGATGCCGCCGTGCTGTCGAGCTACAAGCGTGGCGAGCCGATCCTGTTCTACTACTGGTCGCCAACGCCGCTGATGGGCCAGGTTGACCTGGTGAAACTCGAAGAGAAGCCGGGCGTGGATAAACGCGTGACCATCAAGGTCGGCCTGTCCAAGACTTTCCACGAGCAAGCCCCGGAACTGGTGGCCGTGCTGGAAAAGGTCAACCTGCCGATCGACCTGCTGAACCAGAACCTCGGGCGCATGGCCAAAGAGCGGATCGAGTCACCAAAACTGGCGAAAATCTTCCTCAAGGAACATCCTGAAGTCTGGCACGCATGGGTGAGCGAAGACGCAGCCAAAAAGATCGACGCGGCCTTGTAGGTTGAGCCTCTCCGACTGCCGGTAACGGCAGTCGGACGCTGAATCGCAACCCCTTGATTGAGAGTCTCTTTATGTTTCCCGAAAGCTTTACCTTTTCCATCGCCGACTGGGTCAACGGTTGGGTCGATTCGCTGGTCACCAACTACGGTGACGTGTTCCGGCATATCTCCGACACCCTGTTGTGGGCCATCGTCAATCTTGAAGGGCTGCTGCGTGCGGCGCCCTGGTGGCTGATGCTGGCGATCGTGGCGGGCGTTGCCTGGCACGCAACCCGTAAAGTCGTAACCACCGCCGTCATCGTTGGTTTGTTGTTCCTGGTGGGCGCGGTCGGCCTCTGGGACAAGCTGATGCAGACCCTCGCGCTGATGATGGTGGCGACGGTCATTTCGGTGCTGATCGGCATTCCGCTGGGCATTCTCTCGGCGCGCAGCAATCGCCTGCGTTCGGTGCTGATGCCGTTGCTGGACATCATGCAGACCATGCCGAGTTTCGTGTACCTGATCCCGGTGCTGATGCTGTTCGGCCTGGGCAAGGTCCCGGCGATTTTCGCCACCGTGATCTACGCCGCGCCGCCGCTGATCCGCCTGACCGATCTGGGCATTCGCCAGGTTGACGGCGAAGTGATGGAAGCGATCAACGCCTTCGGTGCCAACCGCTGGCAGCAATTGTTCGGCGTGCAACTGCCGCTGGCCTTGCCGAGCATCATGGCCGGGATCAACCAGACCACCATGATGGCCCTGTCGATGGTGGTGATTGCCTCGATGATCGGTGCCCGTGGCCTGGGCGAAGATGTGTTGGTGGGGATTCAGACCCTCAACGTCGGACGTGGCCTTGAAGCCGGTCTGGCGATCGTGATTCTGGCAGTGGTGATCGACCGCATTACACAAGCGTACGGTCGTGCACGGCATGAGGTGAGCAAATGAACAACGAAGCCATCAGCAAAATCGAAGTCAAAAACGTCTTCAAGATTTTCGGCAACCGTTCCAAGGAAGCGCTGGGCATGATCGGCCAGGGCAAGACCAAGGATCAGGTGCTGGCCGAGACCGGCTGCGTGGTCGGTGTGAACGACCTGTCGTTGAGCATCGGTAGCGGCGAAATCTTCGTGATCATGGGCCTGTCCGGTTCCGGCAAATCGACCCTGGTGCGCCACTTCAACCGCCTGATCGACCCGACCAGCGGCGCGATCCTGGTGGATGGCGTGGACATCCTGCAATACGACATGGAAGCCCTGCGCGAATTTCGCCGACGCAAGATCAGCATGGTGTTCCAGAGCTTCGGCCTGCTGCCGCACAAGACCGTGGTGGACAACGTCGCCTACGGCCTGAAAGTGCGTGGCGAGACCAAGCAGATGTGCTCCGAGCGCGCGCTGCACTGGATCAATACCGTGGGCCTGAAGGGCTACGAAAACAAATACCCGCACCAGCTCTCGGGCGGCATGCGGCAGCGTGTGGGCCTGGCCCGCGCACTGGCGGCGGACACCGACATCATCCTGATGGACGAAGCGTTCAGTGCGCTCGATCCGCTGATCCGCGCGGAGATGCAGGACCAGTTGCTGGAACTGCAAAAGACCCTGCACAAGACCATCGTCTTCATCACCCACGACCTCGACGAGGCCGTGCGCATCGGCAACCGCATCGCGATCCTCAAGGATGGCCGCCTGATTCAGGTGGGTACACCGCGAGAGATCCTGCATTCGCCGGCGGATGAGTATGTCGACCGGTTCGTACAGCGGCGGGCTGCGGTGGTTTAAGAGGTTTGTGGCGGGACCGCTTTTGTGGCGAGGGAGCTTGCTCCCGCTCGAGCGCGCAGCGGTCGCAAAATTTTGGGGCCGCTACGCAGCCCAGCGGGAGCAAGCTCCCTCGCCACAGGTGTCACATGTCCATGAATTTTGTATGAGGCTCCAGATGTCCCAGGCTGAAAAAATCGTTATCGCCGACGCCCCTCTGCGTTGGCAGGATGTAGTCGCGGTAGCCCGCCACGGCGCACAGCTCGAGCTGTCGGCCCAGACCTGGGCGCGGATCGAGAACGCTCAGGCGATCGTCCAACGCATCGTCACCAGCGGCGAACGCGCTTACGGCGTCAACACTGGCTTGGGCGCGTTGTGCAACGTCTCTCTGAAAGACGAGCAACTCAGCCAACTCTCGCGTAACACCTTGCTCAGTCACGCCTGTGGCGTTGGTGCGCCACTGGCTGACGAGCAGACGCGCGCGATCATGTGCGCCGCGATCCGCAACTACAGCCACGGCAAATCCGGCATTCATCGCCGGGTAGTCGAAGCGCTGCTGGCGCTGCTCAATCGCGGTATCACCCCGCAAGTGCCGTCCCAGGGCTCGGTGGGTTACCTGACCCACATGGCGCACATCGGCATCGCGCTGCTGGGCGTCGGCAATGTCAGCTATCGCGGGCAGATCGTTTCTGCGCAACAGGCCCTGGCCGAAGAAGGTCTGCAACCGGTTCAACTCGGCGCCAAAGACGGCTTGTGCCTGGTCAACGGCACGCCGTGCATGAGCGGCCTCAGCTCCCTGGCGATTGCCGATGCCACGCGCCTGCTGCAATGGGCCGACGTGATCGGCGCCATGAGTTTCGAGGCCCAGCGCGGCCAGATCGCTGCGTTCGATGCCGAGATCATTGCGCTCAAGCCGCACCCGGGCATGCAGCAGGTCGGCATCAATCTGCGGGCGTTGCTCGATGGCAGTGAAGTGATTGCTTCGAGCAAAGGCATCCGCACCCAGGATGCACTGAGCATCCGTTCGATCCCGCAGGTCCACGGCGCTGCACGGGATCAACTGGCTCACGCTATTCAACAGATTGAAACCGAACTCAACGGCTGCACCGACAACCCGTTGCTGCTGGGCACACCGGACAATTTCCGCATCATGTCCCAGGCCAACCCGCACGGTCAGTCCGTGGCCATGGCAGCTGATTTGCTGGCCATCGCCATGGCGGAAATCGGCTCCATCGCCGAGCGACGTCTCGACCGTTTAATCAACCCGCATGTCAGCGGTCTGCCGGCGTTTCTGGTGGCCAATCCGGGCGTGAATTCCGGGATGATGATCGTGCAATACGTCGCCGCTTCGTTGTGTGCGGAAAACCGTCAACTGGCGCAACCGGCGGTGCTCGACAACTACGTCACCTCGGGCTTGCAGGAAGATCACCTGAGCATGGGCACCAACGCCGCGTTGAAGCTGCATCGTGCGCTGGAAAACTGCACGCAGATCCTCGCGATCGAGTACCTGCTGGCGGCTCAGGCCTTTGAATTCCTGAAAGAACAGCGCTTCGGCGCCGGCACCGATACCGCGTGGCGTCTGCTGCGTGAGCGGGTTCCGGCCTACGATCAGGACCGCTGGCTGGCGCCGGATATCGCTGCGGCTGCCGGGGTTTTGAAAGATTCAAATTTGCTGCACAAGGCTTTGCCGAACCTGAACTGATTCCTACATCAAACCAGCGTGCCAAGGCGCCAGCCCCCCCAAAAGGCGGGAAGCGACGGACAACGGACATTTCCGGAGCGTCTGGTTAGTTAATAAAACTCTCAAAAGGAGAATAAAAGTGACTGCGCTAAATTTGATTCCCGGCCAACTGAGCCTTGCCCAACTGCGTGATATCTATCAGCAACCGGTCAAGATCACCCTCGACAACAGCGCCTCGGCGCAGATCGAAGCCAGTGTTGCCTGCGTGGAACAGATCCTCGCCGAGAACCGCACCGCCTACGGCATCAACACCGGTTTCGGCCTGCTGGCCTCGACCCGTATCGCCAGCGAAGACCTGGAAAACCTGCAGCGCTCGCTGGTGCTGTCCCACGCCGCTGGTGTGGGCGAGCCGATCAGCGACGCGCTGGTTCGACTGGTCATGGTGCTCAAGGTCAACAGCCTGAGCCGTGGTTTTTCCGGTATTCGCCGCGTGGTTATCGACGCGCTGATCGCCCTGATCAACGCTGAGGTTTACCCGCACATTCCATTGAAAGGTTCGGTCGGAGCGTCCGGCGACCTGGCGCCATTGGCCCACATGTCGCTGGTGCTGCTGGGTGAAGGCAAGGCGCGCTACAAAGGCGAGTGGATGGAAGCGACCGAAGCGCTGAAAGTCGCCGGTCTGACCCCGCTGACGCTGGCCGCGAAAGAAGGCCTGGCGCTGCTCAACGGCACTCAGGTGTCCACCGCTTATGCGTTGCGTGGTCTGTTTGAAGGTGAAGATTTGTTCGCCGGCGCGTTGTCGCTGGGTGCGCTGACCGTCGAAGCCGTCCTGGGCTCGCGCTCGCCGTTTGACGCACGCATCCACGCCGCGCGTGGCCAGAAGGGCCAGATCGACACCGCGGCCGCTTACCGCGACTTGCTGGGCGAGCGCAGTGAAGTTTCCGATTCGCACCAGAACTGCGAAAAGGTTCAAGACCCGTACTCCCTGCGCTGCCAGCCGCAAGTCATGGGCGCCTGCCTGACCCAGTTCCGTCAGGCCGCCGAAGTGCTCGCCGTCGAAGCCAACGCCGTCTCGGATAACCCGCTGGTGTTCGCTGCTGAAGGTGACGTGATCTCCGGCGGTAACTTCCACGCCGAACCGGTCGCGATGGCTGCTGACAACATGGCCCTGGCCATCGCTGAAATCGGCTCGCTGAGCGAACGCCGCATCTCGCTGATGATGGACAAGCACATGTCGCAACTGCCGCCGTTCCTGGTGGCCAATGGCGGCGTGAACTCCGGTTTCATGATCGCTCAAGTGACCGCTGCGGCCCTCGCCAGCGAAAACAAGGCGTTGTCCCATCCGCATTCGGTGGACAGCCTGCCGACGTCGGCGAACCAGGAAGACCACGTGTCCATGGCACCGGCTGCCGGCAAGCGTTTGTGGGAAATGGCTGAAAACACTCGCGGGGTTCTGGCTGTGGAATGGTTGGCTGCCGTTCAGGGGCTGGACCTGCGTGAGGGTCTGAAGACTTCGCCAAAACTGGAGAAGGCCCGGGAGATTCTGCGTAAAGAAGTGCCGTTCTATGAGAAGGACCGGTTCTTTGCTCCGGACATCAATGCGGCGACTGAATTGTTGGCGACGCGTTGCCTGAATGAACTGGTCGCGGCCAGGCTTTTGCCGAGCCTGTGATGTACTCATCGCCAGCAGGCTGGCTCCCCCAGTTGCATTGCGCATACCTGTGGGAGCCAGCCTGCTGGCGATTCGAATTTGAATACTGTGGAGACTAAGGGATGAAAACCCTCTGGCAACACTGCCACGTCGCAACCATGGCGCAAGGCGTCTACTCGATCATCGAGGATGCGGCCATCGTGACGTCCGGTGCGCGCATTGAGTGGATCGGCCCTCGCGCTGAACTGCCGGCCGGCGAATACCCGGCCGTCAACGATTTGAAAGGGGCCTGGGTCACTCCGGGCCTGATCGACTGCCACACCCACACGGTGTTCGGCGGTAACCGCAGCGGTGAATTCGAACAGCGCCTGCAAGGTGTCAGCTACGCCGAAATCGCTGCGGCCGGTGGCGGCATCGCCAGCACCGTACGCGCCACTCGCGCGGCCAGCGAAGACGAACTGTTCGCCAGCGCCACCAAGCGCCTGAAAAGCCTGATGCGTGACGGCGTCACCAGCATCGAAATCAAATCCGGTTACGGCCTTGATCTGGCCAACGAACGCAAGATGCTGCGGGTCGCCCGCCGTCTCGGCGCCGAACTGCCGATCAGCGTGCGCAGCACTTGCCTGGCGGCCCACGCCTTGCCGCCGGAGTATGTGGACCGCGCCGACGACTACATCGATCACATCTGCGCCGAGATGCTCCCCGCGCTCGCCGCCGAAGGCCTGGTGGATGCGGTGGACGCGTTCTGCGAATACCTGGCGTTTTCGCCGGCACAGGTCGAGCGCGTGTTCATCACCGCACAAGAACTCGGCTTGCCGGTGAAACTGCACGCCGAGCAACTGTCATCGCTGCACGGTTCGAGTCTGGCGGCGCGTTATCACGCACTGTCGGCCGATCACCTGGAGTTCATGACCGAAGAAGACGCCATCGCCATGGCCGCGTCCGGCACCGTCGCCGTGTTGCTGCCGGGTGCGTTCTACTTCCTGCGTGAAACCCAATTGCCACCGATGGACGCGCTGCGCAAACACGGCGTGAAAATCGCCATTGCCAGCGACCTCAATCCCGGCACCTCGCCAGCGTTGTCGCTGCGCTTGATGCTGAACATGGCCTGCACCTGTTTCCGCATGACCCCGGAAGAAGCCCTGGCGGGCGCAACGATTCATGCCGCCACCGCGTTGGGCATGGCCGAGACACATGGCTCGCTGGAAGTTGGCAAGTTCGCGGACTTCGTCGCCTGGCAAATCGATCGTCCCGCCGACCTGTCGTACTGGCTGGGCGGTGATCTGGAGAAACGCGTCGTGCGTCACGGCGTTGAAACGAGCGTTTAGGAGAACAGTTGTGGATAAGGTTCTGAACTTCAAACAAGGCCGCGTGCCGCTGCTGATCAGCATGCCCCATGCGGGCCTGCGCCTGACCCCGGCGGTGGAAGCCGGGTTGATCCCCGACGCGAAAAGCCTGCCGGACACCGACTGGCACATTCCGAAACTTTACGAATTCGCCACCGAACTCGGCGCCAGCACCTTGGCTGCCGAGTACTCGCGGTTTGTCATCGACCTGAACCGACCGTCCGACGACAAGCCTCTGTACGCAGGCGCGACCACCGGTCTGTACCCGGCGACGCTGTTCGACGGCATTCCGTTGTTCCGTGAGGGTATGGAGCCGTCAGCGGCGGAGCGAGCGACCTATCTGGAGCAAGTCTGGACGCCGTATCACAGCACCTTGCAAAACGAACTGGCGCGACTGAAAGCCGAGTTTGGCTACGCGCTGCTGTTCGATGCGCATTCGATCCGCTCGATCATCCCGCACCTGTTTGACGGCAAGCTGCCGGACTTCAATCTCGGCACGTTCAACGGCGCCAGTTGCGATCCACAGTTGGCCACTCAGCTGGAAGCGATCTGCGCGCGGCACGGCGACTATAGCCATGTATTGAACGGTCGTTTCAAGGGCGGGCACATCACCCGGCACTACGGCAATCCGGCGGAAAACATTCATGCCGTGCAACTGGAGTTGGGCCAGTGCACCTACATGGAAGAGTTTGAGCCGTTCCGCTATCGCCCGGATCTGGCGGAGCCGACGCAAGTGGTGCTCAAGGAATTGCTGCAAGGGCTGCTCGCCTGGGGCGAAAAGCATTACACCGAGTAACTCTATTGGAGGGGGGCTTTCGTGGCGAGGGAGCTTGCTCCCGCTGGGTTGCGAAGCAGCCCCCAAACCATTCAACCGAGTTTTATCAGATACACCCCACTAGCCAGGTTTGGGGCTGCTTCGCAGCCCAGCGGGAGCAAGCTCCCTCGCCACAGGTTCGCGCTCGCCTCCAGTCAAGACTGTCGCTACTGTGCAAAACACAGTCGCCACAGTTCGCTTTTACCCTCTCGACGCTGCGTAATGTTCTTCGCACGGTGCACAAAGACACCGAGCCCACAATAATCCGCTGCCGCACGAGAACGCCCTCTATGACAAGCACCAAAGGTTTGTTCACCCGCTGTCTCTCAATCCTCTGCGGTACCGCTCTTCTGAGTACCAGTGTCCTGGCCAGTGACGACGCTTCCTGCAAAGCCGTGCGCATGGGCGTGGTCAACTGGACCGACGTGATCGCCACCAGCGGCATGGCCGATGTGTTGCTCAACGGCCTTGGCTACGAAAGCAAGCAAACCAGCGCCGTGCAGCAGATCATCTTCGCCGGCATCCGCGACAAGCGCCTCGACATCTTCCTCGGTTACTGGAAACCGGCGATGGACAACAATATCGCGCCTTTCGTGGCCGCCAATCAGCTGAAGGTCATGGCCAAACCCAGCCTGGCCGACGCCCAGGCAACGCTCGCCGTACCTGAATACGTTGCCGACGCCGGGCTGAAAACCTTCGCCGACATCGCCAAATTCAAAGACAAGCTCGGTGGCAAGATCTACGGCATTGAGCCGGGCAGCGGTGCCAATACCACGATCAAAACCATGATCGAGACCAATCACTTCGGTTTGAAGGATTTCAAACTGATCGAGTCCGGTGAGGCCGGCATGCTGGCCGCCGTTCAGCGGGCGGTGAATCGCAAGGAGTTCGTGGTGTTCGTCGGTTGGACCCCGCACCCGATGAACATCAACATGAAAATCACCTACCTGACCGGCAGCGAAGATGTCTACGGGCCAAACGAAGGGGCGGCCACGGTCTCCACGGTGACGTCACCGGACTACGCCGAACGTTGCCCGAACGTGAATCGATTGCTGGAGAACCTGACGTTCACCGCCGCTCAGGAAAGTCAGCTGATGGTTCCGATCATGGAGCGCAAGACGCCGCAGGATGTTGCCAGGCAATGGCTGCGTGATCACCCGGAAGATCTTCAGCGCTGGCTGGCGGGTGTCAGCAGTTTTGATGGCAAGGACGGGGTAGCCACCGTACAGGCCAGCCTGAAAAACTGACCTGCCGGTAATGACGAGTGCGCACCCTGTGGCGAGGGAGCTTGCTCCCGCTCGGCGGCGAAGCCGTCGTAAATCCGGCTGGCAGGATGTGTCTGATGCAACTTGGCTGAATGGCTTTGGGGGCTGCTGCGCAGCCCAGCGGGAGCAAGCTCCCTCGCCACAGAACCGAGTTTCAATCCCAACGCTGAACTGACTGGCAGCAGGCTCATGGCTACTTACCCGCTATCCGCACAAATGTCGGCCTTCGTCGAGAAAACCGTCAGCTTCAACAGCACCGACAGCAGCCTCGCCGGTTTGCGCGGGGCCTACAGCGAGATGTGCCGGGCGTTCACCCCGCCACGTCCCGCCGGACTGTACGTGGTGGATTTTGAATTGGCCGGTGTGCCGGTGCGCTCGTATCAGCCGCCGGTTTCGCCGTCGACCGGCGGTTGTCCGTGCATTGTGTATCTGCACGGCGGCGGTTGGGTGGTGGGGGATCTGGATTCCCACGACTTCATCTGCGCTGAACTGGCGTCGACGCTTGGAGTGTTAGTGATCGCCGTCGATTACCGTCTGGCGCCGGAGCATCCGTTTCCGGCGGGGTTCGACGACTGCCTGAAAGTCTGGCGAGCCCTGCGCACCGGGCCGTTTCAACTGGACCCCGCGCGTACGCTGGTGGCCGGCGACAGTGCCGGTGGCAATCTCGCCGCCGCGCTTTGCCAGGCATTGCGCGACGCGGGTGAGCCATTGCCGGCTGCGCAGGTCCTGATCTATCCAGGCCTCGGTGGCGACCAGCGGCTGGCGTCACGCAGCGAATGCGTCGACGCGCCGTTACTCAGTAGCAGCGACGTGGACTGTTATCACGCCTTGTATTTGCGCGGCAGTCGACAGCCGGGCGCCTACGCGATGCCGTTGCTCGCCGAGGATCTCGGTGGCTTGCCGCCGGCGCTGATCGCTGTGGCGCAATTCGACCCGCTGCGCGACGACGGCGTGCGCTACGCCGAACGACTGAACGCCGCCGGCGTGGCCGCGACACTTTATTACGGCGAAGGACTGGTTCACGGCTGTTTGCGAGGGCGGGGCCAGATCGCCGAGGTCGATGCGCTCTATGAAACGCTGCTCGGCTATCTGGCTGAAAAAACCGGCGGCTAAACTCTGACTCAGCGAGGGCATGCTCATTGACGTAATTCGGGTTTATGATGCCGGACGGCAGAATAATAGAAGTCCCCCCAGGGATGACCTCGACCCCTTACGGAGCGCGCAATGCAGACTTTGTACCCGCAGATCAAACCCCACGCCCGGCACGATCTGGCCGTCGATGAAACCCACACCCTGTATGTCGACGAAAGCGGTTCACCGGAAGGTTTGCCGGTGGTGTTCATCCACGGCGGCCCGGGCGCCGGGTGTGATGCACAGAGTCGCTGTTTTTTTGATCCGAATCTGTACCGCATCGTCACTTTCGACCAGCGCGGTTGCGGTCGCTCCACCCCCCACGCCAGCCTGGAAAACAACACCACCTGGGATCTGGTCGCCGACCTTGAGCGGATTCGCCAGCACCTGGGCATCGACAAATGGGTGCTGTTCGGTGGTTCGTGGGGCTCGACGCTGGCGCTGGCCTACGCGCAAACCCACCCGGAGCGCGTGCACGGTCTGATTCTGCGCGGGATTTTTCTCTGCCGTCCGCAGGAAATCGAATGGTTCTATCAGGCGGGCGCCAGCCGTCTGTTCCCCGACTACTGGCAGGACTACATCGCGCCGATCCCGATGGATGAGCGCGAAGACCTGCTCAGCGCTTTCCACAAGCGCCTGACCGGTAACGATCAGATCGCCCAGATGCACGCGGCCAAAGCCTGGTCCACCTGGGAAGGCCGGACGGCGACCTTGCGCCCGAACCCGCTGGTGGTCGATCGTTTCTCCGAGCCACAGCGCGCGTTGTCGATTGCCCGCATCGAATGTCATTACTTCACCAACAATGCGTTCCTCGAGCCGAACCAGCTGATCCGCGACATGGGCAAGATCGCCCATTTGCCGGGCGTGATCGTGCACGGTCGTTATGACGTGATCTGCCCGCTGGATAACGCCTGGGAATTGCATCAGAACTGGCCGAACAGTGAATTGCAGGTCATCCGTGACGCCGGGCATGCCGCTTCCGAGCCGGGCATTACCGATGCGCTGGTGCGCGCCGCCAATCAGATGGCCCGGCGCTTGCTCGACCTGTCCCCAGAAGAAGCATGAAGGGCCTGTTGCAGCGCGTGCGTGGCGCGCGAGTCGAGGTAGCGGGAGAGGTGGTCGGTGCAGTCGATCAGGGGTTGCTGGTGCTGGTAGCGGTCGAGCCCGAGGATACTCGGGCCAGCGCCGACAAACTTCTGCATAAGCTGCTTAACTATCGAGTGTTCAGTGACGCCGAGGGCAAGATGAATCTGTCCCTGGCGGACGTCGGTGGCGGGCTGCTGCTGGTCTCTCAGTTCACCCTGGCCGCCGACACCAAAAACGGGTTGCGCCCGAGTTTTTCGACCGCTGCCCCTCCGGCGCTGGGCGAGGAGCTTTTCGACTATCTATTAGGGAAAGCGAAACAGGTGCATGGCACAGTGGCATCAGGTAGATTCGGCGCGGATATGCAGGTGCACCTGGTCAATGATGGCCCGGTTACCTTCCTGTTACAGACCTGAAAGCGCTTGAAACAAGTTTTTAAGGGCTTTTTCACTGAAAACAGGGGCTTTTCGCGAGAAATACTTTGTTGCGCCTGATGCGTTGTAACGCGGCCTACTAGATAATCGCGCGCTACGGGGATCAGCGTTCGTTGGTCCGTTTTGACTTAGGTAGAGACTTGTCCTGGACCTGTTGGGGAATCATTTGGCCCCATAGGAGTCGGAACAATGCTCGCCAACTTGGCAAGAGTGGTTTGTAGGAGCGGGTTTTTCATGCCGTCTACCTCACAGGCCCTTTAACTGGCCGTTGGTTTTTTGATCTGTTTTCGGCGAGGGTTGCTCGTGATTGTTAGTCCCTGTATTGCACCAAAATTGTCTGCCAAACGGTTACGAAGCGCTCTGGTAGCGGGCACTGCTCTGCTCTGCCTGCTCAGCGCCGGCCAGCTTTGGGCATTCAGTCTGGATGACGTGTCGGCCAAGGCAAAAGAGCTGGCCGGGCAGAAATACGAAGCCCCGCGCAGTAACCTGCCGAACGAATTCCGCGAGATGAAATTTGCGGACTATCAGAAAATTCGTTTCCGCACCGAGAAAGCGGAGTGGGCTGATCAGAAAACCCCGTTCAAGCTGTCGTTCTATCACCAGGGTATGCACTTCGATACGCCGGTGAAAATCAACGAAATCACGGCCAACACCGTCGAAGAGATCAAATACGACCCAAGTCGTTTCGATTTCGGCGATGTGAAGTTCGATCCTAAAGCCACCGAACAGCTGGGTTATGCCGGTTTCCGTGTGCTTTACCCGATCAACAAGGCCGACAAGCAAGACGAAATCATGACCATGCTCGGCGCGAGTTACTTCCGCGTTGTCGGCAAGGGTCACACCTATGGCTTGTCCGCTCGCGGCATGGCCATCGATACCGCGTTGCCGTCCGGCGAAGAATTCCCGCGTTTCACCGAATTCTGGATTCAACAGCCGAAACCGGGTGACAAGCACCTGGTTATCTTCGCTCTGCTGGATTCGCCACGCGCTACCGGTGCTTATCGCCTGACCCTGCGTCCGGGCAGCGACACCATTGTCGACGTCAAGGCCCAGATGTTCCTGCGTGACAAGGTCACCAAGCTTGGCGTTGCGCCGCTGACCAGCATGTTCCTGTTCGGCGCCAACCAGCCTTCCAAAGTGTTGAACTATCGTCGCGAACTGCACGACTCCAGCGGTCTGTCGATCCATGCCGGCAACGGCGAGTGGATCTGGCGCCCGCTGAACAACCCGAAACACCTGGCGGTGAGCAACTTCTCGATCGAGAACCCGCGTGGCTTCGGCTTGCTGCAACGTGGTCGTGACTTCAGTCACTACGAAGACCTCGACGACCGCTACGACAAGCGCCCAAGTGCCTGGATCGAGCCAAAAGGCGATTGGGGCAAGGGTTCTGTCGACCTGGTTGAAATTCCGACCGCCGACGAAACCAACGACAATATCGTTGCGTTCTGGAGCCCGGAAAAACTGCCGGAGCCTGGCCAGCCGCTGGAATTCGGCTATCGCATGCACTGGACCATCGACGAAGCGGCGATTCATGCACCGGACAGCGCCTGGGTCCAACAGACCCTGCGTTCCACGGGTGACGTGAAACAGTCCAACCTGATCCGTCAGCCGGATGGCAGCGTTGCCTACCTGGTGGACTTCGAAGGCCCGTCCCTGGCGGCCTTGGCCCCGGATGCGGACGTTCGCAGCCAGGTCAGCGTTGGCGACAACGCCGAGCTGGTCGAGAACAGCGTGCGTTACAATCCTGAAACCAAAGGCTGGCGCCTGACCCTGCGGATGAAGATCAAGGATCCGGGCAAGTCCACCGAGATGCGTGCGGCACTGGTTCAGAACATCGTGCCTGCCGATCTCGCCAAGTCTTCGGTTCCAGCGTCCAATTCGTCTGTTGCCAAGGCTGACAAGGTTGCTGCCCGGCAAGCGGAGAAAGCGGACAAGGAAGCGAAGGCCGCCGAGGCCAAGCAGGCCGAAGCCAAGCCAGTCGCAGATGCCAAGGACAAGGACAACAAAGACGCCAAGCAGCCTGCTGCTGCGGACGCGGCCCCAGCCACACCGGAATCGGCCGCGACTGAAGAAGTCCTGACCGAGACCTGGAGCTACCAGTTGCCTGCCGATGAGTAATTCTCAAGTAAAGCCAGAGACTCTTGCCGAGTATCTGGCGCATTTACCGATGACCGACGAGCAGCGCGCGGAACTCGCGGGCTGCCAGTCCTTCAGCGAGCTGCACCAGCGCCTGTCGTCCTCGACGTTCGACGCACCGACCGAGGCTGCTCAAGCCTCGGTGGGCCGTCGTTTGACCCTGAACACTGCTGAAGAGCTGGAAGAAGCGGAAATGCTGGTGCTCGACGCCAGCGGTCGGGTTTGCCTCAAGGCCACTCCGCCGATCCGCCGGACCAAAGTCGTGCCCGAGCCGTGGCGCACCAACATTCTGGTGCGTGGCTGGCGGCGTCTGACCGGTCGCACCAATCCGCCAGCCCCGCCGAAAGACGAGAACGTATTGCCGGCCGCGCGCTGGCGTACGGTCGGTTCGATCCGCCGTTACATCCTGCTGGTACTGATGCTCGGTCAAACCATCGTCGCCGGCTGGTACATGAAAGGCATCATGCCGTACCAGGGCTGGTCGTTCGTCGACCTGAACGAAGTCCTGCATCAACCCCTGATGCAAACCGTCACGCAAGTGCTGCCGTATGCGCTGCAGACCAGCATCCTGATCATGTTCGGGATTCTGTTCTGCTGGGTGTCGGCCGGTTTCTGGACGGCGCTGATGGGCTTCCTCGAGTTGATCACCGGTCACGATAAATACCGCATTTCCGGTAAAAGTGCCGGCAACGAGCCGATCGCCAAGGACGCACGCACCGCACTGGTGATGCCGATCTGCAACGAAGACGTGCCTCGGGTGTTCGCCGGTCTGCGCGCGACCTTCGAGTCGGTTGCTGCCACGGGTGACCTGGATCGCTTCGACTTCTTCGTCCTCAGCGACAGTAACGATGCCGATATCTGTGTTGCCGAGCAGCAGGCCTGGCTGGATGTTTGCCGCGAAGCCGGTGGCTTCGGCAAGATTTTCTATCGCCGCCGTCGCCGTCGGGTAAAACGCAAAAGCGGCAACCTCGACGACTTCTGCCGTCGCTGGGGCGGTGATTACAAGTACATGGTCGTGCTCGACGCTGACTCCGTGATGAGCGGCGAATGCCTGACCAGTCTGGTGCGCTTGATGGAAGCTACGCCGGACGCAGGGATTATCCAGACCGCGCCGCGTGCCTCGGGCATGGACACGCTGTATGCGCGCATGCAGCAGTTCGCGACCCGTGTGTACGGTCCGCTGTTTACCGCCGGTCTGCACTTCTGGCAGTTGGGCGAATCCCACTACTGGGGCCACAACGCGATCATTCGCATGAAGCCGTTCATCGAGCACTGCGCCCTGGCGCCGTTGCCAGGTAAAGGCGCGTTCGCCGGTGCAATTCTGTCCCACGACTTCGTCGAAGCAGCGCTGATGCGTCGTGCGGGTTGGGGCGTGTGGATTGCCTACGACTTGCCGGGCAGCTATGAAGAACTGCCGCCGAACCTGCTGGACGAACTCAAGCGTGACCGTCGCTGGTGCCACGGTAACCTGATGAACTTCCGCCTGTTCCTGGTCAAGGGCATGCACCCGGTTCACCGTGCGGTGTTCCTGACGGGCGTAATGTCCTACCTGTCGGCGCCGTTGTGGTTCTTCTTCCTCGTGCTGTCGACGGCGCTGCTGGCGGTCAACACGTTGATGGAGCCGCAGTACTTCCTCGAACCGCGTCAGCTCTATCCGCTGTGGCCACAATGGCACCCGGACAAGGCGATCGCGTTGTTCTCGACCACCATCGTGCTGCTGTTCCTGCCGAAGTTGTTGAGCATCATCCTGATCTGGGCCAAGGGCGCGAAAGAGTTCGGCGGCAAGTTCAAGGTGACCTTGTCGATGCTGCTGGAGATGCTGTTCTCCATGTTGCTGGCGCCGGTGCGGATGATTTTTCACACCCGCTTCGTACTCGCCGCGTTCCTGGGCTGGGCAGCGACCTGGAACTCGCCGCAACGTGACGACGACTCCACGCCGTGGAGCGAAGCCGTCAAGCGTCACGGTCCGCAAACCCTGCTGGGTTTCTTCTGGGCGCTGCTGGTGATCTGGTTGAACCCAAGCTTCCTCTGGTGGCTGGTGCCGATCGTCGGTTCGTTGATGCTGTCGATCCCGGTGTCGGTGATCTCCAGCCGCGTAGGCCTGGGCCTCAAGTCCCGTGACGAGAGCCTGTTCCTGATCCCTGAGGAATACAATCCGCCACAGGCGTTGCTGGCGACTGACCAGTACACCCATGAAAACCGTTACCACGCGCTCAAAGACGGCTTCATCCGCTCGGTGGTCGATCCACAGCAGAACGCCCTGGCGTGCTCGCTGGCGACATCGCGTCACCGTGAGGCCGAGCCGATCGAATGGCTGCGGATCGAGCGGGTTCGCCATGCATTGAAAGTCGGGCCTGACGGTTTGACCAACAATGAGCGTGTGCAATTGCTGAGCGATCCGGTGGCACTGGCTCGTTTGCATGAGCAGGTCTGGAACGAAGCTCATCCGGATTGGCTGGAAGCCTGGCGCCAATCGGTGAAAGCCGACCCCCATGCACCGCTGCTGCCGCTCAAGCCACTGAGCGCGCAACCGCAGTTGGCATAACAAAGAACCCCGCGAAAGCGGGGTTTTTTTTGTCTCATCGTTCCCAAGCACTTGTGCAAACGAGCGAGTACGTTAGCATCCGTCCCCGAATTGGTGCGCCCGGATAATTTTTGTCCGTATCGATGCGTTTCCTGAGGGGAGCCGCCGTTTGCGCGCCTCATAACGCAATGGGTTTGGGGACATGATGATGAAGAAGTATCTCTCGATGCTGCTGGTCGGCGTCACGGCATTGGTTGCAGTCAGCGCGGCGCAGGCCGGTGCCATCGATGACGCGGTCAAGCGCGGCACGCTGAAAGTCGGCATGGACCCGACCTACATGCCATTCGAGATGACCAACAAGCGCGGCGAGATCATCGGGTTCGAAGTCGATATCCTCAAAGCCATGGCCAAGGCCATGGGTGTCAAGCTGGAACTGGTGTCCACCGGTTACGACGGGATCATCCCGGCGCTGCTCACCGACAAGTTCGACATGATCGGCAGCGGCATGACCCTGACTCAGGAGCGCAATCTGCGCCTGAACTTCAGCGAACCGTTCATCGTGGTCGGCCAGACCCTGCTGATCCGCAAGGAGCTGGAAGGCACCATCAAGTCCTACAAAGACCTGAACACCGCCGACTACCGCATCACCTCCAAGCTCGGCACCACCGGCGAGATGGTTGCCAAAAAGCTGATCTCCAAAGCCAAGTACCACGGCTACGACAACGAGCAGGAAGCGGTGCTCGACGTGGTCAACGGCAAGGCCGACGCCTTCATCTACGACGCGCCTTACAACGTTGTGGCCGTGAACAAGGTCGGCAACGGCAAGCTGGTGTTCCTCGATAAGCCTTTCACCTACGAGCCGCTGGCCTTCGGTCTGAAGAAGGGTGACTACGACAGCATCAACTTCATCAACAACTTCCTGCACCAGATCCACGAAGACGGCACCTACGATCGCATCCATGACAAGTGGTTCAAAGACACTGCTTGGCAGAAAGACATGGAATAAGGCTTACCGCGGCAGGGTGCCAGTAGCACCGCGCCGCCCCAATCGCGGGCAAGCCCGCTCCCACAGCTATCTGGGTGAACACAAATTTTGTGTCCGGCGCAGAACCTTGTGGGAGCGGGCTTGCCCGCGATGACTGCCTTCCTGGCGATACAGAATTCGGAACCTGCAAAATCCAATGAAACAGAAAAAAGCCCAATGGCCCTGGCACGTGTTGACCGTGCTGGTGCTGATCGGCCTGGCCGGCGCTTTGTATTACGCCACCTCGTTGATGTCTTACGAATGGCGCTGGAACCGTGTGCCGCAGTACTTCGCCTACCACGCCGAAGAATCCCAGCGCGCCGCGGACATTTCTACCGTCAGCGAGCTGGTGCGCAAAGGCGACAAGGCTGAAGTGACCCTGCGCAACGACGCGGGTGACGAGCAACATCTGACCGTCGACGACAACAGCCTGCAAGTCGCCCGGGGCGATGATGTGGCCGAAGGTGACGTGATCGGCGTGACTCGCCATTGGGCGGCCGGACCGCTGATGTGGGGTCTTTGGACCACCTTGTGGCTGTCCGTGGTGTCAGGCGTGCTCGGCTTGCTGATCGGCCTGGCCACCGGCCTGTGCCGTCTGTCGAACAACCCGACCCTGCGCGACCTCTCGACGATATACGTCGAACTGGTGCGCGGTACGCCGTTGCTGGTGCAGATTTTCATTTTCTACTTCTTCATCGGCACCGTGATGAACCTGTCGCGGGAATTCGCCGGGATCGCCGCGCTGTCGTTGTTCACCGGTGCGTACGTGGCAGAGATCATCCGCTCCGGTGTGCAATCCATCGCCCGAGGTCAGAACGAAGCCGCACGCTCGCTGGGTTTGAGCGCGGGCCAGTCGATGCGCCACGTGGTGCTGCCGCAAGCGTTCAAACGCGTGCTGCCGCCGCTCGCCGGGCAATTCATCAGCCTGGTCAAGGACACCTCGCTGGTGTCGGTGATCGCGATTACCGAGCTGCTGAAAAGCGGTCGCGAAGTCATCACCACCTCGTTTTCGCCATTCGAAATCCTGTTCTGCGTGGCCGGCCTGTATTTGTTGATCAACCTGCCGCTGTCGAAAATCGCCAGCCGGCTTGAGCGGAGGCTCGCGCAAAGTGATTGAAGTCCGCGATCTGGTAAAAGTCTTCGACACCCGCGGCCATGTGATGCGCGCGGTGGACAACGTCAGCACAACCGTCGCCAAGGGCGAAGTGCTGGTAGTGATCGGCCCGTCCGGTTCCGGCAAGTCGACCTTCCTGCGCTGCCTCAACGGCCTGGAAGAGTTCGACTCGGGCTCGGTGAGCATCGACGGCCTGCAACTGGCCGACCCGAAAACCGACGTCAATGCCTACCGCCGCGAAGTCGGCATGGTGTTCCAGCATTTCAACCTGTTCCCGCACATGACCGTGCTGGAAAACCTCTGCCTGGCGCAGAAAGTCGTGCGCAAGCGCGGCAAGAAGGAGCGCGAGGCCAAGGCGTTGGCGTTGCTGGAAAAGGTCGGTATTGCGCAGAAGGCCAACGAGTATCCGTCGCGCCTGTCCGGCGGTCAGCAACAGCGCGTGGCGATTGCCCGGGCGCTGGCCATGGAACCCAAGGTCATGCTGTTCGATGAGCCGACCTCGGCGCTCGACCCGGAAATGGTCGGCGAAGTGCTGGACGTGATGAAGACCCTGGCCGTGGAAGGCATGACCATGGTCTGTGTCACCCATGAAATGGGTTTTGCACGGGAAGTGGCGGATCGGGTGCTGTTCTTCGATCACGGCAAACTGTTGGAAGATGCTTCGCCGGCCGAGTTCTTCGATGCGCCGAAGGATCCGCGGGCTCAGGCCTTCCTTCGTCAGGTCCTCTAACAGCAGCGCCTTGGGGGCCTGGATTTGTGGTGTTCACACCAAACCCTGTGGGAGCCAGCCTGCTGGCGATTGCATCAACTCGGTTCCAAGCGGACCGAGGCATGCAAATCACCTCAAACCTTGAACCTGCCCACCAGCATCTGCAAATGCGTCCCCAACCGAGCCAGCTCGACGCTGGAGGCCGCGGTTTCTTCGCTGGCGGCCGAGGTCTGCTCGGACACATCGCGCACGTTGAGCACGCTACGGTTGATCTCTTCAGCCACCGCACTCTGCTGCTCGGCCGCCGCAGCGATCTGCTGGTTCATTGACTGAATCGCCGACACAGTGCGGGTGATGCTTTCCAGTGAACCACCGGCACGGCGGGTCAGTTCGACGCTGCTGTCGGTCAGGGTGCGGCTGTTGTCCATGATGGTCGCGACTTGCTGGGTGCCGCTTTGCAGGCCGACGATCAGCTCTTCTATTTCTTCGGTGGACTTCTGGGTGCGCTGGGCCAGGCTGCGGACCTCGTCGGCGACCACCGCAAAACCACGTCCGGCTTCACCCGCGCGGGCGGCTTCGATCGCGGCGTTGAGCGCCAGCAGGTTGGTTTGCTGGGCGACGGATTTGATCACGTCGAGCACGCTGCCGATCTTGTCGCTTTCGCGTTTCAGGTGACCCATTGCTTCGGTGGAGTTGCCGACTTCCTTGGCCAGGCGTTCGATTTGAGCGATGGCTTCGCCAACCACCTTGTCACCTTCGCGAGCCTGCTGATCGGCGGCAAGCGCGGCTTCAGAGGCCTCTTCGGCATTGCGCGCGACTTCCTGCACGGTGGCGGTCATTTCGTTCATTGCGGTTGCCACCTGATCGGTCTCGACCTTCTGGCTGTTGACCCCGGCGCTGGTCTGCTCGGTCACTGCGGACAGTTCTTCGGCGGCGCTGGCGATTTGCGTGACGCCGTCGCTGATGCCACCGATCAATTCGCGCAGGCCCAGGGTCATGCGCTGCATGGAGCGCTGGAGCTGACCGAGTTCGTCCTGGCGCACGGACACGAGGTTCTGGGTCAAGTCGCCGGCGGCAATTCGCTCGGCCACTTTTAGCGTCTGGCTCAACGGAATGACGATCTGCCGGGTGATGGCCCACGCCGCGAACAGGCCAAAGACCAGCGCCAGGGCGGTGGCCAGCAACAGCATGTTTTTGGCGCGTGCGGCGTCGGTGTCACGCACGACGGTCTGCGAGGCGGTGAGTTTTTTGCTGACGTCGAGCAGGATGTCGCCTTGCGCGGCCATGCGTTTCAACGCGGCGGCGCTGGCGACCTGAGAGTCTCGGTACTGGCTGACGGCGGCGCGGTAGGCCTTGAGTGAATCGCTGGCCTGTTGCAGGTTGGCGATGTGTTGTTCGGGGAGTTTCGACCGCAGGCTTTCGAGGTTTTTCAGCGCATTGTCGATGGCGTCCAGTGCCGGTTGCTCGGCTTCGGGCTTGCCGCTGTAGGTATAGCCGCGCACCTGGAAGCGAGCCTGCTGGATCAGTTTGCTCAAGTCGATCACGCTGTTGAAATCGGCGACGCTGTCGCCTTGCAGCATGGATTTCTCGACTTCGCCCACGCGTGCCACGGCGTTATCGGCCGTGGCGCCGAGTTTGCTGCGAGCATCTTCGCGGTTGGCGCCAGCCTGGGTCATGGCGGCGAAGGCTTGTTTGTATTCGCTGACGGCAGCCAGTTGCTGGTCGATCATCGCCACGTCGGCCGGTTGTTCGATCAGCGTGCGGGCGGTTTTCAGTCCGGTGTCGAGTTGGCCGAGCAGGTCGTTGACGGCGCCCGGTCCTTGTTCGCCACGGCGCATTTCGTAGTCCAGGCGGGCCAGGCGCAAGTCCTTGGTCAGCTCGTTGAGGCTGGAAATGAACCCCAGCTTGTCGCCGCGACTGATCACGTCAGTCAGGCCGGTCCAGCCGGTAACGGTGATCAACAAGGTGAGTAGCAATACCAGACCGAAGCCGACACCCAATTTGCGATTGACGCTGACGTTCCCCAGTTTCTCGGCTAGCCATCGGTACATGCTGCAACTCTCCCGGACCACAAGTTGGTTTTATGGGAGGTGTATCGGCTGGCGGGCGGGAATCTGTAGGCACGACGCAAGTTTGGCGTGGGTAACCTGTGGCGAGGGAGCTTGCTCCCGCTCGGCGGCGTAGCCGTCGTAAAACCAGTCACCGCGATATTGGGGAATAAAAGCGATGGCCGCTTCGCGACCAAGCGGGAGCAAGCTCCCTCGCCACAGGGTTTGAGTGAAGCTCAGCGATGGAGTCAGAACAGACGGGCGAGCAGCGCAGTAACGGCAGTCTCCACGCGCAGGATGCGCTCGCCGAGCTGCACCGGTTGCAGGCCGGATTTGCCGAGTAAATCGATTTCGTAGGGAATCCAGCCGCCTTCCGGGCCGATGGCCAGGGTCACCGGTTCGTCCAGGCCGCGGGGGCAGGGCGGGTAATTGCCGGGATGACCGACGAGGCCGAGGGTGCCTTCGGTGATTGCCGGCAGTCGATCTTCGACGAACGGTTTGAAGCGCTTTTCGATGACAATTTCAGGCAACACGCTGTCCCGGGCCTGTTCGAGGCCGAGGATCAGTTGCTCGCGAATC
This sequence comes from Pseudomonas hormoni, assembly GCF_018502625.1. NCBI lineage: Bacteria > Pseudomonadati > Pseudomonadota > Gammaproteobacteria > Pseudomonadales > Pseudomonadaceae > Pseudomonas > Pseudomonas hormoni. Next base: position 6,112,531 of record NZ_CP075566.1, read on the forward strand.
GCCTCGGGCTCCAGGAACGGTGTCTGCCAGAAGCTCTTCTCGACGCGATAGCTGTTTACCAGCACGATCCGCGGCACACCCATGGCCGCCACGGTCTGAAACACCCGACGGAGCATTTTGGGCCGCGGCAGAGCCAATACCAGGGTCAGCGGCAGCTTGGTTGGTGGCGGCTGGTCGAGGGTGACGCGAAGTTCGGCTTCATCGGCGTCCAGGCGCAACACTTCGGCCGAACCCATCAGACCGCCGATACGCCCGACGCGCATACTGTCACCCACTTCACAGCGGTGGACTTCCTGCATGTGCGTCAACCGCCGATCGCGCAGGATCGCCCGGTCGGCCGCAATGAAATCGGCCTCTTCGAGGAGCAACAGGTTCACGGCTGGGTCGCTGGCGGCTGGTCGTTGTGATCGTCAACCGGCTGGTCGTCGGGGTGCTCGCCACGCTTGCTGATCAGGCTGCCGAACAGGATGCCGATTTCAAACAGCAGCCACATCGGTACGGCCAGCAGCGTCTGCGAAAAGATGTCCGGTGGCGTCAGGATCATGCCGACCACGAAGCAGCCAATGATCACGTACGGGCGGATTTTCTTCAGGTATTTGACGTCGACCACGCCGATCCACACCAGCAGCACCACAGCCACCGGGATTTCAAACGCCACGCCGAAGGCGAAGAACAGCGTCATGACGAAGTCGAGGTAGCTGCTGATGTCGGTCATCATCTCCACGCCGGCCGGGGTGGCGGCGGCGAAGAATTTGAAGATCAGCGGGAACACCAGGTAGTAGGCGAACGCCATACCGGCGTAGAACAGCATGATGCTCGATACCAGCAAGGGTACGGCGATGCGTTTTTCATGCTTGTACAGGCCTGGCGCAATGAAGCCCCAGATCTGATGCAGGATCACCGGGATCGCCAGGAACAGCGACACCATCATGGTCAGCTTCAGCGGCGTCAGGAACGGCGACGACACGTCGGTGGCGATCATCGTCGCGCCCACCGGCAGGTATTGCCGCAACGGCGTGGAGACGAAGGTGTAGATCTGCTGGGTGAAGGCGAACAACCCGGCGAAGATGATGAAGATCGCCGCTACGCAGCGCAGCAGACGGGTACGCAACTCGGTGAGGTGCGAAACCAGCGGCATGTGCTGGTCGTTTTCTGGGAGATCGCTCATGGGGCTCGCGGCGGCAGTGTTGGGTCATGAGGGGCCGGCACAACAGGCGCAGGTTCTGCTGCGGCTACAACAGGTGCAGGTTCGGCAGCGGCTGGAGCAGGGATCGTCTGTTCCGCCACCGGTTGAACCGGTGTGGCTTCCTGCTGAGTCGGCGTGAAGATCTTCCGCGCCTCCTGTTCCAGCGACAGAATGTGCTCGTTGTGTAGTTGCCGACGAATTTCGTCGGCACCGATTTCACGTTCAACTTCCTGTTTGATCGCGTTGAAGCTGCGCTTCAGACGCCCGACCCACAGGCCCGCCGTGCGCGCAGCACCCGGCAGACGTTCGGGGCCCAGCACCAGCAGGGCCACGAGGCCGACGAGCAGCAGTTCAGAGAAGCTGATACCAAACATTAGTCAGTGCTCACACGTCTTTGCGGATCGGCTCTTCGACTTTTTGCGCCTGCACGTCAATGGTGTGCGGCTGGTTCACGGACTGCGTGGTCTGTGGCTGGACCGGTGGCACCGGTTGGGCCGGGGTCACGGTCGGGTCGGCCGGTTTTTCGTCATCGTTCATGGCTTTCTTGAAACCCTTGATCGATTCGCCGACGTCGGTACCGAGGTTTTTCAGTTTCTTGGTGCCGAACACCAGTACGACAACAACCAGGATGACGATCCAGTGTTTCCAGTCAAAAATGCCCATGTTGCTGCTCCTCTCTAATAGTTATTCAGGCGGACGGACGCGAGGCTTTCTCGGCGTGTCCGGACAGACCGAAACGACGGTCCAGTTCATCGAGTACAGCCTGTGGATGCTGCCCCAGTTGGGCGAGCATGACCATGCTGTGGAACCATAGATCGGCGGTCTCGTAGATTACATCGCTGCAGTCACCGCTGATGGCGGCGTCCTTGGCGGCAATGATGGTTTCGACCGACTCTTCGCCGACTTTTTCCAGAATCTTGTTCAAGCCCTTGTGGTACAGGCTGGCGACATACGAGCTGTCGGCGGCGGCGCCTTTGCGCTCTTCCAGCACCTCGGCCAGACGGGTCAGGGTGTCACTCATGGGTATGTCCTGCGGAGTAGATGGCGTGCGGGTTTTTCAGGACTGGGTCGACGGTTTTCCAGTCGCCGTTCTCGAAGACGCGGTAGAAGCAGCTCTGACGGCCGGTATGGCAGGCAATGTCGCCGATCTGCTCGACCATCAGGATGATCACGTCGGCGTCACAGTCCAGGCGCATCTCATGCAGGGTCTGCACGTGGCCGGACTCTTCGCCCTTGCGCCACAGCTTGCCACGGGAACGTGACCAGTAAATGGCGCGGTTTTCGGCAGCGGTCAGTTCCAGCGCTTCGCGGTTCATCCAGGCCATCATCAGGACGCGCCCGGTCTTGTGATCCTGGGCAATTGCCGGCACCAGGCCATCGGCGTCCCACTTGATCTCGTCCAGCCAGTTTTTCATCTTCGACTCCGACAGCGGGCCCCGCACTTCATTAGCAGAGCCCAACGTTCAAACAGTGTGCCAGTGGATCACACAACTGGCTATCGGCGAACGACCAGATACAAACCGACGGCCATCATGATTCCGGCCGGCCAGTAAGCCAGTTCATTCAGCGGCCCGCCAGCGGCGAGTATTGCGCCGCCAGCCAGATGGGCTGTGCCGAGCAGACGCAGGAACCAGTCGTCCCGGCGCCGATGCCACGGTGGCGGCGGGTCGTAGGCGTGGGGCTGGGACATGCGCTCGAGCAGATCGCGGGCCATATTGGCCAGGTGCGGCAGCTGTTCGAACTGGCTCTGCACGTTGCCGAGCAAGGCTTTGGGGCTGACGCGCTCACGCATCCAGCGTTCGAGGAACGGTTGGGCGGTGTTCCACAAATCGAGGTCCGGGTACAACTGACGGCCCAGGCCTTCGATGTTCAGCAGGGTTTTTTGCAGCAGCACCAGTTGCGGCTGCACTTCCATGTTGAAGCGTCGAGCCGTCTGGAACAGGCGCATCAGCACCTGGCCGAATGAAATATCTTTTAACGGTTTTTCGAAGATCGGCTCGCACACGGTACGGATCGCCGCTTCGAATTCGTTGAGTTTGGTTTCCGCCGGCACCCAGCCCGAATCGATGTGCAATTGCGCCACACGACGGTAATCACGCTTGAAGAACGCGAACAGGTTGCGCGCCAGGTAATCCTGGTCTTCCGGGGTCAGGCTGCCGACGATGCCGCAGTCGATCGCAATGTACTGCGGGCTCCACGGGTTGACGGTGCTGACGAAGATGTTGCCGGGGTGCATGTCGGCGTGGAAGAAACTGTCGCGGAACACCTGGGTGAAGAAGATCTCCACGCCGCGCTCGGCGAGCATTTTCATGTCGGTGCGCTGGTCGGCGAGGGTCGCCAGATCGGTCACCTGAATCCCGTAGATGCGCTCCATCACCAGCACTTTCGGCCGGCACCAGTCCCAATAGACTTGAGGCACATATAGCAGCGGCGAGCCTTCGAAGTTGCGTTTCAGCTGGCTGGCGTTGGCCGCCTCGCGCAACAGGTCGAGTTCGTCGTAGATGGTTTTTTCGTAGTCGCTGACCACGTCCACCGGGTGCAGCAGGCGTGCGTCCGCGGAGAGTTTTTCCGCGGCGCGGGCGAGGATGAACAGCCACGCCAGATCCTGCGCGATGATGGGTTTCAGACCGGGGCGAATGACTTTGACGACGACTTCTTCACCGGTTTTCAGCTGCGCGGCATGCACCTGTGCCACCGAAGCAGAAGCCAGCGGTTCGACGTCAAAGCGGCTGAACACTTCACTGATTTTCTTGCCGAGCTGTTCTTCGATCAGCTTGACCGACACTTGCGAATCGAACGGCGGCACGCGGTCCTGAAGCTTCATCAGCTCGTCGGCGATGTCTTCCGGCAACAGGTCGCGGCGGGTGGACAGGATCTGCCCGAACTTGATGAAAATCGGCCCCAGGTCCTGCAGCGCCAGGCGCAATCGTGCACCGCGGCTCAGGTCCAGCGTCTTGCGCGGGAACCAGCGCCACGGCAAGGCGAAGCGCAGCGCCAGCAGAAACCACGGCAGCGGGAGGGCGAACAGCAGGTCATCGAGGCGGTAGCGAATCACAACGCGCTGGATGCGCAACAAACGGCGGACGGCAAGCAGCTTCATGCGTTATCGCTTGGGTCGAGGGATCGGGAAAGGCGCTCGAAACGCGCCTCGAGTCGTTCCAGATCGAGTTTGATCTGGTCCAGTTCACTGAAACGGGCTTCGGCTTCGCGCTGACCGACGAGGGTGCGCGATTCTTCAGCCAGGTATTCGCCCAGGTTCTGATTGAGGCTGGCGAACCCTTGCTGATACCAGCGTGCGCGGCTGCGCAGGTGACCGCCGACCAGGTTCGTGGCGACCGGGCCGAGCCAGCGCGAGAGTTCGTACTCCCAGTCCAGTTCGAGATCCTGAAGGATCGCCGCCAGTTCCAGCAGCACGCCGCTGTCGCCGTCGAGTTCAACTTGAGGGGCATGCAGGACCGAGGTCTTGTCCTTGCTCAACGCCAGTTTCAGCAGGCTTGAGGCCGGTGCGCGCAAGGTGCAGTCGGCACCGGTTTCCCAGTGGGATGCGAGCATCAAGCCTTCGTCGCTGGGCAGGATGAACAGTTGCAGCGCCGGGCTGCGGCAGTCGACGGCAATCACCTTGCCGCTCAAATGCGCCAGCCGCGGCAGCGCCGTGCTGTCGAGGCGCAGCACCCGGTTCAGACCGAGTTCAACGCTGGCGAGCAGTCCGGCCAGCAACATCAGGGTTTGATACCACGGTGCAGGGCGACGATGCCTGCGGTCATGTTGTGATAGGTCACGCGGTCGAAACCGGCCTCGACCATCATCGACTTCAGGGTTTCCTGATTCGGGTGCATGCGGATCGATTCGGCCAGATAGCGATAGCTTTCCGAATCGTTGGTGATCAGCTTGCCCATCAACGGCATGAAGGCGAACGAGTAGGCGTCGTAGGCCTTGGACATCAGCGCGTTGGTCGGCTTGGAGAATTCCAGCACCAGCAAACGGCCGCCCGGCTTGAGTACGCGCAGCATCGAACGCAGGGCATCTTCTTTATGCGTGACGTTGCGCAGGCCGAAGGCGATGGTCACGCAGTCGAAGTGGTTGTCCGGGAACGGCAGCTTTTCAGCATCGGCCTGGACGAATTCGACGTTGCCGGCCACGCCGAGATCCAGCAGGCGGTCACGGCCGACCTTGAGCATGGATTCGTTGATGTCGGCCAACACCACCTGGCCGGTCGGGCCCACGAGGTGCGAGAATTTCTTGGTCAGGTCGCCGGTGCCACCGGCAATGTCCAGCACGCGGTTACCAGTGCGCACGCCCGACAGCTCGATCGCGAAACGCTTCCACAGACGGTGCATGCCGCCCGACAGGAGGTCGTTCATCAAGTCGTACTTGGCGGCTACCGAGTGGAAAACCTCAGCGACTTTTTCCGCTTTTTGGCTTTCCGGAACGTTTTTGAAACCGAAGTGAGTGGTGGGTTCGGCATCGCTGCCTTTGCGCTGATCAGTCATATCGCTGTCACCAGAAGAGAATGCGGGACATTCTAATCCCGGTGGCCTGCTTTGTCTTGGCAAGGCTGAAGGTAAGATAGGCAATCACCGGGACGTTTTGCCGCAGCGGCGGTCAAGATGCTTCAGGAAAGTATCCATAAAGCAGGAGTCATTCGATGGCCCGTATTAGTGTTGAGCGTGCCCACGGCCTGGGCAAGGAAGCGGCCCGAGAGAAGGCCGATCAGTTGGCGCAGAAGCTGTCCGATCAATATGGCCTGGAGCCGCAGTGGTCTGGCGACACCTTGAACCTCAAGCGTTCCGGGGTGAAAGGCGCGGTGCATGTCAGCGAAGATTCGATCCGCGTCGATGTGGAGCTGGGCCTGATGATGTCGGCCATGAGCGGCATGATCAAATCGGAAATCGAAAAGGCGCTCGATAAAGCCCTCACCTGAGAACGAACCTACACCTGTGGCGAGGGAGCTTGCTCCCGCTGGGGTGCGAAGCGCCCCCAACGCCGGCACCGCATATTCTCAGGGACATTCGGTTCGCCTGTTTGCGACTGCTGCGCAGTCGAGCGGGAGCAAGCTCCCTCGCCACAATTGATCTCGGTCATGCAGCACCTGTTTATGTCAGTTGTTAGGGTGCCGTTTCTAATTTTTCTCCCTACTTTGTGCATGAGCCCGACACTTTCGCGGGCAGTTCCTCAAACCTTCTGCGCGTGAGGTGCACCATGGCCAAAGTAATTTTGAAGAAAAAAATCGACGCTTCGACAACCGCTCTGAGCGACGTCAAATCCTATGCCCGCAAGATCTGGCTGGCAGGCCTGGGTGCCTACACCAAGGTCGGCCAAGAGGGCAGCGAGTACTTTCAAGAGTTGGTCAAGGCGGGTCAAACCGTTGAAACCAAAGGCAAAAAGGTAGTCGCCGAGAAACTTGAAGCGGCTAACGCCGAGATCGATGAAGCCAAGAGTGAAGTGAGCACATTCAAAGGCAAGGTTGAACTTCAACTCGACAAGGTCGAGAAGGCTTTTGACTCGCGTGTTGCAAGTGCCTTGAATCGTATCGGCATTCCGTCTAAACATGACGTTGAGACACTCTCTGCTAAGCTCGATGAGCTGACGGCATTGCTCGAACGCGTCGCGCGTAAATCTTAAGGAGAACGGGATGGCTGGTAAAAAGAACACCGAAAAAGAAGGCAGCTCGTGGATTGGGAAAGTCGAAGACTACTCCCGCAAAATCTGGCTGGCTGGTTTAGGCGTGTACTCGAAGATCGACACTGACGGCAGCAAGCTCTTCGATACATTGGTCAAAGACGGCGAGAAAGCCGAGAAGCTCACCAAGAACGCTGTCGGCAAAAAAGTCGACGACGTCAAGGACTCCGCTTCCTCGGCCAAGTCGCGCATCAGTGGCGTGAAAGATCGTGCGCTGGGCAAGTGGGATGAGCTGGAAGGGGCTTTCGACAAGCGCCTGAACAGCGCCATTTCGCGCCTGGGTGTACCAAGCCGTAACGAAGTGAAAGCGCTGCACAGCAAGGTCGATACCCTGACCAAGCAAATCGAACGACTCACCGGTGCCAAGGTTGCGCCAGTTGCGGCGAAAACCGCAGCGGCCAAGCCTGCTGCCAAAACGGCTGCCAAGCCACTGGCAAAAGCGGCCGCTAAACCAGCAACCAAAACTGCCGCAGCTAAACCTGCAGCAGCCAAGCCAGCGGCCAAACCGGTCGCCGCCAAAGCCGCAGCTAAACCAGCTGCCAAGCCTGCAGCGAAAACCGCAGCCGCCAAACCGGCAGCCAAGCCAGCGGCAAAACCTGCCGCAGCGAAGAAGCCAGCAGTGAAAAAACCGGCAGCGCCGAAAGCCGCTGCACCGAAACCAGCAGTGGCTGCCGCCAAACCGGCAACCCCGTCGACTCCGGTCAGCACATCGAACTCTGCTACCGCGCCGACCCCTGCTGCAACCCCGACTGCCGCGTCAGCTCCATCGACGCCAACCAGTCAGTCCTGATTTCAGGGCTCAAAAAAGCGCCCGGCCTGCAAAGGTCGGGCGTTTTTGTTTGTGCATGGTTGTGAGAGTACCGCAGTCCCCTGTGGGAGCGGGCTTGCCCGCGATGAGGCCATAACATTCAACATTGATGTTGAATGGAAAATAGCTATCGCGGGCAAGCCCGCTCCCACAGGGTTGGCGGTGGTCAGGGTTATTCGTGTTCTTCGAGATACTGTAAAGCCAGCTGCTCGGTCGCGACCTTGATCGGCGGCAGCAGATGCGGCGCCACCAGCATCATGATCTGATACACCACCAGCCTCACCTCACCCTCACGATCCAGAATCCGCTGATAATCCAGCGAGAACAGCAGCGTCATGGTGATCTGCTCCACCAGTTGCCCCAGCGCCTGCGTGTCGCTGACCAACAGCCCCTGAGCCTTCAACCGCGCCAGCAATGAAGCCAGCGTGCGCTTCAGTGCATTGAGCAGGTTGCGTATCCCTTTGGCCAGTTTCGGCAGGCGCCCGGCGAGGTTCGACAGGTCCTGGAACAGGAACCGGTAATGAGCCAGGCGCTCCACGATCAAATGCAGAAACAGCCAATAGTCTTCAGGGGCCAATTCCACGTCGGACGGCGGATCGAGCAGCGGCGCGAGCTCCGCCTGGAAGCGCTCGAACAGTCCGAGAATCAGCGGTTCCTTGCCGTGGAAATGGTAGTAGAGGTTGCCCGGGCTGATGCCCATTTCGTTGGCAACTTCCATGGTGGAGACGTTCGGTTCGCCCTTCTGGTTAAACAACTGCAGGGCACATTCGAGGATCCGGTCGCGGGTTTTCATCCAGTCTTCTTAATGATCAGGTCATGCCACGGCCGATGCCGGCCGTGGTGTGTTGAGCGTCAGCGCACGCGCACGTAAGTACCGGGTGCCGCCTCCATCGGTGGATAGTTCTGGTTGCCGAGCGCCATGTGGGTTTCTTTCTGCGCGCCCGAGCGTTCCTGGATCCAGCCCAGCCATTGCGTCCACCAGCTGCCGTCGACTTGCTTGGCGTCGTAATACCAGGCCCTGGGATCGCCGCTCAGTTTCGTGCTTTCGATGAAATTGGCTTTCGGGTTGGAAGGCGGGTTGAGGATGCTCTGCACATGCCCGCTGTTGGACAGCACGAAGCGCCGCTCGCCACCGAGCAGCAGCGTCGAGCGATACACCGCATCCCACGGGGTGATGTGGTCGTTGATGCCGGCGACGCTGAAGCTGTCGACGGTGACTTTCTGCAAGTCGATCGGCGTGCCGCACACTTCAAGACCGCCCGGATGACTCAGCGGGTTGTGCTTGAAGAAGTCCAGCAGGTCGCCGTGAAAGGCTGCCGGCAGACGCGTGTTGTCGTTGTTCCAGTAGAGAATGTCGAACGCCGGCGGCTCCTTGCCCAGCAGGTAGTTGTTGACGAAGTAGCTCCAGATCAAATCGTTGGGGCGCATCCAGGCGAAGACCTTGGCCATGTCGCGCCCGTCCAGTACGCCTTTCTGGTACGACCGGCGCTTGGCGGCCTCCAGCGTTTGCTCGTCGGCGAACAACGTCGCTGGCGTGTCCATCTGACTGTCGAGCAGGCTCACCAGATAGGTCGCGCTGGATACCCGACGCAGCTGCCGCTTGGCTTGCAAATGACCTTGCAGCGCGGCGATGGTCAGCCCGCCGGCGCAGGCGCCCATCAGGTTGACTTCACGGGCGCCGGTGATCGCCCGGCACACATTCATCGCTTCTTCCACGGCTTCGACGTAGGTCGACAGGCCCCACTCGCGATGGCGAACATCCGGGTTGCGCCAACTGATCATGAAGGTCTGCAGGCCGTTTTTCAGGGCGAACTGAACGAAGCTGTTGCTCGGGCTCAGGTCGAAAATGTAGTACTTGTTGATCTGTGGCGGCACTACCAGCAGCGGTTTGGAATACTGCTTCTCGCTCATCGGCTTGTACTGGATCAGCTCCAGCAGCTCATTGCGAAACACCACGGAGCCGGTGGTGGTGGCGACCGTTTTGCCAACCTCGAATGCCTGTTTGGTGACCTGCCTGGGCAGGCCGTCGTTGTGCAGGAAATCATCGAACAGATGACTGATGCCGCGCACCAGGCTGTTGCCGCCGGAGTTGAAAATCTCCTTGATCGCCAGCGGATTGAGCAGGGTGTTGGACGGTGAAACCGCGTCGTTGAGCAAGGCGAACGCGAAGTGGGCGCGGGCGCGATCGTCCGGATTCATGTTGCTTTCGTCGATCCAGCTTTTGACCTGCTTCTGCCAACTCAGGTACGCCTGCAGGCTGCGGCGATAGAACGGGTTGAGGCTCCAGGCCGGGTCGGCAAAGCGACTGTCCTGCGGGTTGGTCGGGTGCAGGGTCTCGCCCAGCAACACCCGCCCCAATTGACCGCCCAGCTTCAAGGCGTGTCGGGCGCTGTGCACCGGGTTGCGTAAACCATGGGCGGCAACACTGCGCAGGGTCGACATCAGATCCCGACCACGCAGGCCGGTAATCGCACTCTGTGCGTTGATGAACGCGGCGGGAGTGGGCAAAAACTCCCTCGCTGGTTTTTCGCGCATGACTCAACACTCCTTCGTCTTCAGGCCAAAAACAAATACACCGAACCAGAACACCATAGACGCTGTAACGGGTTGTTGCGCGGCGCGACGTCCTGCCGACCCTTTTTCGTAAACAAAAAGTCGGCGGCGGTTAACCGCCAGATGGCAAAGGATGCGGATGCATCACGGCGCGCTGCCTTTCTTCCTCGAGGAACTTCATGATGATCGGCGCCACGGCCTCGGCGCGGGTGATCAGGAACAGATGACCGTCATCGATGATGTGCAGCTGAGCATTGGGAATCCGCCAGGCCAGCACACGCATGTTGATCAACGGGATCAGCGGATCGTCGTCTCCCGCCAGTACCAGCGTCGGCTGGTTGATCTTGTGCAGCCAGTGAATGCTGGTCCAGCCGAGGCCGGCGAACAGCTGCCAGTAGTAACCGAGCTTGCCTGCCGAACGCACTTTTGCCGCATGGCTGGCGGCGAGTGTCGGATCGCGTCGGAACGAGCCGCCGTAGATCATTGGTGCAATGCGAATCACATGAGAGGGCTGGATGTAGCGTCGCGGGCTGGCCATCATCCACAACACTTTCGGTTTGCCCGGCACCATCACCGCACCCGCCGCCGTGGCCGCCAGCACCAGTTTCTTGCAGCGCTCGGGATAGTCGTAAGCAAACTGCTGGGCGAGGGCGCCACCCCACGACACACCGATCACGTTGACTCGCCCGTAATCGAGATAATCGAGCATCCGCGCCGTGAGTTTGGCCAGGCCCGGAAAACGATACGGCCGGTTCGGTGTCGACGAACCGCCAACACCCGGGACATCGAAAGCGATGACTTCGAGGTCCGGGTCCAGCGCCGCGACGAACGGAAACACCAGCTCCAGGTTGGCGCCGATGCCATTGAAAATCAGCAAGGGCGTCAAGTGAGGCTTGCCGGGGCGTACCGCCGTGCGGAGGGTCTGGCCATCCAGGTCGACGGTACGAAAAATGAACGGTTGCGGCATGCTTCAAGCCCTGTGGGTTAATTATCCCGGTCCCCTGTAGGAGCGAAGCTTGCTCGCGAAGGCGTCAGATCAGTCGAAAGCTACGTTGAATGAATGACCGCTTTCGCGAGCAAGCTTCGCTCCTACAGGGGGCGGGTGTGTCAGTTACCGCTCGTGTACGTAAGTGCCTGGTGCTGCTTCACCCGCGGGATAAGCCTTGTTGCCCAGTTTTGTCGGAGCTTTTTTCAGTTCGCCCGAACGTTCCGCTTGCCACGCCTGCCAGTGCAGCCACCAGGAGTCGGTGTGCTTGGTGGAATTTTCCTGCCAGTCCTCAGCCTTCAATGGCATCTCGACGCTGGTCATGTAGCGTGATTTCGGGTTGCCCGGCGGGTTCAGAATGCTCTGGATGTGCCCGCTGCTGGACAACACGAACTCGACCTTGCCGCCAAACAGTTGCGCCGACTTGTAGCAGGACTTCCATGGCGTGATGTGGTCGTTGGTGCCGGCCAGGGAAAAGATGTCCGCCGTGACCTGCTTCAGATCAATTGGCGTGCCGCACACTTCCAGTGCATCCGGACGAATCAGTGGGTTGTTTTTGAACAGCTCGATCAGGTCGCCGTGGAACGCGGCGGGCAATCGTGTGGTGTCGTTGTTCCAGAACAGGATGTCGAACACCGGCGGCTCGTTGCCGAGCAGGTAGTTGTTGACCCAGTAATTCCAGATCAGGTCATTGGGGCGCATCCAGGCGAACACCTTCGCCATGTCACGGCCTTCCAGCACACCGGCCTGATAAGAATGGCGCTTGGCGGCTTCGAGGGTTTGCTCGTCGACGAACAACGCCACGTCGCTGTCCAGGGTAGTGTCCAGCACGCTCACCAGCAGGGTGAGGGCGTTGACCTTGTTCTCGCCGATCGCCGCGTAGTGGCCCAGCAGCGCGGTGCAGGTGATACCGCCGGAGCAGGCACCGAGCATATTCACGTCTTTGCTGCCGGTGATCGCGGTGATCACATCGACCGCTTCCTTGAGCGCTTCGATGTAGGTCGAAAGGCCCCACTCGCGTTGCTCCTTGGTCGGGTTGCGCCAGCTGACGATGAAGGTTTGAACATGATTGCGCAGGCAAAAACGCGCCAGGCTTTTGTCCGGGCTCAGGTCGAAGACGTAGAACTTGTTGATCTGCGGCGGCACCACCAGCAATGGGCGCTCGTGCACCTGTTCGGTGGTCGGCCGGTACTGGATCAGCTCCAGCACGTCGTTGCGGAACACCACCGCGCCTTCGGTCACGCCCAGGCTCTTGCCGACTTCGAACGCACCCATGTTGACCTGGCTCGGCATACCGCCGTTGTGCACCAGATCCTTGGCCAGGTGCGAGAGGCCGTCGAGCAGGCTCTTGCCACCGGTTTCGAAGAAGCGTTTGACCGCCGCCGGGTTGGCCGCACTGTTGGTCGGGGCCATGGCTTCGGTCATGAGGTTGATCACGAAGTGCCCGCGTGCCACATCCTTGGGCCCGAGGTTGCTGTCGTCGATCCAGTCGTGGAGTTCCTTGCGCCACGCCAGGTAAGTTTGCAGATAACGTTTGTAGAGCGGGTTCTGGCTCCAGGCCGGATCGTGGAAGCGACGGTCATCGCTGGTCGGTTGCAGCTCGGATTTGCCGAACAGCACGTTCTTGAGTTCAAGGCCGAAATGAGCGACATGCCTGGCGCTATGAACCGGTTGCCTGATGGCCTGCCTGAGCACCATTCGAGCAGAAGCCAGTAGATCCTTTCCACGCAGCCCAACGACAGGATTCAGCCCCAACGTATTTTCCGAGGCCTGATACTTCAAGTCATCGTTATTCTTGTTACTCATCTACGACGCTCCATTGTCCTGAGACGAGTACCAGGGTCCAGCTGTGTAAGTACACAGCCAATGCCAGGTACTACTGCTCGGGTGACCGTTAATTCTGCATCACTGCTTTTTGTTCGCAGAGAGCACTGCAGGGAACTTGCCAGCTCCATTGGTTACCCGAGTTTAATTTTTTTCGCAAGCAGGCTAATGACTGACCTCGCGGCCAAGCATTCAAACAGATGAAATTAGAAAATGCCCTCTAAAGCGCAAGAGGCTCGGGCTAGAGCATCAGCTTGACGACAGACTCGTTCGGGTCGCGGGTCTTTCCGGCCGCTTTCAGTTCGGCAAGATAATCGTTCCAGAGATCCTCCTGACGCACGCCCAACTGGTACAAGTAGTCCCAGGTGAACAGGCCGCTGTCGTGGCCATCGTCGAAGGTCAATTTCAGTGCGTACTGACCGGCCGGTTCTACCTTGGTCAGGCCTACGCCGATCTTGCCAAATTGCAGGATAGGTTTGCCGTGGCCCTGGACCTCGGCGGAAGGAGAGTGCACGCGCAGGAACTCGGCGGGCAGGTGATGCTCCTCGCCGGACGCGTATTTCAGCGACAGGGTTTTCGAGGCTTTGTGCAGTTTGATGTCGGTGGGGAGTTGGGTCGTCATGGGGCCGGTCGTCCGTCTGAATGGAGGCCCTGTGTCGGCGGGTGATCCTGTGGCGAGGGAGCTTGCTCCCGCTCGGCTGCGCAGCAGTCGTAAATCCGGCGAATGGGTTGTGCTGACAGACCGCATTCGCCGATTTTGGGGTCGCTTCGCGACCCAGCGGGAGCAAGCTCCCTCGCCACAGAAGCCCGCTCACACAGAATGTGACCTACAGGATATAACGGGACAGGTCTTCGTTCTGCGCCAATTCGCCCAGGTGGCTGTTGACGTAGTCGGCGTCGATCAGGATCACCTTGCCGTCGTGGGCGCTGGCCAGGTCGCCGGCGCTGAACGACACCTCTTCGAGCAGTCGCTCAAGCAAGGTGTGCAGGCGACGGGCACCGATGTTCTCGGTCTTCTCGTTGACCTGCCAGGCGATCTCGGCGATGCGCTTGATGCCATCCGGCTGGAACTCGATGGCCAGGCCTTCGGTTTTCAGCAGTGCGCAATATTGCTCGGTGAGCGATGCGTGCGGCTCGCTGAGAATGCGTTCGAAGTCTTCAGGCGTCAGCGCTTTCAGCTCGACACGGATCGGCAGGCGACCTTGCAACTCAGGCACCAGATCACTCGGCTTGCTCAGGTGGAACGCGCCGGAGGCGATGAACAGGATGTGGTCGGTCTTGACCATGCCCAGTTTGGTGTTGACGGTGCAGCCTTCGATCAGTGGCAGCAGGTCGCGCTGTACGCCCTCACGGGACACATCAACGCCACCGGAGTTACCGCGCTTGGCCACCTTGTCGATTTCGTCGATGAACACGATGCCGTGCTGCTCGACCGCTTCCAGCGCCTTGGCCTTCAGCTCTTCATCGTTGACCAGGCGGCTCGCTTCTTCGTCGCGGACCAGTTTCAGCGCTTCCTTGACCTTGAGCTTGCGGCTCTTGCGTTTGCCCTTGCCCATGTTGGCGAACAGGCTCTGCAACTGATTGGTCATTTCTTCCATGCCCGGTGGCGCGGAGATATCGACGCCGGCCACTTCGGCGACTTCGATTTCGATCTCCTTGTCATCCAGCTGACCTTCGCGCAGTCGCTTGCGGAACAGCTGGCGGGTGTTGGAGTCGGCCGACGGGGCGTCATCGTTGTTGAAGCCCATGCGCGCCGGTGGCAGCAAGGCGTCGAGGATGCGCTCTTCGGCGGCGTCTTCGGCGCGGTGGCGAACCTTGGTTATTTCCTGTTCGCGCAGCAGCTTGATGGCGGCGTCAGCCAGATCACGAATGATCGACTCGACGTCGCGACCGACGTAGCCGACTTCGGTGAACTTGGTCGCTTCGACTTTGATGAACGGCGCATTGGCCAGTTTGGCCAGGCGACGGGCGATCTCGGTTTTACCGACACCGGTCGGGCCGATCATGAGAATGTTCTTTGGCGTTACTTCAACGCGCAGCTCTTCCGGCAGTTGCATCCGGCGCCAGCGGTTACGCAGCGCGATGGCGACGGCGCGCTTGGCATCGTCCTGGCCGATGATATGGCGATTGAGTTCGTGGACGATTTCACGGGGAGTCATGGACATAGTAATTGGCGGTCCTCAAGCAAAAGTGAGCCGTGGCGCTAAGGCCGGAACAGGCTTACTCGGCGAGGTCCTGCTCCTCAATGGTGAAGGTGTGGTTGGTGAATACACAGATGTCGCCGGCGATGCCGAGCGCGGTTTCGACGATTTCGCGGGCCGACAGATCGGTTTTCTTCAGCAGCGCGCTGGCGGCGGCCTGGGCGTAACCGCCACCGGAACCCATGGCGATCAGGCCTTCTTCGGGCTCAACCACGTCACCGTTGCCGGTGATGATCAGGGACGCGTCTTTGTTGGCGACCGCGAGCATGGCTTCGAGGCGGCTGAGGGAGCGGTCGGTGCGCCATTCTTTGGCGAGTTCGACGGCGGCGCGAACCAGGTGACCCTGATGTTTCTCGAGCTGGCCTTCGAAGCGCTCGAACAGGGTGAAGGCGTCAGCGGTGGCCCCGGCAAAACCGGCGATCACCT